>JAJCXT010000108.1 GCA_029263295.1 Acidobacteriota bacterium | reverse complement strand
GACGACTTCGCGCGCTACTGGTTCGACGTTCCTGGCGCGGAGCCGCGCAGCTACTCCAACTGGTATGCCGATGCGCTGTGGGCCATTCACGAAGTCGCTGGCGATGACCGGTGGATCATCTCGATGCTCCCGTACATGCAGCGGCAGTACGCCGGCTGGATGGATGAGCGCTGGGACGCAGAGCACCGGATGTTCCGCTGGGACGGAATGCACGACGGCATGGAGACGACCATCAACTCGCGGCAGACGCCGCAGTGGTTCGACGGCGCGGAGGGTTACCGGCCAACACTGAACGCCTACCTGTACGCCGACGCGATTGCCATCTCGCGCACGGCCGAGTTGGCAGGCGACCTTGTTCTGGCGCGCGACTTTGCGGTCCGCGCCGCGGAGCTCAAAGCGCGTGTACAGGGTGAACTGTGGGACCCGGAGCGAGAGTTCTTCTTCCAGCAGTTCGCTGAGGACGAAGAGACCGTAGCGGACCCGTGGCCCGGTGCCGGCAATGAGCAGTTCGGGAATGCCGCAGTCGCCGGCGCGATCGTCGCAGCCGACGGTTCGCTGCCACTGATCGCCGCGAAGACGCTCACCTACCAGAGCGGCCCATGGGCGGGCGATTCGCATGGACGCGAAGCGATCGGCTTTGTTCCCTGGCAGTTCAACCTGCCGGATTCCGGCTACGAAGATGCCTGGCAGTTCCTCATGGACCCGGAGCGTTTCTACGCGCCGTTCGGCCCGACGGTCACGGAAAAGGGGGACCCGCTCTACTACGTCTCGCCCCGGTGTTGCGTGTGGAGCGGCAACTCATGGCCCTACGCCACGACGCAGACGTTGGTGGCCTTCGCCAATCTCCTCAACAACTACGAGCAGGGCGTGGTCGACGCCGTCGATTGGTTCGATTTGTTCCGTAACTACGCTCTGACCCAACGCAAGGCAGGTCGTCCCTACATTGCCGAGGCCGCCGATCCGGACACCGGCGCCTGGTCCGGGCACGACAAGTTCTTCCACTCCGAGCACTACCTGCACTCGGGCTTCGTGGACCTGGCGATCACAGGGCTGATCGGACTCCGGTCTGATGGTGACGCGCTGGTGGTGAACCCGATGGCGCCCACCGAGTGGGACTGGTTCGCTCTCGACGATGTCGCCTATCGCGGTCATCGCGTGACGGTGCTGTGGGATCGCGACGGCTCCCGCTACGGTCGTGGTGCGGGCCTGCGCGTGATCGTCGACGCTGAGACGCGCGCTTCGTCGCCGACCATGGGTCGTCTCGAGGTCCCGCTGGAACCGGCTGTCGAGTCCGCGACCATGCCGCCGCCGGACGGTCGCACGCGCAACTTCGCCGTGAACAACCAGAAGGCGTGGTATCCGCATGCGTCGGCGTCGAGCTTTCGGCCGGAGTATCCGCCCGACTGGGCGATCGACGGCCAGTACTGGTACAACGCGTCGCCCCCGAATCGTTGGGTGGCCGACGGGAGCCTGGCCGAGGATTGGTTCGAGGTGGACTTCGGCATCGAGCGCAGTATCGAGGAGGTCCGTCTGTATTTTCTCGACGACACGATTCGCGTGCCGGACTTCGTTGCCGAAGACGCACCCGACCGCGTCGTCCGCGCGCTCACGCAGACCGACGGGCATCCTCCAGCGGCGCCTCCGCTTGGGTATCGCCTCGAGGCGTGGGTCGATGACGCATGGGTCGTATTCGACGGTGATCGGGAGCCGTCGATTCCTGCCGGTCGGCGCGCCAATCGCGTACGCCCGCGCGAGCCGATCCAGACGGCACGTCTGCGTGTCGTGCTCGAGCATCGTCCCGGCTACGTATCCGGACTCTCCGAACTCGAGGCCTGGAGCGATGATGAACCGAGCCTCCCGACGGCGCCCGTGCCGAACCTTGCCTACAACCCGATCGGCACAGGCGCGCCGAGGGTAAGGGCGAGTTTCAGCGCGGAGGGTCCGCCCGTGGCCGTGGTCAATGACGGCGAAGCCGTGTTCAACTATTACTCGCGCAAACGCTGGACCACGGTGGGCACAAGCAACGCCCGCGACTGGGTCGAGATCGACCTGGGTGATTCCCGAGAAGTGGGCCGGGCCGAGGTGTACTTCTGGGGATGGGAGAGTCGTGGCACGGCGGCGCCACTGGCATGGGGTGCGGAGTACTGGGACGGCGGCGCATGGGCACCGGTCCTGAACCCGCAAGCGCAACCTTCGGTGCCGATGGCGATGGCGCTGAACAGCGTCAGGTTCCAGCCTGTCGCGACCCCGCGGTTGCGGATCTGGTTCGATCACGCGCGGCCGGCAGCGACCGGAATCAGTGAGATCGTGCTCCGATAGGCGCGCTCCCGGCGAGTCCGGAGGCCCCCGGTCCGGCGAAGGGGAAGTGAGCAGGCGACGTTCTTGGGGATTGACGCGGGCGTGAGAACCTCTTAGGTTTAGCCAAGACTAAATTAGGCAAAGCTAAACTTTGTTTCGAAATAATCGGTGAACCGCCGCGCGGGCGGCCCGACTATCTCGAAAAGGGAGACAGATCGTAATGGCGACCGTGGCTCACGATATTCGCGTCGGCATCCGAGGACTACGGCGTCACTGGATGATCAACCTGGTGGCGGCGGCGTCGCTGGCACTGGCACTGGCCGGGAATACCACAGTGTTCTCGCTCGTCAACGCCGTGCTCTACAGGCCACTGCCGTACCCGGCCGCCCATCGCATCGTCCTGATGGGTGAGCGCGAGGAGGGCGCACCGCAGACGCTGACCGCGTCGCCGGCGAACTTTCGCGATCTGGACGAGCGCAACCGTGCGTTCGGCGACCTCGCGGGCTTTCAGCCCGGACAGGCCACCATCGGCGTCGGTGATCGTCCCGTGACCGCGCCTTCGGCGCGCGTGTCGCCAGTCTTCTTCGAGATACTCGGCGCCAACCCGATCGAGGGACGCGCGTTCACAGCCGAGGAGGGGTTTCTGGGACAGCATCGAGTGGTGCTGGTTACCGAGGCTCTGCTGGCGACCCGCTTGCCCGAGCTCACGGAGCCAGTCGGCGCACAGGTTGTCGTCAACGGCGAGCAGCACACGGTCGTCGGCGTGCTTCCAGATGACTTCGAGTTCTTCCTACCTGGGATCCACATCTGGCTGCCGCTCGCCCTCGACCCCAACGCGGTCTCGCGCGACGAGCGCACGGTCGTCGCGCTCGGTCGGTTGCAGGACGGCGTGACCATGGACCAGGCCAAGGAGAACATGCAGGCCATCTGGGGCAACCTGGTCGAGGAGTACCCCGAGTCGAACCGCGGCTACGTGCTCGACGTGAACAACTACCGCAACGAGATTCCCAACAAGCAGGGTCGCGCGATGTTCGCGCTGATCCAGGGAGCCGTTTTTTTCGTGCTCCTCATCGCCTGCGTGAACATCGCCAATCTGCTCTCGGCTCGTGGGCAAGCGCGCCGCCGAGAGATCGCCTTGCGCGTGGTGCTCGGCGCCGGGCGACGACACATCATCCGCCAGCTCCTGATCGAGAGTTTCATGCTCGCCCTGCTGGCTGGGTCGGCTGGGCTCTTCCTGTCGTGGATCGCGGTCCGGGCGATGGGTGTGCAGTTTGCCGGCACCATGCCCAGGGCGTACATTCCAGCGCTGGACGGCGCCGTGCTCGTCTTCTCGCTCATCGTGACGGCGGTCGCGGCGGTGCTCTTCGGCCTGATACCAGCGGCCCAGGCGTTGCGAGTCGACTTGGCAGGAACGCTCAAGGACGGCGGTCGCGGCGCCACCGGCGACGTCCGCAAGAAGATGCTCTCGCGCGGCCTGGTGATTGCCGAGATCGCGCTTTCGATGGTGCTGCTCGCGGGCGCCAGCATGATGATCGACGGATTCCGCGGCGTGCGCGATGCGGATCCGGGCTTCGACGACACCAATCTCCTGACCATGGCGGTCTCGCTGCCAGTGGAAGGTGACGCCGAGCGTCTCTCCATGGTGGCCGAGTTGGAGTCGCGCGCGGCAGCGGTGAGCGGAGTCCGCGAAGTCACATCGGCCAGCGCGTTGCCCCTCAACGTCTTCGCCACCAGCGATGCGTTCACCGTCGTCGGGCGCGAACACCCTGAAGACGAGGCAAGCCCCCGCGCGCTGTGGGCGGCGACGCCGCCCGATTACCTGGAGAGCCTCTCGATCGCTCTTATCCGCGGGCGTTACTTCGAGCCTGGCGACCGCGAAGACGCCGCTCGCGTCGCAGTGGTCAATGAAACGCTGGCGGGGCGTTTCTGGCCTGACAGCGACCCGATCGGAGAACGCATCAACTTCCGCGGGGAGTCGCGAGAGGTCGTCGGAATCATCGCCAACACACGCCAGTCGCTGATTTCCACCGATGTCGCGTCGCCTGGCGCCGATAGCGTCATTTTTGTGCCGCTGGCACAGGAGATCGGCGGCATGGTCTTTCTGCTCGTTCGTACTGGCGAAGATGTACACGTTGTGGACACGCCACTGCGGCAGGAATTGCAGCAGGTGCACGCTCAACTCGGTGTTGGCCAGATGCAGACACTAGGCGAAATCGTCGATCAGATGTTCGTCGGCATCGACTTCATGAACCTGTTGCTCACCGGCTTCGGTTACCTGGCGCTCTTCCTCGCCGCCATCGGCACGTACGGAGTGCTCGCCTACAACGTCGCGCAGCGCGGCCAGGAAATCGGTGTGCGTGTGGCCGTCGGGGCACGCGGCGCGGATGTGGTGAAGATGATCACTCTGCAGGGCGTCACCCTCGGTGCTATCGGCGTGGCCGTCGGCTCACCGTTCATCCTGATTCTCGTGCGGACGCTGAACTCCGTGCTCCAGAACCTGGGCGTCGTGAATCCGATGACGGCTCTCGTCGTGGCGCTGGTGCTCCTGGCCTCCACCGCACTGGCGAGTTTCCTGCCCGCGCTGCGCGCAGCCCGCATGGATCCAGTCAGCGCCCTGCGCATGGACTGATGCGCCTGGCGTGGCCCCGAGGCTACGAGCGCAGCGCGTGGGCAGGGTCGCTTCTGGCCGCGCGCAGCGCCGGGACCAGCGATGCCAAGGTCGCGACCAGAGACACCACCAGCGCCACTCCGAAGAACGTGATCGGGTCGCGCGGCGCGACACCGAACAACACGCTCTCGAGGAACCCCGAGAGCAACAGTGCGCCCAGTAGACCGAACGCAACGCCGCCGGCCGCCAACAGCAACCCCGTACCCAGGTTCAGCCTGAGGATGTCGCGTGCCGCCGCGCCAAGGGCCATACGCACACCAGTCTCGTGGCTACGCTGGCGAACCAAGTAGGCGAGCACGCTATAGATGCCGGCCGCCGACAGGACTACGGCAACGCCGGCGAGGGTGCTCATCAGGAGGAGAATGAACCGCGCGTCCGCGCGCGCATCAACCACGAGTGCATCTAGGGGCTGGATGGTGTGGACCGGACGTCCGGTTCCTGCGGCGTAGACGGCGACGCGAATCGCGTCGGCGAGCGCTGCGGGATCGCGTTCGGCCCGCACAAGCAGGGTCATCTCGCTGCGTCGCGTGGAACTGTAGGGAAGCAGGACGATCGGCATCGGAACAGTCCGGCCGTCGATGATCTTCGGGTGCTCCATGACCCCGATGATCTCCACGACGGGATCGAGGTTCGGCGATTCGATCATCACCTTGAGACGTTTGCCGATTGGACTCTCACCGGGCCACGTGTCCGCGGCGAGCGCCTGGTCGATGACCGCGACCGGACGATTCTGATCGACGTCCGCGCGGCTGATATCGCGCCCGGCAAGCAGACGCCCGCCCAGTGCTTCGAGCGTGTCGGGGAGGACCCAGCGGTAATCTGCGGTGGTGCCGTTCCACTCGTCGGTCGAATCGACATCGGGCGAGTAGCTCGAGCGGAATCCGCGCCCACTGAGCGGCGTCTCCTGCATGCCACCCACCGCGGTCACTCCGGGAAGCGCGCGCACCTCGTCCGCCACGGTCCGGAACTTCGCCCAGCGTTCCTCGCGCTCTACCGCGGCGCCGTCCAGAGGCACGCGCAGCGCAAGGACGTTGGTCGGATCGAAGCCGAGGTCGACCGCCTGCAACTGCTGCATCGTGCGGATTAGCAGTCCCGCACCGATCAGGAGCATTACCGAGAAGGCAACCTGGGCAACGACCAGGCCGTTGCGCGCGCGTCCGCGCACAGTGCCACCGGTGCGGCCGCCCTGGCGCAACACGTCAGCGGCCTCGGCCCGGGACCCCTGCCAGGCCGGGATGATTCCGAAGGCTAGACAGGCCAGGAAGGTCACGGCGATGGCGAATCCCAGCACCGTCGCATCGACGACCATGGCGCCGACTCGTGGCAGGTTTCCCGGCTGGAAGGCCAGAAGACTCTGCAGACCGACGCGCGCGACCAGCACGCCGAGCGCACCCGCGGCGCTGGCCAGCAACAGGCTCTCGATCATCACCTGGCTCAGCACCCGATAACGGTGTGCGCCCAGTGCCTGCCGCACGGCCAATTCCTTGGCCCGGGCCAGCGTTCCGGCGAGTAGCAAGCCCGCGGCGTTGTTGCAGGCGATCAGCAGGACCATCGCGACGGCACCGAAGAGGACCAGCAGGGCTGGGCGAACGGGCGCCACCAGGTCATCGTGCAGCGGATGCAGGTCGAAGCGGATGCCCGCGTCCTCATAGATCGCGGGGAAGTTGCGCACCATCTCCCCGCCGAGTCGTTCGATCTCGGCGCGGGCCTCGGCGAACGAAGTCTCCGGAGCGAGTCGTACTAGCGTCCGGAAGCCCCAGAAGTTGCGGAATTCCGGGTCCAGGAGTAGCGGGAACCACAAGTCGACCTCGGTCGAGACTCCTCCCCCTGGTCCGAGCATGAGTTCAAAGTCCGGCGGCAGCACCCCGACGATCGTGTACGCCGTCGCGTTGATGATGGTGGTATCGCCAACGATCGCGGCATCGGCGCCGAAGTGGTCAGTCCACAGGCGGTGACTGATCAGCGCGACGCGCTCCTCGCGGTCCGCTTCGATGAAGCTCCTGCCGAGTACCGGCTGGACGCCGAGCAGATCGAAGAAGCCGAGCGTCGCCGTCGTGCCCTTGCGCGGCACCATCTCGGATCCTTCGCCGAGGATGGTGGTGAACTCGCGGTTGACCGCCTCCACCCCGGCGGCACTGCGCATACCCTCGCGCAGGTCGACGATCTCGCCATGGGAGATTCCGGGGTGCGCCACCAGCCCGCTGAGGTCGATCCGTACGAGCCCGAGACGATCGGGGTCCTCGTAGGGCAAAGGTCGGAGCAGGAGGCCGTTCACGACCGTGAAGATGGCGACCGCGGGCCCGATACCGATAGTGAGGATCAGGACCACCGTCGCTGAGAAGCCGGGGCGGCGCAGGAGATGGCGGAGGGCTTGACGAGCATCATCGAGCAAGGTGCTCATGGTGAAGTTTCTCTCGGTGGGGAATCCGGGGCCGGGTAGTAGCGGGCCGCCGGAAACGCGGCGACCAGAGGAGCGTCGCCGTTCGCGGCGTTTTTCGAGTGTGAAATGCAAGGCGAGCGCCAGAACCTGTTGCCAGTACCCGAGGTGGGCGCGCCAGGGACGGGCGTCGCGGTAGCGATCCGCGCACATCTCCTCGATCTCGCCGACGATAACGAGTTCATCGGAGGGCAGGGTGTGGCGCAGGAGCCAGCGGCCGGCACTCATCGTTTCTCGAGCATCGGCTGCAGGCCATCCCACATGCGAAGCATCTTTTGGCGCGAGTGTGCCAGCAACTCGACGCCGGCCTCGGTGACGCTGAAGTAACGTCGCGCTCGCCCACCTGGCACCGGTTCCGGCTCGGAGGTCCACGACGTTACGAGTTCCTTGTGCCGCAGTCGGCGCAGCGCGACATAGACGGCGGCCGGTGCCACCTCGCGGCCGGCCCTCCCGGCGATCTCGCTGATGATCGGAACGCCATAGGCGTCGTCCCCCAATCGCAGGATGGCCAGAAGCACCAGTTCTTCGATTTCACCCAGGCTCTCTGAATTCTTGTTCATGGCCATTTAGTTAACTCAGTTAAGTAAACAGCGACCACTATAGGGCTTGACGTTGGTCGGCTGCAAGGACGCCAGGTATTCCGCGTGAGCCACGAGCCTCTGGCGACGCCAGCAGCCATAATGCTCCGCCACAGTGCTGAGGCGATCCTGCAGTAGGGGAGAGAGTGAGTGCCGACGATTCATCTTCGCGAAGTTCGCATCGAGCATGAGAACAGTCCGGCCGACGTGTACCCGTTCCACGTTCCGACCTTGCGCGAGCTCGATTGCGTCGCCCTGACAACACCCATCACTTTTCTGGTCGGCGAGAACGGTTCCGGGAAGTCCACCTTCCTCGAGGCGCTGGCCTGGGCCACGGAGTCGGTGGCAGCCGGTAGCGAGTCGATCGACCTCGACGCCTCCCTGCGCCACGTGCGACCACTGGGTGAAGCGATGCGCCTGATCTGGACCCGGCGAACCCGGCGCGGCTTCTTCCTGCGCGCTGAGGACTTCTTCGGCTTCGTCAACCGCACGAAGGAGGAGATCGCGGAACTCGAGGCGGAGGTTCACCGCGTGCGAACCGAACATGCCGATCTTCCGGAGGTCGAGCTCGCCCGGCGCTGTGCTCCCTACACAAAGTCGATCGCCGAACTGCGCCGCCGGTATGGCGCGGATCCTGATGCCGGCTCGCACGGCGAGCAGTTTCTCAACTTCTTCGAGCAGCGACTGGCGCCGGGTGGTTTGTACCTCCTCGACGAGCCAGAGGCGCCCCTCTCACCGATGAGGCAACTGACGCTGCTGTCGGTCCTGATGACGGCAGCGGCAGAGCGCGACTGCCAGTTCATCGTCTGCACGCATTCGCCGATTCTCATGGCGGCGTCGGGCGCTCGCATCCTGAGCTTCGATCAGGCGCCGATAGGCGAGGTCGGATACGACGACCTCGAGCATGTGACCCTGACCCGCGATTTCCTCAACCGCCCGGAAGCCTTTCTGCGCCACCTCTGAGTCCACGGCGCCGGAGCACACTGTGTCCGGAGGGAAAGTCAGCGGTTTGAGTCTCAGGCGCCGGTTGAATAGATTCGGCCGACGTCGGAACCCCGACCGGCCCCGCACGAGAGGACCGCATGCATACCTACGACTGGATCGTGGTGGCGCTCTACTTCACCGCGATCGGTGGCGTCGCCTGGTACGCGATCCGGCAGGATCGAGGCACCACGGACGACTACTTCCTGGCGGGCCGTAACCTCGGGTGGTTCGTCATTGGGGCGTCGATCTTCGCCTCCAACATCGGCTCGGAGCATCTGGTCGGGCTGGCGGGATCAGGATGTACCGACGGCGTGGCGTTGGCGCACTACGAATTGCACGCCTGGTGTCTGCTCGTGCTCGGCTGGGTGTTCGTGCCGTTCTATGCGCGCTCGCGCGTCTTCACCATGCCGGAGTTCCTCGAACGCCGATTCTCCGCTACGAACCGCTACGTGTTGTCGGTCATCTCATTGGTCGCGTACGTCCTCACCAAGATCGCCGTGGGCGTGTTCGCCGGCGGCATCGTCTTTCGCACGCTCATGCCGGAAGCCCGGCTGGAGATCGGCGGACTCGTGCTCGACTCGTTCTGGGTCGGGTCGATTCTGGCCATCGTGCTCACCGGTGCGTACACGGTGATCGGCGGACTGCGCGCCGTCGCCTACACCGAGGCGATGCAGACGGTCGTCTTGGTGGTGGGGTCGGCGCTGGTCACCTTCTTCGGGCTGCGGGCGCTGGGCGGTTGGGGCGAACTGCGCACAGTCCTTGGCTCGGATGCCTTCAACCTGTGGAAGCCATTGATTCCCGAAGGAGTCGAGGGAACCTGGGAGCCGGTGCTGGAGGCGGGCCGCATGGCCTGGTACTTCAACGGCGACTTCCCCTGGGCCGGAATGCTGCTCTGCGCGCCGATCATCGGGCTCTGGTACTGGTGCACGGATCAGTACATCGTGCAGCGGACTCTGGGCGCACCGAATCAACGCGAGGCACGCCGCGGCACGATCTTCGCTGCGGGACTGAAGCTGCTGCCGGTGTTCATCTTCATCATTCCGGGGATGATCGGCCTTGCGCTGGCGCAGAGCGGCCGTAGCGCGGCCATGGCCGACGCGCTGATAGGCGCCAACGGCGAAGTTCTCGTGGGCCAGTGCCAGGCGGCCTTTCCGCTGATGGTCCAGACGGTGTTGCCGGTGGGTGTTCGCGGCCTGGTGGTCGCCGGTTTGCTCGCGGCGTTGATGAGCTCGCTGGCCGGCGTGTTCAACGCGTCGTCGACGTTGTTCACCATGGATCTGTACAGCAAGTTCAAGCCGCAGGCTTCGCAGCAACAACTCGTGTGGACCGGACGCATCGCCACCGTGGTCATGGTGGTGGTCGGCTTGCTCTGGGTGCCGGTGATCCAGGGCGGACAGGGCCTCTACTACTACCTGCAGAGCGTCTCGGGTTACCTCGCGCCGCCGATCTTCGTGGTGTTCTTCTTCGGCGTCTTCATGAAGAGACTGAATGCGAAGGGCTGTCTCGCGGCGCTACTCTCGGGGTTCTCGCTCGGCCTGTTCCGACTCGGCGTGGATACGTTGCCGAAGTTGAATCCCGAGTTTGCCTACTCCCCGGGATCGTTGTTGTGGATCGTCCACAACACGTACTTTCAGTACTACAGCCTGTTGATCTTCTTCGTGTCGGCAGTCGTCATGATCGGAGTGAGCTACGCGACCGAGGCACCCGACGCGAAACAGATCGAAGGGCTGACCTACGGCACGGTGACCGACGATCAGCGCCGCGAGACGCGCGCGAGCTGGGACCGCGCGGACGTGAGCGCCACGATTCTCGTGTTGATCGGGATTGTGATGGCCTACCTGTACTTCAGCGGCTAGCCGTCCAGCCGACCTCCCGCGCAGCCCCCGAGGACCCTGAAGAAACGCCGAGGACGTAGCCTCGAAACCCGGCGTGGACCTCGATGTGACAGCTGCATGACAGGTGAGCCCGGAAGTCAGCTCGGGTCCGGCGTGAATGGGCTACAGTCGATATTGCAACTGAGACGCAGTCTCAATAAGCGCCCGACGAAGAGACGCCAACTTCCGAGTACACGCTGAGGATTCCACGATGTTCAGGCTGAGGACGGTCATTCCGCGCGGTGTCTCGTACACGCTTCTTGCCGCCGCCATCGCGTTTCCCACCGCTGCGCAGGAGCAACCTGCACGGACGGAGGAGCCTGCGAAGCAGGAGTCTGAACCGCCGCAAGCCAGGGAGGGGCAGTCCGGCGAGAAGCCCTCCACGGCGCGCGTTGACGAGATGATCATGGTCGTCGGCAGCGCCGAGAACCTCGAACTCATCGGCGGCTCCGCCGACCGACTGGAAGGCGCCGAACTGCTTCGTGCGCAGGCGGGATTTGCCGATATCCACCGGATCCTGCGCTCGGTTCCGGGAGTGAACATCCAGGAGGAGGATGGCTACGGACTGCGGCCCAACATCGGCATGCGCGGATCGGGCGGCGAGCGCTCGGCCAACATCACGCTGATGGAAGATGGGGTGCTGATCTCGCCCGCGCCGTACGCGGCGCCGTCGGCCTACTACTTCCCGACGGCCGCGCGGATGGAAGCCGTGGAGGTTCGCAAGGGGAGCAGCCAGATCAAGTTCGGACCGCGCACCAACGGCGGCGCGCTGAACCTGGTCTCGACGCGTGTTCCTGACGCCAATCTCGATTTGCTCGCCAATGTCGGCGGTGGCAACAACGCGACAGCGCGCGGCCGTCTCACGGTCGGAGGCAACTCGGGTCGCTGGGGCTGGATGTTGGAGACTTACCAGATTCGCACCGACGGTTTCAAACAGGTTGACGGCGGCGGCGACGCCGGCTTTCGCCTGAGCGACTACCTCGGCAAGATGCGCTATCGCAGCGTCGGACGGGGCACTTCGTTCCATGAGATCGAGGCGAAGGTGGGCTACACGGATCAGGTCAGCGACGAGACCTATCTCGGCCTTACCGATCTCGACTTCGCCGCCCAGCCCAACCGGCGCTACGCCGCTTCGCAGCACGACCAGATCGACCTGGAACACAGCCAGGTCCAGCTTCGTCACTACGGAGTCCTCAGCGCGGCGGTGGACGTCACCACGGTGGTTTACCGCAACGACTTTCGGCGCGACTGGTACAAGTTACAGAGTGTGGCCGGGGCCAGTCTGAGTTCGGTGCTCGACACCCCTGACGTGTACGCGGACGAACTGGCCATCCTGCGCGGCGCTGAGAGCACGCCGGACGCTCTCAAGCAGCGGCACAACAATCGCAGCTACTTCGGGGAAGGGATCCAGACCGTCGTCGGCCTGCATACGGGCGGGGCGGCGACTAGCCACGATCTGGAAGTCGGCGTGCGCTACCACGTCGATCGGGAGGATCGCTTCCAGTCGGAAGACGGCTATCAGATGATCGGCGGCCAGAAACTGCTCACCAGTGTCGGTGCCCCCGGCAGCCAATCCAATCGCGTTAGCGATGCCCGTGCATGGGCGTTGTTTGCTCAGGATCGCGCAGTCCTCGGGAAACTGGGGATCACTCCGGGCCTGCGCTTCGAGACGATTGGTATGACACGAACCGACTATGAGAAGGACGATCCGGATCGAAGCGCGGCCAGTCGCGTCCGCGATTCACGCGTCAACGTGCTGGTGCCGGGCATCGGTCTCGACTACCGGGTGGGCGATGACGGGATGCTGTTCGCCGGCGTGCACCGCGGGTTCGCGCCGCCGGCACCGGGCGCTGCTGCCGAAGTCGAGGCGGAAACCAGCGTGAACTACGAGTTGGGAGGCCGCTACCGTGGCCTCGGCGGGGCGTTCTCCGCTGCCGGTTTTTTCAACGGCTACGTGAATTTGCTGGGGAACGACACGCTCTCGGGCGGCGGCCAGGGCACGGGCGATCAGTTCAACGGCGGCAAGGCTCGCGTGTGGGGCGCCGAGGTCTCGGGCACGTGGAACATCGCGCCGGCCCAGGCCTCTGTGGGCGTGCCGGTATCACTCGGATACACGTGGACTCGCGGCGAGTTCCTCTCGAGTTTCGAGAGCGACTACGAGCCCTGGGGCGAGGTCGAAGCGGGCGACGAGATCCCGTACCTACCGGAGCACCAGGTGCACATATCCGGTGGCGTGCAAGGATCTGCCTGGGACGCGTATGCGACGCTGACCGCCGGTAGCGCGATGCGGACCGTGGCGGGCCGCGGGCCCATCGAACTGGGCACCGGAACGGAGGCGTTCGCCGTGGTCGATCTGACCGCCGGCTGGAACCTTGGCACCGACACTCGGCTCAACGCCACGCTGCAGAACGTCTTCGATGTCGCCCACGTGGCCGCGCGGCGTCCCGCCGGCGTGCGGCCCGGATTATCGCGGACGATTGCGGTCGGCGTCACCTACCAGCGTTAGCGACTCGCGGAATGCGGCGCCCGTGACTCCGTCCACGAAGCGCCACTCGCGCCATCTCTCGGGTCGCAGATCGTCAGCCGGGGTGTACGCTGGCTGGAACAGGCCGCCTGAGTGGCTGGAGGCGGTATCCGCCTCCGGTGGCGTCGACATCGCCTCCAGCCAATCAGCACCGGCCGCCGTCTGCCGGCGCAACGATTCCGATTCGAGCCCCGGCGCCCCCCGGGTCAGCGCGTACCCGGCGCGCGCCCCGACATGGAGCGCCGCAACCGCTCCCGCCTTGAGCGGCGCGTAGCCGAGCGTCGCGGCCAGCGCCACGCACACGAAGATCGCTGCGCGGCGCTGTCCGGCCCGCAGATGAGGCTTTCTCGGGCGGTCCACCGGCCAGCCGACTCAGTCTGAGCGCAAGGCTGTTGCCGGGTCGATGGTGACGGCGCGACGTGCCGGAATCACCACCGCGACCAGGCCCGCCGCCGCGAGCACGATGATCACTGCTACGAAGGTAGCCGGATCGCTGGCGTTCACCTCGAACAACAAGTCGGTCAGAATCTGGCCGAACGCGAAGGCGCCGGCGACACCGAGAGCCAAGCCGGCCACGACCTGGCCCATGCCCTGCCGCACCACCATGTTGAGAAGGCCGCGCGGCTGCGCGCCGAGTGCCAGCCGAAGTCCCATCTCGCGGGTTCGCTGCGACACGGCGAATGCCATCACTCCCGCGATCCCCGTAAGCGTGACGGCGAGCGCTAGCAGTGCGAACACGCCTAGTAGCGACGCTGTAAGACGCGGCGAGGCGACGGCGTCGTCGCGCAGGGTGGCCAACGACTGGATGTCGCTAATCGGGTTGGCAGCCAGCGAGTAGGCTGCGTCCTTGATTGCCCGCGCGGCGCTGTCGGGGTCACCTACCGTGCGCACCACCAGCCAGGTGGGCATGCCGGCCTGGTTGAAGGGTCGGTAGAATTCCGGCGTGACGGGCGTCTCCGGGCCGTCCACTCGTGTGTTGCCGACGACGCCGACGATGCTGATCCACGTCTCGCCTTGATCGAACGAAATCCGCGAGCCGATCGCGTTCTCCGAGGACCAATACTCCTGCGCGAGACTCTCGTTGATGATGGCCACCTCCGCGGCCTCGCCGGTGCTGTCGTTGTCCGTGAAGGCACGACCGTCCAACACCGGGATGTCGAGGGCGTCGAAGTATTGTGATGTCACGACGGTTCGCTGGAACCGAGGCGGAGTTGCCGTCTCCTCGACCGCGCGACCGTCGATGATGAACTGGCCGAAGCGCGGGTTGTTGGCCCGATATGGCGGCCGGTCGGTCAGCGCGGCGTTGCGAGCGATCGGCAGACCCCCCACTACTCGCGCTAACTCTCCGAGGAAGGCGTGCCGGTCGACCCCGTCATTATAGGCAGTGAAGTCGATCGAAATTCGGGCGGTGAGAACCTGCTCTGTCTCGAAGCCCGGGTCGATCGCCTGCAGTGCCGACAGGCTGCGAAGCGTTAGCCCCGCGCCGACCAACAAGACGAACGATAGCGCCACCTGCAATACGATCAGCGCCCGGCGCAAACGCAGGCCGCCAGCAGCCGTGGTTCGCCCGCCTTCCTTGATCGCGCTTCCCAGGTCGCGCGTACCCGGTAGCGCGGGGAAGGTGCCGAACACCAATCCTGTGCCTACGGACACGAGAAGGGTGAACAGCAACACCCAGCCGTCGATGTTCACTTGCGGCGCTCGCGGCGTGTAGCCCGCCGCGAAGTTGACCAGCATGTCGAGTCCTGCGTAGGCAAATACCAGGCCCAGGGCTCCTCCGAGCAGCGCGAGAACCGTGCTCTCGGTCAGGAACTGGCGGATGAGGCGTGCGCGGCTGGCTCCCAGCGCCGCGCGTACGGCCACTTCGGACTCGCGGCTCATCACGCGGGCGAGGCTCAAGTTCGCTACATTGGCACAGGCGATCAGGAGCACGAGTCCTGCGGTCGCCACGAGCATGAGAAGCACAGGCCGGGCGTTGCGGGTGAGTTCCTCTTTGAGGTCGACGACGCCCGCCCGGTAGCCGACTTCGTCGGTGTAGTCATCGGGATACTCGTCCGCGAAGCGTTGCGCGAGGTTGGATATTTCCGCGTTTGCGGTCGCTGCCGAGCCGTCTTCTGCGAGTCGCCCGAAGACGAAGAGATTGCGAAAAGCACTGCGGTCGCCGGCCATGTTGCGCTCGGCGTTCGCCCGGAACGGACAGGCCGAGGTTGGCATGTACACGTCCACGGTGACGGGAAACTGCGGAATCTGCGGGAGGATTCCGACGACCGTGTGTGGCCGGGTGTTCATCTCGAAGACCTGGCCGACGACGTCGGGGTCACCGCCGAAAGCGCGTTGCCAGTAGTCGTAGGTCAAGACGAGCACTGCGTCGGAATCGAGGGCGTCCTCACCTTCGACGAACGTTCGACCATGCAGTGGTGCGACGCCCAGGGTGTCGAAGAAGTTATCCGAGACGACGCCGGTCTGAACACGCTCCGGTTCGTCGCGGCCCAGGAGCACGAAGAACATGCTGTGGTACTCGACGAGTTCGTCGAGCGTCGACGTCTGCTCGCGCAGATCGTATAGCTCCGGAATCGAGGTCTGGACCGCGCCGGTGCCAGCGATCTCCGGTTTTAGCAGCACCAGACGCGAGCCGTTCTCGTAGGGCAGCGGCCGCACGAGAACCCCGTAGATGACGCTGAAAATGGCGGTGTTGGCGCCGATTCCCAGCGCCAGCGTCAGAATCGCCGCAGTGGCGAATCCCCAGTTTTTGCCCAGTGTGCGGAGGGCGTAGCGGACGTCTTGCATCAACATGTCGAAGTGATTTCCCTGTCGTTCATCACGGCACGATTCCTTGTGTTTCTGGATTGCGCCGAAGTCCATGCGCGCGCGTCGCTCCGCCTCATCTTGTTCGTAGCCCTGCTCGACGTACTTCCTGGTTTCCATTTCCAGGTGGAACGCGACCTCGTCCTCGAGTTCGCGGTCGGCACCGGGGCGACCTTCGCCGCGCAGGCGCGTCAACCAGTTCTTCCAGCTCCCCGTGCTCACGGCAGTGCCTCTAGACGGTTTGCAGGATGTCGGTGACCGCCGCGGACAAGCGCTCCCAGTTCGCCCTTTCAGCGGTGAGCTGGGTTCGACCCTTGGCGGTCAGGCTGTAGTACTTCGCGCGTCGGTTGTTCTCCGACGTTCCCCATTCGGCCCCGATGAGCCCTTGCCGCTGCAGTCGATGCAGCGCCGGGTACAACGAGCCTTGGTTGACCTGCAGCACGTCCTTGGACATCTGCTGGATACGCTGCGAGATTCCCCAGCCATGCTGGGCCTCGAGCTGCAGAGTCTTGAGAACGAGCATGTCCAGGGTTCCCTGAAGCAGGTCGACGTTGGCCTTGGTCATGGGTGCCTCGTGGCGTGATGGTGACAGTGGGGATTCGTTGGTCGAGTAAGGAAAGCACATTCTTCCCTAGATCGTCTACAAGAGTGTGGCGGGTTCTTGTAGATTGTCAAGGGGAAGGGTCATTTTCTTGTAGATTGTCTGCAGAGGAGCCGCGCTGCGCCTCCTGCTGCGGACTTGACGCGGTAGAGGGATCTGGAATAGGTTGAATTTCAACATATTGATATTCAACCTGTTTCCCTTCGGAAGGTCCCGCCATGAGCTCCGCCAACCACGCAGTCCCCGCAGACTTCCTGCCACTGACGCCACTGTCGTTCGAGATCCTGCTGTCCCTCGCCGACGGGGCCCGGCATGGCTACGGAATCATCAAGGAAGTGGAGGAGCGCAGTGGCGAGCCGTTGCGCTCGAGCACCGGCACGCTTTACCTGGCCATTCAACGACTGCAGAAGAATGGACTGCTCGCGGCGGCCGAGGAGAACGGCGCGAAGGCGTCCAGAGGTAGAACCTACGGGTTGACGCGACTGGGACGCGAGGTGGCGGCGGCAGAGGCAGAGCGCCTCGCCGCGCGCGTCAGCGACGCCCGACTCAAGTTGCTGCTTCCTAGCGACGTGGCCCCCGAGGCCGCCTCGGGCGGACACGACTGAGATGGTCCGGGCCATGCACAGGCTGCTGCTATTCGCCTACCCGGCTTCGTTGCGCCGCGAGTACCTCCACGAAATCCAGGATGTCTTCCACATTCGACTATCCGCCGCGCGGGCACACGGGCTGAGTGCTGTTGTACGCCTTTGCTGGTCCGAAATAACAGACGCGGCCGTCTCCGGCTTCCGCGCTCGTCGCGGTGGCCAGCCGGTGCCTTCGATGTTCCAACCACCCGCGCCCGAATCTCCCTACGACAGGCTGCTTACTGCCATGGAATCGATCCTTCAGGACTTGCGGTTCGCCGTGCGCACGCTGCGTTCGGCTCCAGGCTTCGCCTTCGCGGCCATCATCGTCTTGGCCGTGGGTATCGGCGCAACCGCCGCGATGTTCTCAGTCATCGACGCGGTGCTGCTCAAGCCGCTGCCGTTCCACGAGCCGGATCGGCTCATGGCGCTCTTCGAGACCAACCCGGAGCGCGGCTGGGATCGCGCCCAGGTGGCAGCGGCCAACTATCTCGATTGGCGCGATCGCGCGGAGACATTCACCGACATCGCGGCGCACAACGACTGGCTGGTCGAACGCACGACCCTCGTGGCGGGCGAACCCACGGTAGTGAACGTCAACGAAGTGACCGGCAACTTCTTTCGGGTTCTCGGGAGTGGACTGATTCTGGGCACCGGCTTCGACGCCGGTGACGAGTGGGCCGGCGAGGAACGCAAGATCGTGCTCAGCCACGCCTACTGGTTACAGCAAGGCGGTGACGAAGCGATCATCGGGCGCACGCTAGCACTCGACGCGGAGCCGTACACGGTTGTCGGGGTCGCGGCTCCGGAGATGCAGTTCCCGTTTGCCGCGGTCGACGCCTGGGCTCCCCTGGGATGGGACCCGGCCAATCGAACAGCGACCTTCTTTCGCCGAGCGCACGGGATGCGCGCGATCGCACGACTGAGCGAGGGGACCAGTCGTCAGGCGGCGGTAAGCGAACTCGCTACCATCGCCACGCAGCTGCAGGGGGAGTACCCGGACACCAACATGGCGATGGGCAACGGTGCGATCCCGCTGCACGACTGGATAGTGGGCGACACCCGAACGCCGCTCGGCATGCTGTTCCTTGCGGTGGGCTTCGTGCTGCTCATCGCGTGCGCCAACGTCGCGAGTATGCAGCTGGCACGAGCAACAGACCGGCGCGCGGAGATGGCGCTGCGGGGCGCCCTGGGCGCGCAGCGGTTGAGGCTCATTCGCCAGTCGTTGATCGAGAGCCTGGTGCTAGCCGCGGCAGGTGGCGCGGCGGGTCTCGCGCTCGCGCTGGTTGGTGTGCGCGCCGTCGTCGGGCTCCTGCCCGCCGACTTTCCGAGGATGCAGGGAGTGGGGCTCGACTGGCGCGTGCTGGGCTTCGCCCTCGCCGCTGCCCTGGTTACCGGGATCGCCTTCGGCCTTGCGCCTGCACTAAGAGCGACGAGTAGCGAGCCTGGCGTTGACCTTGGCGGCGCCACGCGCGGGACCGCCGGTAGCTCCACGCGTCGCGTCGCTGCTCTGTTGGTCGCGGCAGAGGTCGCGCTGGTGCTCCCGGTAGCGATTGCAGCGACTCTGATGGTCCGCACACTCGATGAGATCGCGCACGTCGAGCCGGGCTTCGAAGTCGACGATACAACCGTGTTCGGCCTTTCGTTGCCTCGCACAGGCTACGTCGACGGCGAGTCGCGCGCAGCGTTTTTTGACGAACTTCTGACCTCGCTGCGGCAGTTGCCAGGAATCGACGGCGCCGGCATGAGCACTCGCCTGCCATTCGTCAACCAACGCTGGAGCAGCGACTTTCGTGCCGAAAGCTGGGCGCCCGACGAGTTCGGCGTCGGCGTGAGACATGATGAGATCTCGCGTGAACTGTTCGCCACCATGCGCGTGCCGATTCGAGAGGGTCGTGACTTCGAACGCGCGGAACTCGACGGGGAGCCAGTTGCGATCGTCAACCGGGCGCTGGCCGATCTGTACTTCCCCGATCGCAGCCCGGTAGGCGAGAGACTCTGTTTCGATCGAGTCGCCGAGGACTGTCGCTACTGGTACACGGTCGTTGGCGTCGCTGGCAATGTTCGACGGTCGAGTCTGACTTCGGAGGAGGAGCCCAGCATCTACGGTTCCATGGCGCAGAACGGAAGCGCGAGCGGGTTCCTTCTGGTGCGAAGCGAACTACCGACCGACGACGTGATCAGCGCCGTCGGCGTCGCTGTGCGTGGTCTCGACAGCGCCTTGCCGTTCCATACCGTCACGACGATGGAAGCCGTCGGTGGCGGCAGCGGGGGTGGCGAAAGGCGCGTGAGCGGATTGTTTGGGGCCTTCGCTCTGATCGCCACGCTTCTCGCCGCATTCGGCGTGTACAGCGTGGTCGCCTACGCGACCGCCGGCAGAACACGAGAAATCGGAGTCCGCGTCTCGCTCGGGGCGCGCGGCGCCGACATCATGCGCACCGTCATGGTCCGCGGCATGATGCCGGTACTGCTCGGCGTGACGGCGGGGCTTTCGATAACCCTCGCCGGCGCCGGTGTCCTCAGCGGCTTCGTGTTCGGGGTGGCAGTGCGTGACCCGCTCACCTACGCAGCGGTAGCTGTTCTGCTGGCAGCGATCGCAGTGGTCGCCTGTGTCCTCCCTGGACGCCGCGCCCAGCGAGTCGATCCGGTCGAGGCGCTGCGGGCGGAGTGATATGAAGGGGCGATGGTCAAGGGTTCGGATGAGCCTCGGTCGGGAGTGCCTCGTGGGCTGACGGACGGACCATTGAAGACTGCTATGGTCTCGGGACCACTCCGCCAGCCCTCAGAAGGAGTCCCCACGATGCCCCGACGTTGTCTCCTGGCCACCGTCCTGCTGTCGCTGGCTGCGACGGCCCTGTTCACCGGCGGGTCTCCCGCGAGCGCGCAGGAGACGTACGACGTTGTGCTGGTCGGCGGCACCGTGATGGACCCCGAATCCGGCCTCAACGACGTGCGCAACGTGGGCATTCGCGGCGATCGCATCGTGATCGTCACCGAAGAGTCGCTCGTGGGCACCGAGACTATCGATGTCTCAGGGCTGATCGTGGCGCCCGGTTTCATCGACATGCACGCACACGGCCAGACCTATGAGGCCAACGTCTTTCAGGCGCACGATGGGGTGACCACCGCTCTCGAGCTCGAAGGAGGTGTCGGCGACCTGCCCGCCTTCCTGGAGGGTCGCACGGGTACGTCGCTCCTGAACTTCGGGGCCTCGGTTGCGCACGGTCAGTTGCGCATCGGCGCCATGCCTGAGTACGCCGACGCGTTGACCCAACTCGGCAGTGGCAATATCGGCGAAGGCGATGAACTGGACGCACTGTTCTCGTTATTGAGCACAGCCGGGTATGAACCGGTCGATCCGGCACGATACGGGCAGATGAAGGCTCTGCTCCTGCAGAATCTGGAGGCAGGAGGCCTAGGTCTTGGCGTGCCGCACCAGTACTACCCCGGGGCCTCGTACGACGAGATCTTCCGCGTCTTCGAGATGGCCGCCGAGTGGTACATGCCGATCTACACCCACGTGCGCGGCATGGGGATCTCTGCCTTTCAGGAGGTCATTGCGAACTCCGCGGCGACGGGCGCTCCCCTGCACATAGTCCACATCAACAGCATGAGCCTTTGGAACATCGGCACCGTGCTCGATCTCATCGCCGGGGCCCAGGCGCAGGGTGTCGACGTGACTGGCGAGGCGTACCCCTACACTGCGGCCTCGACCGGAATCGCGTCCGCGATCTTCGACCCGGGCTGGCAGGAAAGGCTGCGGATCAGCTACGGGGACATCCAACTCCAGGAGACCGGCGAGCGCCTGACTGAAGAGACCTTCAACCTGCACCGCGAGAAGGGCGGCACGGTCATCATCCACATGATGAAGGACGAGTGGATCGAGCAGTGGATGAAGACGCCCTGGGTGATGATCGCCTCGGATGGCATGCCCTACGCACCAGGCGCGCATCCGCGCAGCGCCGGCACCTTCACCCGGGTACTTGGCAAGTACGCGCGCGAGGAAGAGATGTTGCCCTTGATGGAGGCCGTCTCTCGCATGAGCTTCATGCCCGCGCAGCGCCTCGAGCGTTTCGCCCCTGGCATGGCGCGGAAGGGCCGCATCCAGGCCGGCGCCGACGCGGACATCACGGTGTTCGATCCGGGCCGCGTAATCGACAGGGCTACCTTCGAGAAAGACCTGTCGAAGTCCGAGGGAGTGCAGTACGTCCTGGTGAACGGTGTCCTGGTAGTACGCGACGGGGCGACTGTGGAAGACGTCTTCCCAGGCCGCCCCGTAGTAGGCCGTCTATACGACGGCTCCTAGCCGCCGCCTTCGCGGTGCTCACTCCATACGGTCCATGATGCCGCGCGCCAACAGATAGGCGCCCATCAGGGTCGGGAACAGTGGCCACCAGATCTCGAGCCAGTCGAGACGGAACCCGAGCGCGGTGTTCGAGAGGGCGATGAGCCCGAACAGCAACAGGAGCGTGCCGCCGGCGATGGTGCCGCCAAGCCCCGGCATCTCGAAGTTCTCGGGGAACTCCACCTTGTCGCTGCCGGCCATCGCGTGGTTGTAGAGCGCCGCCATGCGGCCGGAGTCGACCACATTGAACAGCCAGACGAAGAACATCGAGAAGCCAAACACGGGCCCGATGTTGTTGGGCGCGGTGCCCGCAGCCATTCCAAGCAGGAGCATCGTTGCTGCGAACATGAAGCCGCGCTGGTAGTAGCCGATGTAGATTTGCCCGAGTCCCGGGATTACCGACAGAAGGGCCGCCAGGCGGGGCGATTTGTCGCGCGGGTCAAACGGCTGGCGCCCATGGGGCCAACTCGCTCCGGCTGCGCCGGCCGTAGTGACCGGCCCGGCCGCCTGCGGCGGGTCTGCGGGAGGCGCGACCTGCGGCTCTGGCGCTGCTGGGTGCTCATCGGTGTGGTTCATGGTGTTCTCCTCAGGCAGATCGTCTAGTGGGGTGTTCATTGTTGTCTTCGTCCGAGAGTTCAGGCGGTGCTGGAGCGTCGGAGCTCAGGTCGCCGGCGTTGGTGGTCCAGGGACCGACGATCCAGTCGAAAGTGGGCTTGAAAACACTGGTCCAGACGGCGGCGAACCAGCCGGCCACGCGGTCGCGCCAGGCGGCCAGCGGGCGGGCGATCGTCGGGTGTAGAGCCAGTTCCGGAAGCTCAACCTCGCCGCTCATGATTTCGCTGGCGCGCGACCAGGTGACGGTGCTGATCCGGCCGATCCGTGAGGTGCCCTCGGCGAGGGTGGTGCGGACGATGCTGTCCTGGCCGCGCAGTTCAGTGAGCACCTGTTCGCGCATGTCGGCGAACGGTGACCACGGCATGCCGACGAGCAGGACAACGGTGACAGCTCCCAGGTAGGCGCCCTCTAGTGCGAAACGCGGCCGCTGGGCCAGGCCGTGCCAGAACTCGCGGGCGCGGTACCAGAAGCGCTGTTTGTCCGCCACCGTCGTCGCGGCCATCACGTCGGCTACGAAGTCGTCGTCCGGAACCATGCTCGCCATCGCGGGCAAGTCGAGATCTAGTTGTCGCAGCGCGCGCTGCAGCGGCTCGCGTGCGCTGGTGAGCGCCAGGACCGACTCCGCCAGATCGTCAGGGACCACCGCGCCGCCGGTGCCGGCCTGTGCTGGGCTTGTGAGCAGGTTCTCGAGATCGCCGCAGCGATCGCACGCGGTCGCGTGGGCGGTGAGTTCTTCGCTGCGCGCCTCATCGAGCGACCCCTCGAGCCGCTCGAACAGCAACTCCTCGAAGCGCGTGCATTCCATCGCTCAGGCTCCGTAGGAGGGGTCGAGGTCGAGCACGCGCTCGGCCAGCTCGGTGCGAGCGCGATTCGAGCGCGCCTTCACGGTGCCGAGCGGAATAGAGAGCAGGTCCGCGATTTCGCGTTGCTTCAGCCCCTGAATGTCTTTGAGCAGGATCATCTCGCGGTTGATTGCGCTCATGCCGTCGAGCGCCTTGCGCAGGAGCTGGTTGCGCACCTGGGTGTCCACGAAGCCCTCGCGCTTCTCGACCAGTTCGCGTCCGTAGTCGGGATCGTCGATCGTGGCCGCACCGTGAGTGGCGAGCGTCTTCTGCTTGCGCAACCGGTCGAAGCAGCAGTTGCGTGCGATACGCACGGACCAGGCCAGGAAGCTGCCGCTGCCGTCGAAGCTCTTCATGCCTCGATAGATGCGGATGAACGTTTCCTGAGCCACTTCTCTAGCCTCTTCGCGGTCGCGCAAATAGTGGAAGCACAGGCCGAACACACGACCCTGGATACGGCGCACCAGTGCCTCCCAGGCGATCTCGTCGCCTGCCTTGCACTGCGCTACCAGAGTGTCGAGCTCCACGCTCGGCTTCCTTGTTTGGCTGCCGCGAGGCGTGTCCCCACGGTCAGCGTTGCTGTCTATGTCACTAACGTACCTGTCCACCGAAAGGTTCGGTGGAATCAGCGAAGGTCGTGTCCGTCAACGAACAGCGGGCGCCAGCGCCCGCGGCGGTGGACTGGACTGCCGCCCAGCCGGCACAGCGCCTCCTCACCACGAGCCCCTTGCTAACCCACTGCTCGGCGGGCATCTTGGTATCGGCCACTGGCTGTTCTCCTTGGCAGGAGTTTTTCTGGTTCAAACCAAGGATCGATCAGTGGCCACTTTTCTTGCAGGGGCCGCTCGCCGTGGAAACTGTGCAATACGCTCCGCGTTTCCCACGAGTTCCCACCTCACGACTGCTACGAGTACCCAAACTCCAAGCGTTCAGGTGTCCATCAAAGTGAAGTAACTCCAGTGCCATCCGCATCCCTAAGCACGGGTGGAGTGGCATACCGCATCTGTGGCAACACTCTACCTACTCATGACCTGAGAAGAGATAAGAAACTATGACGCGTATCTATACGTTCGCAGGCCTGCTGCTTCATGGTCTGTTCATGAGTGGCAACAACTCTCTTCAAGAGGAGTTTCCAGCCCTCGTAGGTCCCTATATGGGGCAAGAGCCACCGGGCATGGTGGCGGAACCGTTCGCACCGGGCATCATCTCCAAAGAAGGGTGGGAGCTTGAGGGCGTGTTCGCTCCTGGCATGACGGAGTTTTACTTCACCACGGATGCGGACCGCACCCGCCCCACAGTTATCGGCTTCCGCCAGCAGGACAACGTCTGGAAGAAATACACGGAATTCACGCGGCGCGGTGAAGTTGTGTTTTCGCCCGACGGCAACCGCATGCATATGGCGGAAGGTTATAAGGACCGCGTGGGCGACGGATGGTCAGAACGCAAGAGCCTCGGTCCCATGTTTGACCGGGAAGACATGGGTATCATGCGCCTGTCGGCATCCGCGAGGGGCACCTATGTCTTTGACGACTATAGAAGCGACGACGGAATCCTCATATCAACGCTCGAAAACGGCGAACGCCAGACCCCAGAGGTGATGGGCTCGGCGGTCAACGCAGGCAAATTGACAGCCCACCCCTTCATCGCGCCAGACGAGAGCTATCTGATCTGGGATAGCGAGCGCGAAGGCGGATACGGAGACTCCGATCTTTACATCAGTTTCCGACAAGATGATGGCTCATGGGGCCCTGCCATCAACATGGGTGACAATGTCAATTCCGATAGATGGGATGCCTATGCGAGCGTCACCCCTGACGGCAAGTACATTCTCTTCAACAGAGGCATAGATGACGATGGTGAGAATGTGGACATCTACTGGGTGGATGCGCGCGTTATCGAGACCCTCAAGGCCGATAGTCAAGAGGAAGTCGCAGTCCTCCAAGGCCCCTATCTCGGTCGAAAGACGCCGGGCTGGGCCGGTTGCGATCCAGATCGCGAGACTACATCTGGACCCGTATTCGGGGGTCAGGCCAAGCTCACCACGCAGGTCCGAGGTCTCCTGCACCCGTCGGCGGCGACGGCGAGCTCCGCGTTCAGCACGCAGGCACCGGCGGCGCCGCGCACCAGGTTGTGCACCAACACGGTGAAGCAGGCGTCGTAGACGGGGTCGGCAGCGAAGCTCCCAACGCTTACCGACATTCCTGCACCAGCTTCGAGATCGATCCGTGGCTGCGGACGATCGGGAGCATCGAGCAATCGGAGCGGAGCGCTGGGTGCGGTCGGCAGGCAAACGACGTGCTCGGGGGACTCGAACTCGCGCAGGGTTGCCTTGGTCGTTTCCAGCTTGGCGCCGTCCTGCAGTTTCACGAACACCGAAGCCAGGTGGCCGTCGAGTACGGGTACGCGGTTCACCTGTACCGACACGGGAAAGTCCGCGCCGAGGATCTTGCGGATCTCCACCGGGATCTTCTCGGCCTCGCCGGCGATGTTCGGAATCACGTTGGCGTTCGTTTCCCACGCGCTCAGTCCGCGCCGCCCGGCGCCGGAAAGCGCCTGCATCGTGACGATGGTGACCGCCTCGATTCCGTGCCGAGCGTGCAGCGGCGCCAGGGCCAGACTGAGTCCCGAGACGACGCAGTTCGGGTTCGCGACCAGACCGCCAGACCACTCCTGGGCGTCGAGCAGTGACAGCGCCTGGGCGTTGATCTCGGGCACCAGCAACGGCACGCGCGGATCGTCGCGGAAGGCCGAGGCGTTCGAGCACACGAGGTGCCCGCGTCGCGCGTATTCGGGCTCGAGTTCCAGCGCCACGCCTCCGGGCAGCGCTGAGAGAACAATGGGTGAGGCCAGGCGGTCGCCGGGAACCTTGAGCCGCAACGATGCCGCAGGATCGCCGGCCCCGCTCCCGACAGCATCGCCGTACGCTTGCCCGGCCGACGCCCGGGAGGCCACTACCTCGTCGAGCCGGAGAAACGGGTGGTCGCGTAGCAGGCGAACGATGTTCTGGCCGACAACACCAGTGGCCCCCAGCAGCGCCACTCCGGCGCTCTCGGGTTGTCCAGGCGTGCGCGCCATCGAGTCGGCGCCCTGGGTCTGGCTCGACCTGGTTGCGCCGGGTGCCCTCATGACGCCACCCGCTCGAGCACGTTGGGGCCAGGCCCGATCTCGGTGCCTCGCCTGCCTACTGCCGCGATGCGAAACCGGATGGCATGTTGCCGCGCGAAGCGCACAGCCTTCGGTTGCACCACGACGTCGCCCACCCGGGCGAGTTCGTCCCAGCACGCCCGCACGTAACGCCGTTGCGCCGGGTTGCGCGGGCAGTTCGGATCGCCGTCGTAGAGTCCGTCAACGTCCTTCACCAGGCAGCAGTCGGCGCCGAGCTCGCGGCTGATGAACAGCGCGGTGAGGTCGGAGCCGCCGCGGCCGAGAAGACTCGTCGAGCCGGTTGCATCGCGCCCAACGAAGCCGGGAACGACGATGACGTCTGCCGTCTCGAACGCCGCTCGCAACGCACCGGAATCGAGGGCCACCGGGTGGGCGTCGAGCGACGGCCCCGCGGTGCGCAGATCGAGTTCGGCCGCCGTTAGCGGAGTTACCACCGCGCCTCTCGCGACGAGCGCGATGCTGAGTAGCCCAACCGAGGCGTGTTCGCCTGTCGCCATCAAGGCCCCGAGGAGACCCGGCTGCGGGTCGAGGGCGAGTTCGTGCGCCGAACGCCACAGGTCGTTCGTTGTCCCCGGTGTTGCCGAGACCACCGCGCAGACCTTGCTACCGCTCGCCAGTTCGGCGTGGATCTGCTCGACGGCGCGGCGGAAGCCCGCTGCTCCCTCGAGCACGGAACTTCCGAACTTCAGAACGACAAGAGCCGCGCGACCGTTGTTCGGGGCGTTCATCGGACGCGTCCCGCACGGTCGAGACCGCGCTGGATGTCGGTCAGCAGATCGGCGGGATCTTCAATACCGACCGACAAGCGGAGCAGGCTGTCGTGGATTCCCGCCGCTGCCCGGGCTGCCGGATCCATCGCCGCGTGGGTCATTGTGGTTGGCTGCGCAATCAGGCTCTCTACGCCGCCGAGCGACTCGGCGAGGGCGAAGTGCCGCAGACCGTCCACGAAGGCCGCCACAGCCGCCTGCCCGCCGGCCAGCTCGAAGCTCAGCAAGCTTCCCGGCCCTTCCTGCTGGCGGCACGCCGTCGTGTAGCCGGGGTGGTCGGCGAGGCCAGGATAGAAGACAGCTTCCACGGCCGGGTGGCCGGCCAAGGCATCGGCGATAGCCCTGGCATTGTCCTGGTGAATCCGAACGCGAGCGTCCAGAGTTCGCAGCCCCCGCAGGGTCAGATAACTGTCGAACGGACTACCGCACAGACCGAGCGCATTGGCCCACCACGCGACCTCCTCGAGGAGAGCCGGCGTCGCCGCGGCGACCGCTCCACCCACGACGTCGCTGTGACCGTTGATGAACTTCGTCGTCGAATGCACGACGAGATCGGCGCCGTGCTCGATTGGACGTTGGAGGGCAGGTGACAGAAACGTGTTGTCCACAGCGAGGAGCGCTCCGCAGGCCCGCGAGGCGCGAGCGACGGCCGCAAGGTCGGTGATCCGCAGCAGTGGATTGCTCGGCGTCTCGACCCAGATCATACGCGGGTTCTGGGCCGCGGCGGCCGTGACGCCAGCCTCGTCGGTGAGGTCGGCGTACGCGAGCCTGAAGGCGCCGCGTTTCGCCAGACGTGACGCCAGCCGGTGTGTGCCGCCGTAGCAGTCGTGGGTCATCACCACCAGGTCATCGGGCTCGAGCAGCTGCAATACCAGCGCCACCGCCGACATTCCCGATGAGGTCACCGCCGCACCGGCGGCCCCTTCGAGATCGGCGATCGCGTCGGCGAGATGGCCACGCGTCGGGTTGGATGTGCGGCTGTAGTCGTGTTGTCGCTTCACGCCAAGGCCGGCGAAGGTGTAGTTCGACGACAGGTACAACGGCGGCATGACTGCGCCGTGCTCCTGGTCGGTTCCGACCGCGGCGCGCACGGTTCGGGTTACCGGCGACGAGGTCGGGCCGTCGTTCGGGGCGGAGAGAAACTCGGTGATGGCGCGCCCGATCGGTTCGTGGTCGGCCAGGAAGGCATCGTGTCCGACCTTCGACTCGACGTGCCGCAGTCGTACCGGCCCGCCGAGACCGTCGCGCAGTTCCTCCACGAGCCAAGGTGGTACCAGGGCGTCGGAGTCGACGGCGATCAGACCGGTCGGCACCGCAACGCTCGCCGGATCCACGCCGTGGCGATCGATCGACTCGGAGAGCGTAGCGAAAGCGTCAGGAGGGAACGTGTCGGCAAAGGTACTGCCGCGGGCATCGAGATAAGACTCGACCGGGAACGCCGGACCGTTGCGAGTAGCGAAGCGCTCGTCGAACTCCGCCGCGCTCCGGTACGTGGTCATCGCCAGTCCGCGCGCCAGCTGCAGGCCGCGCTTAGCGTCGTCGCCTTCCACACCGAGCCGAACGATGTTGCGCTGCAGCGCGCGCCACGCCGTGGCCATCGGGTGGGAACGATGGGCGGCGCCGACGAGGATCAGGTGGTCCACGCGGTCAGCGTGGCGCTCGGCGAAAGCCAGTGCGACCATGCCGCCATACGAGGAGCCGACGAAATCGTCGACACGACCAAGATTCAGATGATCGAGAACGCACAGCAGCGCGGCAGCCTGATCGTGCGTGGAAACCGACTGCCCGGGTGCTATCGGTACGGTGGGACCCCCGATGTAGTCGAGGGCGAGGACCCGACACGTGTTCGTGTCGATGGTCTGGCCGGGGCCGACGATCTGCTGCCACCACCCGGCAGTTTCATCGGCGCGGTTGGCCACGACGTGTCGATTGGCGGAGATGCCGCCGAGGACGACAACGAGTCTTCCAGTGGGATTGCCAGCGATTTCGTAGGCGACGTGTGGCGCTTTGCCGGCGGGGTTTGTGAGGTGGGTGGAGCGGAGTTCAACGCTGCCGCGCCGGGCTTCGGGCAGCGACTCAGCGCGGGTCGGCGATGAGCCGCTCGCACAAAAAGCGTCAGCAGAGCCGTCGTTCGGGGTGGAGGCTGGAGCCTGTTGCAGTGTCATCTCGTTCTCTCCTTGTTGCGAGTTGGTCAGGTACCAACTCCTGGAGAGTCGAGGCGCGCGGTGCTGTTACCAGCGAGTGCGCGTCTGACACCCTCATCTGTCGGAGAGCCGAAGCCCTCCGTAGGAGTTGGCACCTTGCGCACAGCCAGGTAGCTGCTTGTAGGTTGCCCCGACGTCAAAGGGCCTTTCCCTCAGCCGGTCTCGATGAGTGCGTGTAACGTAGCAGCGCACCCGGAACGGAACAAGACAGTTTCGACACCTGTGCCGCTGATCGAGATCAGCTCGCCCCAGCCGGGGTGAGCGGAAAAGGAGCCCCTGTGATGACTTCGTCAACGCCACCGACGCGCGCCGTCCCCATTCCCGATGCCGCCCGCCTGCTGCAGCTGATCACGGTTGCGGTTCTCGTCCTCGCGTCCGGGTGCAACACGGCCCCGCAAGATGACGCGGCCCCGCCAACCGATCACGCGGCAGGGGCGGATCGCCTCCAGCAGCTGTTCGACGGCACCTTGCCGGTGATCGACCTGACGCACGCGCTCAGCCCCGAAGGCCCCCACTGGCCGAGCGATTCCGGCAACCCGTTTTCCTACGAGGTGCGCTCGGCGCACGACTCCGGCGCCGTCTCGATGGGTGCCTATTCCACCCCCGAGCATCACGGCACCCACATCGACGCGCCGATTCATTCGGTCGACGGCCAGCCCGACGTCGACGACCTTACGGCGCAGGACCTGTTCGGCCCTATCGCTCTGATCGACGCCTCGGCCCAGTGCGCGGCGGATCCGGACTATCAGTTGAGCGTGGAAGACATCCAGACCTGGGAAGCCACGCACGGAACCTTGCCGCAGGGCGCAGTGGTGCTCATGTACACCGGCTGGAGTCTCAAGTGGGACGATTTTGACGCCTACAAGAACCAGGACGATGAGGGGCGTATGCACTTTCCGGGGTTCTCGGAGGGGGCCGGGCGCCTACTGGTCGAGGGACGCAACATCCGTGGGATCGGCATCGATACGTTGAGTGTCGATGCGGCTGTCGCGGGCTTCGGTGCGCACCGCGTAGTCAACGGCCACGGCAAGTACCACCTCGAGAACGTCGCGAACCTGCACCAGATCCCCGCCATCGGGGCCTATCTGATCGTCGCGCCGATCAAGATCAAAGACGGTTCCGGCGGCCAGGTTCGCCTCTTCGCAGTGGTTCCGGACTAGCTCTCTCTGAGAGGACATGCGGCTCCGCCGAGGAGGGTCCGAAGTCGACTCATGCGGGCCGTCTAACTGAGATGAACCGACACATTCGCTTGTCTCGAGGTTCGACTTGAGTCAAAAGTTAGTTCACAATCGAATCATGATTCGATTGAACGTGCACGAAGCGAAGACACACCTGTCGCGCTACCTGACGATGGTCGAGCAAGGCGAGGTCATCCTGCTCTGCCGCCGCAACGTCCCGATCGCCGAGATCCGCGGCATCCCTCGCCGCACAGAGCCGCGGCCCTTCGGACTCGCGAAGGGAAAGTTCGAGCTCACGGAGGCGTTCTTCGAGCCTCTGCCGGACGACATTCTCGATGCGTTCGAGGGTAAGGAATGAAACTGCTGCTCGACACCTGTTCGTTCATCTGGACGGTCACGGGAGCGAGCGAGATCTCCGAAGAGATCCGCGATCAGATATGCGACCCAGCGAACGACGTGCTCCTGAGTTCCGTGTCCGCGTGGGAGATCACGCTCAAGCGCAGACTGGGCCGGCTGGATCTTCCGGACGTGCCCGAGCGCTTCCTGCCAGGCGTTCGCGAACAGCACGGTATCGAACCGCTGGCGCTCGATGAGGAGTCGACGCTGTACTTGAGCCGTCTCCCCGATATCCATCGCGATCCCTTCGATCGGATGCTGATCTGCCAGGCCGTCGTGCATGGTCTCGCGATCGTGACCCCGGACCGTCAGATCGCGCAGTATCCGGTGCGTACCATCTGGTAGTCGCGTATCGTAGGGCGCAGGCAAGGCCCGCGCGCGAGGCCGCAGGCGATCCCAATCAGCGGCGGCGGTAGCTGTCGACGGTGGTTTGGTCGTAGCGCAGCAGGCTGTGCGCGCGCCACATGGCGGCGGAGGTCCAGATCGGGGGCGGCAACGATGCTTCCCACTGCGCCAGACGGGCGCGCAGATCGGCCACGCGCGCTGGCTCGGAGGGGTTGAGATCGTCGCGTTCGCCCGGATCGGAGCCGAGGTCGAAGAGCCAGACTTCATCGGCCGGCGTGCGCACGAGCTTCCAGTCGCCGCTGCGAATCGCGGCGCCCCAGTTGAGCTTCCAGTAGAGATCGTCGTGTGGCCGTTCGCCACGGTCGCCGCTGAGGTAGGGCAATAGGTCGACGCCATCGAGGTCGAGGCCGGTCGTGTCGGCGTCGGCCGCGGCCGCGAACGTGGGCAGGAAGTCGAGCGTGCTCACGGGATTCTCGTAGGCGCTGCCCGCCTCCAGCCGGGCAGGCCAGCGGATGCTCATGGGGACACGATTGCCGCCTTCCAGGACCGTCCCCTTGGTGCCGCGGAGCGGTGCGTTGAGCGAGCCGTTGTAGGGCATCGCCCCACCGTTGTCGTTGGTGAAGATGACCAGCGTGTTCTCGGTCAACCCGTGTTCGTCGAGTGCGGCGAGGACCTTGCCGACGTTGTCGTCGACCGTACGGGTCATCGCCACGTTGGCCGCGCGCTCGTCGCTCTCGAACGATCCTCGCACTTGAGCGAACTCGCCGGGTCGTGGCTCCATCGGCGTGTGCGGGGCGTTGAACGAGACGAAGAGGAAGAACGCTTCGTCGCGGTGCTGTTCGATGAATTGCACCGCACGATCACCGAAGGCGTCGGTCAGGTAGGGGAGCGAATCCGCGGCGACCGGGTCTTCACCCTCGAAGATGCCGGTGGCGGTCCCGGCGAGGTACGGGCTGCCCCCGCGAACCATGCCGAAGAACTCGTCGAAGCCGCGCTGCAGAGGCCGGAACCGCGGGTGCCGCCCGAGGTGCCACTTGCCGACGATGCCGGTGGCGTAACCGGCGCGGCGCATCACGTCGGCAATCGTTGTCTGGTCGAGCGGTAGACCGCGTCGTGATCCCGGTAACTCGGGGTCATCCTGCCCAGGCAGGTTGTACTCGTGTCCGAAGCGCTGCTGATACCGGCCCGTCAGCAGACCGGCGCGCGAAGGGCTGCAGACCGAAGCCGTCACGTACGCCTGGTTGAAGCGAACACCCTGCGCCGCGAGCGAATCGATGTGCGGCGTCGCGTGATCCGAGCCTCCCTGGAAGCCGAAGTCGGCATAACCGGCGTCGTCGGTGAACAGCAGAACGATATTGGGCGGGTCCTGGGCCGGCTTGGCAAAGCCCGATACCAGGGCGATCCCACCGGCAAGCGCCGCGCCCACGACCGTTCGCATCACCATCTAGCCTCCTACTTGCTACTGTTTCTTTACCAGCACGATACCGCCGGCGCCAGCCGCGTCGACGGCCTCGTTGAACGGCGCGACATCAGCAGCGAGGACCGCTGCCAGGGCTTCCTCCTGTTCCTGTAGCTGCACGCGGAGGTCCGCGATGCGAGCTTCCGCCGCTGCGCTCGGGGCGCCGTAGTTGCCGGCCACGTAGCGATACAGATAGCCGATCTGAGTATCGAGCATCGGCGGGAAGTTGATCGGATCCTGCCCTGATTCGGCCTTGGTCTGGATCAGCACGTCCTCGATGGCGGTGAGCTTCTCGGCTAGGGTCTCGGCCATCTCGGTGAGGCCATCGGCGCCGTCGAGCTCAGCTTCTTCGGCGCGTTTGGCGACACCCTTGGCCTGCTCACGCACAGTGCGCAGTCGGCCAATCGTGTCGTGGGCTCGGGCCAGCATCCCGGCGAGCTCAACCGACATGTCGTAGTTGGCCTGTAGGTCGGCCACCGTGACGTCATCGCGGCGCGGGTCGGCGTGGACCGTGAGCGCCTGCTCGTGCACGGTCTCACCCACCGTCAGCCGGACCGTGTACTCACCCGGAACAGCCGCCTGTCCGCCGGCGTAGCCGAGGTAGATGTTGCCGTCGCTGAGAATGTCCGGGCGCGTATGTCGCAGATCCCACATCATCCGGTTGAGGCCCTTCTTGGTGGGCAGCTTGTCGTAGCTGTTCTCGCCGTCCGTGCTCCATCTGCGAACCACATTGCCAGCGCTGTCGAGTACCTCGAGGCTGGTAACAACGTCAGCGTCTTCAGCAGCCTCGGCATCGTCCGAAGCGCTGTCGTCACCGCCTTCCTCGCCATCGGCCGTGGGCAGCCTGTAGGTCAGGGCTGCGTTGCGTGTGCCGCCCGTGCCGTAGGGCGCTCTGGGGCCGCGGAAGCCGCCGCCACCGGGGGTGCGGATCGCGTCGCGTGGCTTCAAGAGCGTAGTTTCCGCCGCGGCGATGTCGTCAGTCTGGTGCAGCGGGGTCAGGTCGTCGAGAATCCAGATACCGCGACCCTGGGTGGAGACCACGAGATCTTGCTCGTGCACGAGCATCTCGGTGATCGACGTGAGCGGCAGGTTGCGCTGGAACGTCTGCCAGTTGGCGCCGTTGTCGAACGAGATGAACATGCCGAACTCGGTGCCGGCATAGAGCAGGCCTTCGCGGTCGGGGTCCTCACGTACGACGCGCACGGGGTGGTCGTCGGGGATGCCGTTGCTGCCGTCGGCGAGGCGCTGCCAGCTGGCACCGCCGTCGGTGGTTTGGAAGATGTATGGAGTCCAGTCGTCCATGCGGTAGCGGTGCACGGCCACCGTGACTTTGCCCGGCTGATGCGACGACACATCGATCGTGTTGACCGTGCCGTCCACGGGCAGGTCGCCCGGCGTGACGTCGTTCCAGGTGGCCCCGTCGTCGCGGCTCACGTGGATCAGGCCGTCGTCGCTACCGGCCCAGAGTTCGTTCGCGTCGTGCGGCGATTCGGCGAGCGCGAACACCGTGCCGTAGACCTCCACCGAGGTGTGATCGTGCTGCAGCGGGCCTCCCGGGAGATCCTGCTTTTCCTTGTCGTTGCGTGTGAGGTCCGGGCTGATCACTTCCCAGGTGGAGCCCTCGTCGCGGCTGCGGTTGACGGTCTGGGAGGTGTGGTAGAGCAGGCCGGGGTCGTGCTGCGAGATCAGAATCGGTGCGTTCCACTGGAACCGGTGCTCGAGGTCGCGTGGCGCCATGCCGTCCACCAGCACGGGATACACCGTGACGGGTCGACGCTCGCCGGTGCTGTGGTCGTAACGACTGATCTCGCCGATGTAGCAGCCCGCGTAGACGATGTCGTTGTTGCGCGGGTCGACCGCGATATGGCCGCTCTCGCAGCCGCCCACGGTGTACCAGTCCTGCGGCCCGCCGCGCCCGTCGCTGCGCAGGCTCAGCGTGGAGTTGTCCTGTTGGGCGCCATACACGCGGTACGGCCAGCTGTTGTCGACGACCACCCGATAGATTTCGGCGGTCGGCTGGTTCTGCACGCTCGACCACGTGGCGCCGCCGTTCATCGTGACCTCGCCCCCACCGTCGTCGCCGAGGATCATGTTGTCGGAGTCGTCGGGGTTGATCCACAGCGCGTGGGTGTCACCGTGGTTCGGGCGGATCCGGGTGACGGACTTGCCGCCATCGATCGACTTCCACACCGTCGTGTTGAGCACGTACACAGTGTCGCGGTCGTTCGGGTCGGCCTGTACGTGCGAGTAGTACCAGTGGCGCTGGCGCAGATTACGGTCGCGGTTGATCTTGTTCCAGCTCTTGCCCGAGTCGTCGGAGCGATAGAGGCCGCCGTCGGGATCGAGCGCCGACACGAACGCATACACGCGCGTCGGATCGGCCGGCGAAACGCTCACGCCGATGCGGCCAGTGAGCCCCTCCGGCAGGCCGCCGCCGAGCTTTTCCCATGTGTCGCCGCCGTCCTTGGTCTTGTAGATACCGCCGTCTTCGGAGGCGTCGTAGGTGGTCCACGGCTTGCGCTCGAAGCGCCAGAACGCCGCGTACATCTCGCGCGGGTTGTCCGGGTTCATCGACAGGTCGACGGCGCCCACCTCGTTGCTGATGAACTTCACCTGCTCCCAGTTGTCGCCGCCATCAGACGAGCGGTACACGCCGCGCTCCTCGCTCGGTCCGAAGGGATGCCCGAAGACGGCCGCGTACACGAGCTCCTGGTTGTCGGGGTGCACCACGACCCGGGCGACGGTGCCGGCGTCGGGCAGTCCGATGTGCGACCACGTATCCCCGCCGTCGAGCGAGCGGTACATGCCGTCGCCCGTCGTGGCGTTGCCGCGAATACACGCTGAGCCGGTGCCGACGTAGAGGACGTTCAGATCGGAGGGTGCCACCGCGATGGCCCCGATCGATGCAACGTCGAACTGTCCGTCAGAAATATTGCTCCAGCTCAGGCCCACATCGGAACTCTTCCACACCCCGCCGCCGGTGGAGCCCATCAGGTACTCCTTCGGCTTGCCCGGGATGCCCGTCACCGCCGTCGACCGGCCGCCCCGGAGCGGGCCGATGAAACGGTAGTTCATCGTCCCGAACAATTCGGGATCCACGGGTGGCGGCGTCTCTGTCTCTGCCGCGTCTTCCTGAGCGAATGCTCCCGAAAGCGGAGTCGAACCAACCATGACGATCGTCAGGAGCAAGGTGAACAGGCGCAGTAGGCGAGACATGAGGGGACCTCCGGAAAGTCGACATGGACATCGGCAAACCAGAAACTTGCCGCGATCCGCGTTCGACTTCAACCAGGGCGCCGCTCAGATGAGTCGCGCTGGGCCGTCGATCTCAGTCCGATCGGAGGGCGGTAACAGGGTCGCGGCGCGCCGCCCGCAGCGCGGGAGGCAGGCAGGCGACGGCCGATGCGACGAACACGAGCACGGTGGCGGCCACGAATGTCGTGGGATCGGTCGGACTCAGACCGGGCAGGAAGCCAGCGATTAGCCGCGCGACAGCGAACGCGAGGAACCAGCCTAGAGGAAGGCCGAGGACTACAGGGAGCAGTCCGCGGCGCAGCACGAGCCGGAGAACGTCCGGATCGTTCGCGCCTACGGCCCGACGGATGCCGATTTCTCGGACCCGACTCAGCATCGCGGCAGCGACCACGCCATAGACGCCAACCGCTGCGAGCACCAGCGCCAGGGCGCCGAACATCCCGAGGAGCGTGGCGCCGACGCGTTGCGGCATGGCCTGATCGAAGAGCTGGTCATCGAGCGTTCGCAATTCGGTAATGGGTAGCGCCGGATCGATCTGGGCCAGGCGCTGGCGCATCGAATCGATCGTGTCGGCGGCACCCGGTGTCGCGCGTACGGCGATCTTCATGCGGTCGGTTCCTACCAGCCAGTTCCACTGAGCGAGGGGCAGGTACAGGTAGGGCGAGGACTCCTCGCGCAGGTCGCGGCGCTTGGTGTTACCCGCGACGCCGATGATTTCCATCTCGAGGATGCCCGCGGGCCCGGGCATGATCAGACGCGCCCCGACGGTGTCCCCGGAGGGGAAGAAGATGTCGGCGAGTGCCTCGTTCACAATGGTGACGGGCGCGGTTCCTTCGCGATCGGTGGCAGCGAAGGCACGCCCGGCAAGGAGCGGCACCCGGAGCGCTTCGAAGAATCCGTCGGACACGTAATTCAAAGCCACGTCGCCGGGTTCCTCTTCTTGAAGTTCGTGCCCGACCACGCGAAACGACTCCATTCGCATACCGCCCTGCACGGGTACGAACACGCCCCACGCGGCGCGCTCGATCGTCGGGAGGCTCTCGAGCCCGGCAAGCGCCTCGCGACGGAACGTGGCGGCCGAGTCGTTGTCATACCCGACTACACCGATGTCGACGCTAGCGACGTAAACGTCGGTGGGATCGAACCCGAGCGGGACCTCGAGGACCGTCGAGAGGCTGCGCAGGAACAAGCCGCCGCTGAACACCAGCGCCAGCGTGAGGCCGACCTGGATAGTGGCCAGGGTGACGGGTGCGTTCCAGTTGCCGCGACGCGGCGCAGACCCGTTGATCATTCGCGCCGGGTCCGGCCGGGTCCCCGCGAGGGCGGGGCCAACCCCGAACAGTAGCGAGCAGGCGAAGGCGACGGCCATCGTGAACGCCAGGGTCGTAGCGTTGATGCTGGTCGGAACGTCGCCGAGGACGATGCGACCCGGGATTTGCAGCAAGTGCACGCTGGCCAGCGTCCAGCGCGCGAAGAACAGCGCCGCCACGCCACCGGCCAGTGACAGCAGCAGACTTTCGATGAACAACTGGCGCACCAGGCGGCCCCGCGACGCCCCAAGCACCATGCGTAGGCCGATCTCGCGTCGTCGCTCCGTGGTGCGGGTGAGCAGGACATTCGCGACGTTGGTGCAGGCGACGAGGAGCGCGACTGCGACCATCGCGATCATGAGGGTCAAGAAGCCGCGAACCTCCTCTTCCCGCGGGATTGCGGCCTGCGTGGCCGTGCGCAGACTCTCGAAGTCTTCGAGATAGGGGCTGGGCTGTTGCTCGAGTAGCCGAGTTGCTGCCGCGAGCATCGATGCCTCGGCCTGGGCCAGCCCGGTGTTCGGGCGCAGTCGACCCATCACGCGAAGCCACTGGGTCTCGCGGCTATCGAGCCGGAGGCGCCCGAACGAGCCGGGCGCCAGCTGTGCGTGGAGAGAAAGCGGCATCCACAGATCCACCGACCTGTTCACTCGCGTACCGCGGAAGCCTGGCGGAGCGACGCCGATGATCGTGGCGGGTAGTCCGTTGACGCGCACGTCGGATCCGATCACGAGCGGGTCGCCGTAGAACGCCGATTGCCAGAGGCGATGGCTGAGAACTGCGACGGGCAGGCGGCGGGATTCGTCGTCGAGAGTCAGGAACCGGCCGGCGGCCGGGCGGAACTCGAGAAGGTCGAAGAAGTTGCCCGTGGTCAGCTCCGTGAGTGCGGGCCACGCGCCATTGTCGGTGGCCAGGCTGTACGGCCGAGACGACGCCGACCACGCGGCCAGCCCGGTCAACTCGTCGGTGGAGGCGTCACGCAGGTCTTCGTAGTCGGGGAAGGAGAACACCGTGGCGGTGGTCACAAGCTCTTCCGGCCGGGGTACCGGCAGGGGACGCAGCAGGATTCCGTCGAGGAGGCTGAAGATCGCCGTGTTGGCGCCGATGCCCAGCGCCAGCGAGAGAATCGCCACGGCGGTGCTCACCGGTCGCCGTCGAAAGATCCGCAAGGCGAAGCGCACGTCCTGAAGCGCGGAGCTGCCAGAGTGCTCGGGCATTCCTGGACGCGGCCGCAGTGGTCCGGGGGCTCCCTGGTCTTCTTGGCCAGAACGCCGCAGTTGATAGCTCATCAAACTGAAGACGACACGCCACGCCTCGGAGGAGCGCCACAGGCTGCCGTGGCCGCCCGCCGACTCCACCAGGTCTCCTACGATCGCCTGCGCGGCAGGAGTGCCGACAAGCCTGCCGATCAACCAGGTCGCCGCCCTCACAGCTTCTCCAGTTCAGGCTCGACGCCATTCCACAGATTCATCAGGGCGTCGCGCGACGCGCGCAGGGCAGCACGACCCGAGGCTTCCACGGTGTAGAAGCGCTTGGCGCGCCCGCCGCGCTCGGTGGAAGGACTGCCGAAGGTGGAGCTGACGAGGCCCTTGGCCTGGAGCCGCTCCAGCGCGACATAGACGGCGCCGCGGCGGACTTCCCGGCCTGCCGTTCGCCTGATTTCCTCGTGCACCGTCACGCCGTAGGCGTTCTCGCCGAGGCGCAGAACGCTCAACAGCACCATCTGTTCGAATTCGCCGAGGTAGTCGCTACGACTCACTGATCCATCGCTCCAAGAAATATGTCCAACAATGTTGGCAACAGTAAACCAACAACGTTGGACATATCAAGTCGTGGAGCGAACGAGAGCCTAGCGGGAGGGTCTGGCTCCTAGCTTCCGCCCGACGTGGTGATCGAGGCGAAGCGCGAGGTGTCGTCGCCTGACATCTCGAACGTGATCGCTCGACTACCCATGTCGGTGTCGAACGTGATCGTCGCGCTCAGCGCACCGACCGGCCGGGCGCCACGAGGTTCCAGCCCGGCGAACTCATCGTGCAGCCCGCGCAGTATCTCGAGAACCGCTTCGGCGCCCGCTTCTTCACCATAGCTGGCGGCGATCTTCTCGTCGAAGAAGGTCTGCACCGCGTCCTCGCTCTTGTCGGCGAAGAATTCCTGTAGCGCCAGGACGCCCTTGTAGCGGGGCGAATCGGGATCGGGCTGCTGCGCGCTAGCGCTCAGTGCTGCGGTGGTTCCGACAAGGGCGACAAGGGCGATTATGCTGCGATTGAAGCGGTGCACGGTCGAGATACCTCACGGGGACGGTTCGCTCACGCGAACCTGGACGGTGGTGGCTCTAGCGTTGTTAGACGCCACCGTGGTGATTTCGGTCGAGGGTACTGCGAAGCGCGCCGGTACTGCGAAGCGCGCCGGGATAGCGCGATCCGCACTCAATCGCGCCGGGCGGCCTTGAGGTGAGGTGAGGGTCGCACGTTGGTCCGCAGCCAAGTTGCCTGACCTACAGCATGCGGACGAGAGCCTCGGCGCCGAGACGACCCGTCTCGGCCCCACCGTTCATGAATCCCGAAAAGGAATCACTGAGGTGCTCGCCGACGAAGATCAGGCGATCGAACACGACCTCCTGGCGCCGCTGCGGGTTGCTGGACTCTATCCAGAAGTAATCTTCGAATCGAGTTAGCTGCCCTGGTGCGAAACTGGCGTATCCGCCTCCGGTGAAGCGCTCGCTAGTCCATCTCGTGCGCACGGCATCCGCCTCCGCGGCGCCCTGTGCTCCAGGAACAACCTTCGACAGCTGCGCCACGAAGGCCTCGCTCACGTCGTTGGCTGGTCCCACCGAGGCGGCATCGACTTCGTCACCTCCGAGGTAGAACGTGAGCGCGCCGTCGGTGCGGGCCGTCTGCCGGACGGTCGCGTCCCACGCCACCGAGAAGCCGAGGTCGCTCCAGACTTCGCCGCTGAATCCCTTCGCCTGGCGCCAGACCCGGTCGCCGAACCGCGTCAGGACCTTCTCGTTGCGGCCGAGGCCGGCCTGACGAACGAACGCCTTGAACTCGTCGGGTAGCTCGGCGGCCATTCGGACGCGTCGCAAGGGTGGGAAGGGAATCGCGACGATCACGAAGTCGGCCTCGTCCGAGACCGCGCGAGCGTTGCGGCCGAGGAACTCCAACTGGTACGCACCCGCGGCTGTCCTATCGATTCGTCGCAGTCGCTTCCCTGTCCTGATCGGGCTCTCGATCCGTGCCGCCAGCGCATCGGTGATTCGCGCCGAACCTCCCTCGACCAGGAGACTCTCGTCGCTGGCGCTCGCGAGATCGACCGTGCCTCCATCTACGGTGGGCAGGTTGAAGATCAACTGCAGCGCCGAGGAATCCTCGGGTTCCACGCCGTATTCCGAGCGGATACTAGCCTTGATCAGCGCCCGGGCAGGCCGGCGGAGTTTCTTTGCATGGAGGTCCAGGTAGTCGGCCACCGACAGTGAATCGAGTTCCGTGGCGACAGCGTCGTAGTCGTCATCCAGGCGAGCGGCGTCTTTGGAGATCTGCCGTGCGATGGGTCGCAGCCGCCGCGCCAAGGCGACCTCGGAGAACCTCCGACCGTCGAAGAAGTACGCCGCTTCGGGGAGTTGCGACGGCTTCGCCAACTCCGCGGCACGATCGAACAGCGGCACGCCGAGTTCTTTCGCCAGGGCGCGCATGTCCTTGTGATCCCGGTTTACAAGATGTCCGCCGAGATCCAGAAAGAGGCCGTCCTGTTCGATGGTGAGCATGCGGCCGCCGGTCCGCGCGCGCGCCTCCCAGATCGTCGCGGTATGGCCATGTTTCTCGAGTTCGTATGCCGCTCGTAACCCGGCGATCCCGGCTCCGATGATCGCTATTCTGGGAGGCTTACTGTCTGCCCAGGCTGCGGCGCTGCCGGGCAGAACCGAGCACGCGGCTCCCGCCGCGGCAGCCGACGCGACGAACTCCCGCCGCGACCATGTGCCCGAGCCCGCCCCGGCGATCGGGGCTCGTCTCCCTTGGGCACGAAGCTCGGCCCGGTTCGCATCGTGGAGCAGACGAACGAGCCTGCGAAACAGCGGAGAATGAGCCATCGTGCCTCCGTTAGCTTGATGCCGCGGCACGCGTTCTTCAACTGCTGTTCGAGATCGCCGTCAGCCGTAAGCGTTGGCGATTCTGCACGATAAAGGTCGCGCGGGATAGGGAGGCCAGGAAGAACGCGCGGATTGAAGCGAGTGTTATTCCCACTCGATGGTGCCGGGCGGCTTCGACGTCACGTCGAGAGCTAGACCCGAGACGCCATCGAGCGCGAGGATCCCCCCCCGTAACTCGTCGAGCAACGGCATCGGCAGCTCCACCGGTGTGGCGGTCATCGCGCGTGCCGAGTGCACCGGCCTCAGGACCACCAGCTCACCGCCCGCTTGACCACCAGCGTCGACGAATTCGATCGGCACGAGAACCGTGGGGCACTGCCATACGGTGGAGTAGAGGTCGTGATGTCGTAGGGCATCCATCACCAGCTGGTCGGCTTCGCGCAACACGTCGAGTCGCTCGCGAGTCATGGTGGCGGCGATGGGGCGAACTTCCGACGGCATCTGCGGACCGAGATTCCAGATGCAGCGATTCAACCCGGGGATGTCCGCCGTGATGAACGAGGTCGCGTCGATCAAGCGGTCCCAGTCCGCATCGCCGTGTAGCAGCACTGGATGTTCGTAGGCTCGCAGGTCAGCTTTCACTCCCACAGAACGGAGCGGCAATGCCTGCGCACGGATACCAAAGCGCTCGGATGCGTGAGCGAGCTGTTCAGCAATAGCGTCGAGGCCTTCGTCATCGGGCGTGCCGTCGGAGCACAGGCAACGCACGCCGAGGCCCGGACCGGGGAATGGGTGCCGCCAGACCAGATCGTGCGGCACGCCGAGCTTCTCACCAAGATCGCGAACCTCCACCTTGTAGAGGTCAGCGAGAGGTTCGACCACCCGGCCCGCCGCGATCAGCTCTTCGATGATCGGTACCCGGTTGTGATGGGTCTTGATCGTATGGGCGCGCTTCGTGCCGCCGGTCTCGACCGTGTCCGGGTAGATCGTTCCCTGCGCGAGCAGGTGATCTTCGATGCCCAGGCGCGCGGCCTCGGCGTTGAATACCTCGATGAAGGTATTGCCGATGATCGTGCGCTTGCGCTCAGGCTCGATCACTCCTGCGAGTGCGTCGAGGAAGACGTCGCTGGCATCGACGAAGTGGAGCTGGTCGCCGAGACCGATCTCGTCGAACGCCGCGACTACCCGCCGGCTCTCGTCCTTACGCATGAGGCCGTTGTCGATGTGCAGCATCAGCAGCCGTTCGGGGCCGAGCGCACGGCCGAGAATCGCCGCTGCGACGGTCGAGTCGACGCCACCGGAAGCGAGCAGGAAGACGGAGCCGTCGCCCACCTGTTCGCGGATGCGAGCAATCTCCTCGTCGAGGAACCCTTCCATGCTCCAGTCGGGCGAGCAGCCGCAGATGTCGAGTACGAAGTTCGACAGCATGGTCTCGCCGTTGAGCGTGTCGTCCACCTCCGGGTGGTACTGGAAGCCGTAACGCTTCAGCTCCTCGTTGGCGATGGCGGCGAAGCGATGCCCTTCCTGGCCTTCTGCCGTCTGCGAGTAGCCGATCTCGACAAAACCATCGCCCACCGATACGACGGAGTCGTAGTGACTCATGAAGACCTGTTCGACCTCCCCGAGCCCCCTGAAGATCGGCGAGTCACCGACAACATGGAGCATAGCTTTGCCCCATTCGCGTCCGCCGTGGATCAGCTCGCCGCCGTAGTGCTCGGCGATCTGTTGATGGCCGAAGCAGAAACCGACGATGGGAATGTCGAGGTCGTAGATCGCTCGCGTGTACTCCGAGTCTTGCCCATGGGACGCGAAGCTCGGGCTACCCGAGATGATGATGCCGCGGTAGCGCTCGAAGACCTCGATCGGGTCTTCTGGCTGGCAGATCTCGGCGAGAACGCCGATGCGGCGGACCTTGTTGGCGATCAGGTGCGCGTACTGCCCACCAAAGTCGATGACGGCGATGGCATCGTGTTGCATAGCTGCACTCTTCCGCGGGTGGGCTCCCGGTGATCGGCGAAAGGTAACAGGAGCCGCGGACGGCCGTTGGCCCTCAGCCGAAGAAGAGCGCAGCGAACCGTCGCGGCCCGCGGTCTACTCCATGACCTCCACGCCGTTGACGGGCGCGATCTCAGCGGAGATGCCCCAGCCACCGAAATCCTCACTGACCGCGAACCACAGCTCGTTGTCTCCGGCTTCGAGCGGCAGTGCCACCTCGTCGAACAGGCCCATCGTTCCCAGGAATCGGTAGTCGCGAGAGGTGTAGCCGTCGTCACCCGCGTACAGCAGGCGGCCGTTCAGGAAGACGCGCACGCGGTCGCTGAAGCCGAATCGGGCACGGACCACCTTTTCACCGTCTGAACGAAGAGTCAGCGCGGCAACCACCGTGTTGTGGCCGTCCGCCGGGGAAGCCACGCGGGCGAGGTTGGCTATCCCTCGTTCGGTCGAGTCGAGGTCGCTCCACGCCGTGATGCCGAGGTCGGTTGCCGACACTGTCGTGGCGGCCTCCACGAGGCTCTCGGCGAACGGACTGGACACGCGCCAGTTCGCAACAGTGTTGATAGGCTCGGTCGCCGCATCATCCGACGCGTCCGCCTCGGGGATCGTGGGGGATCCCGGGGTGATCGTGATGTTGGAGAATCGCGCGTTACCGGCGTTGAAGCCCACGCCGCCGGACACGGCGTCGCGCTGCAGATCGTCGATGATCAGCACGGGCTCCGTGCTGTCCAGGTAAACAGCCGCCCGATCGCCGTTGATGTCGAGTCGCAGATGCATCCAGCGATCGAAAGTCAGCTCCAGCGGAATCGTGAATCCCGCGCCCACATATATCTGCCAACCCGAGACGCCGTTGTACACGGGCGTGTACTGGGTAGCGTCGGGATTGCCGCTCTGGTGCTGGCGCACATAGAAGTGCTCGTTGTTTGCGTTGTCGACAGCGCGGAAGTACACGCCAGAGAAATCCCGCTCCTCTTCGACCCAGAGGTCGAACTCGATCGTTCCATCGCGCAGATCGGCACCGTTCACCCAGGCGCGACCGCGCTCGATATGAAGAGCCTCGCGGCCGCCGAAGTTGACGAATCCGTGCGCGTCGCCAACGAACTCCCAGGCGTCCTCTTGCATAGGCACAGCGCTGGTCTGGCCCTGCGCCACGGCGGGCGTCGCGGCAGGTGGGCTCGCATAGACCTCGTGCACGAACGGGGCGAGATCGGGCTCAGTGCCGAAGAACTCGCCGCGTTTGCCTGCGGTGATCGCCCACCGATGCAGCCAGGTGATACCCGCCCGCCCCGAAAACTCGTCTTTCGATTGATACGCGGGATCCTCCAGCGCTTGGTCGAGTGTGACGAACTGGTACCCGCGAGCCTGGATCATCTCCAGCAACTCGTCGATGACTGCGGCGTTGAGCTGGTTGGCGTGAATCAGCAACGACTGCGCGACCTCGTACCCGAGTAGCGCCTCGGACTGCTGCTCGTAGTAGGCGAACATGTCGTCCATGTAGTCGAGGTAGTTTGCGGCGATGCGCGTCGCGAGTTCCTGATCGCGGCGCAGCAGCGCATGGTCGTAGGCGCGCGCGGCGATGTACTCCTGGTTGTCGATCGTCACTGGCGCTACGCGATAGCCGTGTTCCGCGAGGAACCCATGCAACGCGTCTCGCGTCTCGAGGTCGTTCCCCGTGTGCAGGAAGGGATGGCGGAAGTAGCGAGGCACGTCGCCGCTGGACGCGAGCAACTCGCGTGTTACCAGCTCGCCGCGCAGGATGTCTCTCTCGTACTCGGCGAGGGGTGTCCCGTGCAGATCGGGGTGTGAGAAAGAGTGGTTGCCAAGCTCCAGCCCCGCATCCAGCCACGCCTGCAACAACGCGACGTAGGCCGGGTCAGGCTCCGCGCCGCCGACGTAGAGCTTCCCCTCGTTGACGAAGCCGATGGCCGGAACCTCATGCCGCACCAGACCATCAAGCAGCGTCTCGGTCATCTCCTCCCAGTCCGAGAGCTCGCCACGGAAGATGTTCGCGGGCAAGTCGTCGATCGTGATGGCCACGCGCCGGTCGGACCGCGTGGCGATTTGCGGCCGCGCGAACCCTGCCGTGCACGCCACAGAGACGAGTATCATCGTCGAGAGCAGTCGCGAACGAGTCATAGGAGTCCTGTCGTCGGGGAGGCTGGAGCAGCGAAGAGTCCGTAGGGAGCAACTCCGAGTCTGGCGGTCAGCGCGCTCCGTTGCAAAGTCTCCGCGCAGGGGAGACACTGCCGCGGACACCTCACACCGGAGGCAACATGCGATTGGCGGTCAGCCTGCTGCTGGCGATGAGTTTGGGCCTGTCGGCGTCAGCGCAGGACCTCGGCGGCTGGGAGATCATCTACGCCGCGGATGACGAGATGCTGTTGTTGATCGCCGCCGCGGAGTACCGCGGAGACTTCCGTCCCCTCGTCCACCTCCACTGCAAGGCCGGGGAGGCACGCGTCTTCTTCAAGCCGTATGCGGAGAGCATCCGGCTGCAGTTCGACGATGGTCCGATGATGCTGGGGACGTTCACCGGGGACACCTACGGGTTCGCGATCGACAGCAACGGCCAGCTCGTGGAACAACCTCGGGACAGCAACCGCATTCCTATGCGGCACTTCGCCGACTCGGGCGAACTCATAGCCAACATGCTCCAGCACGAGCGGCTATACGTGAGGGTGCAGGGCAACTCCCGCAGAAACACTCTCGACCGCAATCATTTCGAACTCGCCGGTCTACGCGTGATCTTTCAGGAACTCGGCAACCCCTGCGCCTCCGAGTAGCCCAAGGGTCGCCGACCCGGGATCTCAGCGCTCGGTATCCTCGTTCGCCCAGTGCAGCGGCTCCCGCTGCCGGGGGTGGTTGCCGATCTCGTTCATCGTCACGGCGTCGAACAGGCGGCCATTGGCCATCACCATGCGCGTTGTGTCGGTGTTGCGGAGGTCGTCGAGCGGGTTACCGTCGAGCACAATCAGGTCGGCGAGCTTGCCGACCTCGAGCGAGCCGATGTCGCCGTCCAGGCCGAGGTACTCGGCGCCCGAGAGCGTGGCGCTGCGCAGCGCTTGCATCGGGGTCATTCCGCCCTGCCCGAGCATCCAGATCTCCCAGTGGGGCGCCATTCCCTGCAACTGCCCGTGGGCGCCGATCTGCACTTTGCCCCCGCGGCGGACCAGTTCGGCCGCGCCCTTGGAGATGCTGACGTGATTGAAGTCGCCATCCGGCGCCATCAGGCGACGGCGCGACCGCGCATCGATCAGCTCGCTCGGAACGAACTCCAGTAGTCGTTCATGCTCCCAGACGTTCGTCTTCTGGTACCAGTAATTCTCGCCGGACAGGCCGCCATACGAAACGACCAGCGTGGGTGTGTAGCCAGTGCCACTGCCGGCCCAGAGCGAGAACGCGTCGTCGTAGAGATTCGCTAGCGGTACCGAATGCTCTACGCCCGTGTGGCCATCGATGATCATCGTCATGTTGTGCTGATAGAGCGACCCGCCCTCCGGCACGACCATCATCTCGAGTTCGCGCGCGGCCGCGATGACCTGCTGGCGCTGGTCGCGCCGCGGCTGGTTGTATGACTTCACGCTGAAAGCGCCGACAGCTTTCATGCGCCGCAGGTGCGAGAGAGCGTCGTCGTAGCTATCGATCTCGGCGCGGAAGGACCCCTGCGCGCCGTACAGGATCGTGCCGGTGGAGAAGACACGCGGGGTGACGATGCGCCCGGCCTTGCCCATCTCCGAAGCCGTGAAGATGGTGGCTGTGTCGTTGGACGGATCGTGGGTAGTCGTGACGCCGAAGGCCAGTGTGGCGAGGTGCTGCCAGTTCTGCTCCGGGATCATGCCGTTGGCGGCCGCGCCGCCGTGGGCGTGTACGTCGACGAAGCCAGGCAAGAGGGTGTCGCCGGCCGCATCCACGACATGGGCGCCGTCTGGAACGTCGACCTCGGAGCGCGCGCCGACCGCAACGATGCGGTTGCCATCAACCAGCAGCGTGCCGTCTTCGATCACTCGGTCGCCGTCCATTGTCACGATGCGGCCGCCAACGAACGCCACGATGCCAGCAGGAACACCCGTATCGAGCGTCGGTCCGATGTGGAGTCCCTCAGTTGCGGGCTCCGGTAGCTCGTCCGGGGCGCCATCGAGAAAGGCGAAGGCGTCGGTGAGCGTGCGCGAGAACAGTTCGGGGCCGAGGCTCCAGTGGAGCGTGCTCGAATCGCCGGACCAGTGGAGGTAGTTGCCGGCGCCGCGCGACACCTGTTTGAGCGGCACGGGAGCGCTGCCGGGCCCGACCTTCATCGGCCGGCCTGACCGTGGCAGGGCCACGATGTACGCCTTGAATCGCTCGGCGTAGGCTACCCAACGACCATCGGGCGAAACGGTGAAATCGGTGGCGTTCTCCGAGGTCAGGTGAACGCGCCGCTCGCCGCCGTCGAGGCTCACGCTTGCCAGGACCCGCGCGCCGTCTTCGAAGTCGAACAGGAAGACGCGCTCAGGATCGGGGCCGAAGTGCGGCCTCTGCCCGGATCGTGCGACGAGTTTCGGTTTGTCGTCGTACAGACCGATGACGTAGAGGCCACGATCGCGCGACCACAGCGGGCTGACGAGTCCGCCGCCACCGACCCTGCGATAGACGACGCGGGTGCCATCGGGCGTGAAGACCGGATCGACGAAGTGACCCATTCCCGCCGCCACGATCTCAGCGGCTCCACCGGCGATATCGCGCAGCCGGATTTCGGCGAGCTCCTGGTCGTCCCAGCCGACGTAGACGATCCTCTTTCCATCGGGGTGCCAGGAGGGGTAGTAGGCGAGCTCGTCCTCATCGGTGAGCATGCGCGGCTCGCCGTCCGGGAGGTTACGGACCCAGACGCCACCTACGGCGCCATACAGTACCTGGCTCTGGTCGGGCGAGACGCTCACCCAGCGCAGCATCTTGGCGTCGAAGGTCGCGGGCGCGACGTCCTGCGCGTAGCGGACGGCTGGCGCCGTGTTCAGCTCGACGTCGGCCGTGAAGGGGATCACGCGGGAGTTGCCGGTCGCCACGTCGACCCAACGGATCTTGCCGCCGGCCCAGACCACCATGCGGTTGCCATCGGGAGTCCAGGCGAAGGCCGGGTAGACACCGTGGATAGCCCAGGTCTCCTGCATGTCGTGGTCGAGGGCTTCATAGAGCGGCCATTCACGCCCACTCTCGGTGTTTTGCAGATACAACACGGAGTTCAGACGGACCCGCTTGACGAAGGCGATGGTCTTGCCGTCGGGTGAGGGCGTCGGTCGCGCCGCGCCGCCAGCGCCGCCGATGTAGTTCTCGATCTCGCCACGCTCGAGGTCGAGGCGTCGGATCGTGTAGATGCCCCCGTTGGGATCCTTGTTGTACTGAAAGAACGGCCCTGGGGTCGTGTCCTGGCTGAAGTACACGTAGCGGCCGTCGGGTGCGAACACCGGTTCGCCGACGTCCTGCTGCTGGTTGGGGCGCTCGGTCAACTGCACTCCGGCGCCGCCGGAGCGGTGGTACATCCAGATCTCGCCGGCGCCGAGCGAGCGGGTCCCGGTGAAGTGCTTGCGTCCGATGAGGTACTCGCCGTCGGGGCTCCAGTTGGGACTGTTGAGCAGGCGGAAGGACTCGTCGGACACCTGCTGCGGGTCGCTGCCATCGGGGCGCGCGATCCAGATGTTGTCGCCTCCGTCGCGATCTGACGTGAAGGCGATCCACTCGCCGTCCGGACTGAATCGTGGCTGCATCTCCCACGCGATCCCACCGAGGATCCGCGTCGCCTGTCCGCCCCCGATGGGCATGGTGTAGATGTCGCCGAGCATGTCGAAGGCGATCGTTCCACCGTCGGGGCTGACGTCGACACTCATCCAGGTCCCCTGGTCGACTGTGAACGTGGCCGTCTCGTCCCAACCCGGGGGATTGCTCACATCCCAGGTCTCGGCGTCCTCTTGGCCGTGATCCTGCGCTCCAGGCGACGCCGTCGCTACGCTCGGAACGGTGCTTCCGGCGAGCGCCAGCAACGCGACGAGCGCAAGGGATGTGGGCAGCAGATAGGCGCGGCGTGCTGGTCGCATGGTCGGTACTCCGGGTGGGCGACGGCGAGGTTCACGCTGAGTCTACGCCGATCTTCGACGCGCGCACCTGCCGGCCAACGCCGCGACCGTTCTTGTCGGCAGATGCGCGGCGCGCTCTCCTTGCGGCCGGGCGGATCAGTCGCTGCGCAGGGCGGCGAGGGGGTCCAGTCGCGAGGCGCGGCGTGCCGGGAAGTAGCAGGCGGCGCCCGCGACCAGCAGAGTCACGACGAATACGCCGGCGAACGTCAGAGGGTCGGTGGGTCCCACGCCGTACAGCATCGTCGCGATCAACTGCGACGCGCCGATCGCCCCAACAAGGCCAACGACCGCGCCGATGATCGCGAGGCGCATGCCGTCGACAACGACCTGCCTCCTCACGCTGGCGCGCGCGGCGCCGAGCGCCATGCGGATGCCGATGTCGTGCGTTTGTCGCGACACGGTCAAGGCCATGACGGCGTACACGCCCAGCATGGCCAGCAGACATGCCACCACGGCGAAGCCACCGACGAGCAGCAGGCGGAAGCGGGGCTCGGACACCGAAGTGGCGACGTTCTGCTGCACCGAACGTACGTCCGAGATCGGCACCATGCCGTCGACTTCCGCGACGGCACGGCGCAAGTCGGTTGCCAGGTTCGGATTCGTGCCCGTTGTCGAGACCATCAGCGCCATCGACGGCCACGACATCTGAGCGTGCGGACGGTAGTACTCGCCAATCGGCTCTTCGGCCAGACTGCGGCGACGAACGTTGCCCGCGACGCCAACCACGGTGAGCCAGTCGCGGGGAAAGAACTCCCGCTCGAAAGAATCGAGCGACCCTTGCAGGCCGTTGCCCCACTTGAAGCGCTTGCCGAGCGGATCTTCTCCAGGCCACAACTCGGCGGCCATCTGCTCGTTGACGATGGCCACGTAGGGGGCGGCAAGGATGTCGCCTGCGTTGAAGTCCCGGCCGCGCCGCAAGGGCACGCCAACGACCTCGAGATAGCCGGGGCTGATGATGACGTTGCCCGCCCAGATCCCATCCTCGTCCTCGGCCATGGTCTCGGTCATCACGGTCTGGCGGAAGTTGCTTTGCCCCATCGGCGGCGAGTAGGTGATGGCCGCGCTATCAACGCCGGGCAGTGCGGTGACTCGCTGCAGCACCTGTGCGTAGAAGTTGCGAATGACCTCCGTCCCGTCGTCGCCGAGCGTCGGCGAGAGGCGGGCTACGATGAGTCCCGAGGAACGCATGCCGAGTTCGACGTTGAGCAGTCGGGCGTAGCTGTTGGCGAACAGCCCAGCGCCGGCGAGCAGTACGACGGCGATGGCAACCTGACCGATCACGAGTAGCCGCTGGGCCGTCGTCTTCGTGCTCGCAGCTCCGCCGCGTCCGCCCTCGCGCAGAATCTCGGCGCTTCCCCGGCTTGCCGCGCTCAGCGCAGGCAGCGCGCCGAATACGACGGCCGCCAACAGCGACAGGCCGAACGCAAACAACATGACCCGTCCGTCGAGCTCCACAGCGTCGAGGCGCGGGATCGTCGCCGGGATGATGGTGAGCAGAGCACGCTGCACGGCCATGGCCACGACCACGCCGCCAGCACCACCTACAGCGGCGAGCGCCAGGCTCTCGGTGAGCAGCTGCGACACGATGCGGCGTCGACTCGCGCCGAGCGCGGTGCGTACGGCGACCTCGGTAGAACGTCCAGCGATGCGGGTCAGCCACAGGCCCGCGACATTGGCACAGGCGATGACGAAGACCAGCCCGACCGCGCCGAGGAATAGCAGCAGTCCGGTGCGCGAGCCACCGACCGTTGCCTCGTGCAGCGACTCTGTCCAGCCACGAACCTCCTCGCCCTCGCCCTCTTCCTCTCCGTCCAACGTGCGAAAGAGAGTCTGAACTCCAAGGCGAGCGATCTGGGGTGTAATTCCGGGCGCCAGCCTCGCGACAGCGCTGAAGAAAGTGATGCCGCGGCTGTCGGGGTTCAGGTCGAGATCGCGAATAATCTCGGCGTCGCGGAATGGCGTCCAGAAGTCCGCGCCCGCCTCCGGGAAGTTGATGTTGTCGGGCATGACTCCGAGAATCACGTGCGGCTCGCGGTTCAACGCCATCGTCGAGCCCACGGCGTCGGGCGCGCCCGCGAACTGACGTCGCCAGAGTCGCTCGCTGATCAGAATGACTGGCGGTCCGCCCGGAACATCTTCTTCCGCAGAGTACACACGCCCCAACAGCGGCTGGACGCCCAGCACATCGAATAGCTGATGGCCGACGCTCGCCCCGTTGAGCACCTCGGCGCTCTCGTCCCACTGGACATCCACGCCGTAGTGGAGACCAGCGGCAACGCCTTCGAATGCGCCCAGACGGGCCAGCGCCTGCACCTCCGGGAGCGCCAGGCTGTCGAGATCGTTCGACTCCGAGAGCCGGCCGAGAAGAACGAGTCCGGCAGGGTCGGTATAGGGCAGCGGCCGGAACAGCACCGTGTCGACGATGCTGAATACCGCCGTGGTGCTGCCGATGCCCACAGCCAGCGTCGCGATGGCTACTACCGTGAACAGCGGCTGACGGCGAAGTGAACGATACGCGTAGCGAAGATCCTGTCGGAGCAAGTCGAATCTCCCGAGGACTGTGGAGGAGGACGGTGTTGTGGGGCGGTTGCCCGGCGATCGTCGTTGCGGCGCGCGCGGCAGATTGCCCCGATCGTCGTGGTCAGGAGCGCGCCGCTGACGAAAGCCGCTGCCAAGCGCGTCACCGAGCAGGTCGGTCCAATAGCGCACGGTGCCGAACAGCGGCAACGCGTAGCGTCGCTCGCGTCGCTGCGTCGTCCAGAACTCGAGGATCTGATCTCCGTGCAATCGCCGGAAGCCGGCCGGGTAGAGCCGCAACAGGCAGCGGTGCAGACGTGTCGCGGGGCCGTGAGCCACTAGCCCTGCTCCGCCGGCACCTTCGTGCGTGCGAAGGCGACGTCCTGCTCGAGGCGGCGGAGTTCGTCGCCAAGCTCGGCCTCGCCCGTGTCCGTGATGCGATAGAAGCGCACTCGGCCCGAACCCGAGAACTCCTCGGGCGCTTCCGTATTCTCAATCAGTCCCTGCCGGCTCAGTCGTTGCATGGCTTCGTACAGAGTGCCCGCCGCCAGTCGAATACGACCATGGGTGCGCTCCTCGACGACGCGCTTGATGCCGTAGCCGTGGGCGGGTCCGTCGACCAGGGCCAGGAGGATGTGAAAGCTGGTAGCCGGCAGCGGCAGCACAGTACGGGGTGACATGCGTGGTTCCCTGTATCGGATTTTGATTATCGGAAACCGATATTACCGAACCGGACTCAAATTGTCACGTCGTCCTGAGCAGCCGGGAAGAGCCCGTCTCGAGGTCCGGAACTACTGGTCTCCGGTCTCGTTCGTGCCAACGGCTCGGCAAAGACCGGGTCCAGTCGTCGCGCATGCTGACCACGGTCCAGCCGCGCGCCGGCGGATTCCCGGCGAGGCAAAGGTGGGAAAGAGGGGGCCGACGCGGGCGCTGGCCGTCAGGCTAGCTCATAATAGGAGTGTCAGGTCCACGATCAAGGAGGCGACGATGAACGCCGAAGATGTTCGCGACCAGGGTTCTGATGCCGAGGATAGCGGCGTCCCCGAGGCCACGAGTTCCACTGAGGCCAACGATAGCGCGGAGGCCCCGAGTACCGCCGAGACCGCAGAGGCCGCTGAGGGGATGAACTTCGCGGATCTTCTGACAGATCTCGGCAACGCGGCGAAGGACACGGCGTCGTCATTGTCCGACACTGTCGGCGATGGTGAAGCCGCGGTTCGTGCAGGGTTGGAAGAGGCAGAGGGAACCATCCGGCAGCATCCGCTCCTGGCTGTCGGCATAGCAGCCGGTGTGGGGTTCGTACTCGGTCTGCTGCTACGCGGTTCCGGCCAGAGCGATGACGTCTGAGCGGGCCGCGCGCGGCAGCGGCCTCGGAAACCGGTTGCTGGAAGCGCTCGAGACCCGGTTCGATCTGTTCGGTTTCGAACTTGGAGAGGAGCGCGATCGGCTACTGGCCACCATCATCGCCGCGCTGGTTGCCGTCGTGTTTCTGTTCGCCGGGTTGCTGAGCCTCAATGTCGTGCTGGTCCTGGCCTTCTGGGAGCAGCGCCTACTGGTCAGCGTGATCATGGCCGTGGTCTACCTTGGCCTTGGTGCTGGCCTGGGTCTTACCGCCCGCAGCCGGATCAGGAACGCGCCGCAGCCGTTCACGAGTACGCTCGATGAGTTGCGCAAGGACGCAGAGGCGTTTCGCAGTGGTGGAGGTGCCGAATGAGCGAGCAAGCTCTGCGAAAACAACTGCTGCTGGAGCGCGTGCGTGCGAACCGGGAAATGTTGCGGCTGGAGGTCGACGCCGTACGCGGCAAATTCGACACGGTCCGGAGCCTGGTCAAGGTGGGAGCAGGCTTCCTGCCGCAGGTCGGTACGGTCGCGGCGACCGCTGCCGGAGCCGTGGGCGCCAGCAAGGCACGAGCCGGAGGCGTCGTCGGACTGGCCGCGTTGGCTCCCATCGTGATCGCCGTTGCCAAGCTAGTCATCAACTGGAACACGCGTCGTCCGCCCAAGAAGAAGAGGGGGAGCGAACCTGCCGAGCAGGCCGCCCCCGCCGAGTAGGCGTCCGAGCTAACCGACGGGCCCTCGCCGCCTAGCCGATCAGGCCCCAACCCACCAACGCCACGACGGCTACGGCGAGTGGTATCAGGATCACGACCAGCGGCCGCCACGCGGCGTTGACCTGGAACCTGCTGGCGCCGCGGTTCGTTTCGTCGCGGAAAGCGGAGTAGCCCCAGCCGTACGCAGTGAAGAGTGCCACCATGAGTCCGGCCGCTGGCAGGATGATCTGTCCTGAAGCGTGGTCCATGAGAGCGAACAGACCCATGCCGAAGGCCCAGGTCCCCGCCCAGGGTCCCTGCGCCAGCAGCACTGGCGTGACGAGCACCGCCCACCCCACGGCCACCACGGCGATTGCGACGCGACGAGGCATCCCGGTGGCGTCGATGAGCGTGGCCGTCAAGACTTCGTACATGGCCGCCAGCGACGTCATCCCGGCCAGGATCAGTAGCAGGAAGAACACGCCGCCGAAGAGGGCTCCTCCCGGCATCTGCGCGAACAGGTTGGTCATGGTGAGAAACAGCAGACTCGGGCCGGCGTCGGGCTCGAGCCCGAAGGCAAAGAGCGCGGGGAACATCACCAGCCCCGCCAGTACGGCCACGGCGGTGTCGCAGGCGACCACTATGGCCGCGTTGCCGGGCACGTCGGACGAGTCGCGATCCAGAAAGCTCCCGAGCGCGAAGGCCGCGGCCATGCCGATGCCGATCGAGTAGAAAGCCTGGCCAAGCGCGGCGAGAACCGTGGCGGGAGTGATGGCTCTGAAATTCGGCGTGAGGAACCACGCCAGTCCTTCGCGTGCTCCGGGGAAGGTCATCGACCACCCCGCCAGGGCGACCATCAGTACGAACAGGAGCGGCATCGCCACCCGCGCCATGCGTTCGAGGCCATCGCGCAGCCCGCGTGCGGCGAGCGTTGCCATCAAGGCGATCAGCAGGAACGAGTACAGGAACATCGGCCCCAGACTCGTCGTGAACACCGCGTAGGTCGTGGCCACTTCCTCCTGACTGGCACCGGCGAAGCGGCCGCTGGCAATCATGAAGAAGTAGCCGACGATCCACGCCACCAGCATGATGTAGTACGCATTGATGATCACGGCAGCGGCAACGCCCAGCCACGACAACAGGTTCCACGGATGCCAGCGCCTGCCGGTGAGCTTCCACATGCCGGCGATCGGCGTCAGCTGCGTGCGCCGCCCCAGGCTGATCTCGGCGGTCATCAGCGGCACACCGATGAACAAGACGATCACCAGGTACAGCAGCAGGAACGCTCCGCCGCCGTTCATTCCCGTGATGTACGGGAAGCGCCAGATATTGCCGAGCCCCACGGCGAATCCGGCGGTGGCCATGATGAACCCGAAGCGGCTGGCCCAGGTTTCGCGCATACAGTCTCCCGGCAGCAGGGGGACCCTAGGGATACCACGCAAGGTTGAGTGGCGGAAGGTCTGCCCTGCTCCGCGGGCAGGATGAAGGCGCCAATGCTCGTGCGCGGAAACCGCCGGAATGTGAACCTTTCGTGATAAGCACGTCATACGCTGTCGCGATGCCTACTGCCACACAGAGTCACCCCTCGGTCCTGGTCGTCGAAGACGAACCGGACTTGGGCCGCCTGCTCCAGTTGAACCTGACGCCACTGGGCTTCGAAGTGGACGTTGCGCCTGATCTCGGATCGGCGCGCCGCGCGCTGCGGGCGCGAGAGCGGGTGCTGGTGATCCTGGATCTGACGCTGCCGGATGGCGACGGGCTGGACCTGTGTCGCGAACTACGCCAGCGGCAGGACTACACGCCGATCCTGATCCTGACGGCGCGCGCAGACGAGACGGATCGGGTCGTCGGGCTCGAACTCGGCGCCGATGACTATCTCGTGAAACCGTTCGCCATCCGCGAGCTCACCGCGCGGGTGAAGGCGATCCTGCGGCGGGTGGAACTCGCGCGCAGCATTCAGGCCGACCCGGACAAGCGACTGGTAGTCGGTGGTCTCGTCGTTGATCCAACGAGTCGCGGCGTGACCGTGGACGGGCAACGCGCGGAGCTGACGGCCACTGAGTTTGATCTGCTGCTGCAACTCGCGTCCAACCCGGGACGCGTCTACACGCGCACCCAGTTGCTGGACCTCGTGTGGGGCGGCTCCTATGGCGCCCAGGAGCACACTGTGAATGCGCACGTAAACCGGCTCCGGGCCAAGATCGAGCCGGATCCGGGTGCGCCCCGCTACGTGCACACAGTCTGGGGTGTCGGCTACCGCTTCCACGATCCGCGGGCGGAGGCCTGACATGGGTAGATCACTCCTGGCCAAACTCACGGCCGGCCTGGCGGCACTCCTCGTCATTGCCGGCGCGGGGTTTCTGGCGCTCACCGTGCGGACGAGCCGCATGTACGAGCAGGAAGTGCAGCAGCGGCTGAATGCGGAGCTGGCGACCCACATCGCCGATACGTACGCGCTGGTCGATGGCGAGGAGGTGAATCAGGAGTCGCTCGCCACGCTGTTCACCGAACTGATGCATGTGAATCCGGCCATCGAGGTCTACCTCTTGGACGCGACCGGCGAGATCCTGGCGTTCTCCGCACCCGAGGGGCACGTGGAGCGACGCCGCGTGTCGTTGGCGCCCGTGCAGCGCCTGCTCGAGGGCGAGGGCGATGGACCGGTCTTGGGCGACGATCCGCGTTCGCAGGGGCGCAAGGTGTTCTCGGCGGCAGCCCTTGCCAGCGACGGTGTGCAGTTCGGGTACGTCTACATCGTACTGGCGGGCGAAGCCTATGACGGCGTGGCCGCCATGCTGGGCCGCAACTACATGCTGCGCCTTGCCGCCTGGATCGGGCTTGCCATCGTAGCGATCACGCTCGTCGTGGGTACGACGCTCGTGCACCGACTGACGCGACCGTTAGTCGGTCTTGAACAGGAGGTGCGCGACTTCACCGCCGCGTTGGCGGGCACGCCAACAGAGCAGCGGCCAGCCAGTGGGGACGAGGTTGCCAGCCTGCAGGCATCGTTCCGCGGCATGGCCGAGCGCATTCGTTCGCAGGTGGAAGCGTTGAGTCGCGCCGACCGGTCGCGCCGCGAGCTCGTCGCCAATGTCTCGCACGACCTGCGTACGCCGCTGGCGCATCTGACCGGCTACATCGAGACAGTTCGTCTGCAGGGGAACCGCCTGACCGACGTCGAGAGGGACGAGCATCTGGGAGTCGCAATTCGTCACGGCGAGCGGCTCAGCCGCTTGATCGACGAACTGTTCGAACTCGCCCGTCTCGATGCGCTCGAGGTGCCCGCCATGACGGAGACGTTCGGTCTCGAGGAACTCGTCCGTGATGTTGCTCGGCGCTATCGCGTGGTCGCCGAGCGCCGGGGCGTGGATCTCGGCACCGACCTCGCGATCGCCGACTGTGAGATCGTCGGCGATCCGCGCCTCATCGAGCGGTCGTTGTCCAATCTGCTGGACAACGCGCTGCATCACACGCCCGACGGCGGCAGTGTGGACATCGCCGCGGGCCGCGAGCCCGGCGGCGTTGAACTCTCGGTGAGGGATACCGGCGACGGTATTCCGCCCGAGCACCAGGCCCACGTGTTCGAACGCTTCTATCGCGGTACCAGCGACACCGGCCAGGGTGGTGGCGGTCTGGGGCTGGCTATTGCCAAGCGTGCGATCGAACTCCATCGTGGCCGGATCGACTTCTCCAGCGCGCCCGGTCAGGGCACCACGTTCAGGATTCAGCTGCCGCTGGCGTAAGCGCGAGCACACCTGGTGCCAGCCGTGATGCTTTCGTGATGAACGCGTGAGCGCCGCGTGAGTCGGTCACCCCATAGTCGTGGTTAGTTGACGGATTCCCCGTGGACTGACGCCTCAAGGAGTGCACCAGAATGCGCAAGCTACTCAGTTTCATGGCGATCGCCGCGGCGATGATCGTCGCTGGCAACGCCAGCGCCCAGACCTACGAGATTCGCATCACCAACCTGACCCGCGGTCAGATCATGAGTCCGGCGGTCATCGCGACCCACTCGAACAGAGTCCGCATGTTCAAGGTTGGCAAGAAGGCCAGCGCCGGGCTCGCAGCGCTGGCGGAGGACGCCGACGCGTCCGGATTGACGGCGGCGCTCGACGATGCCGGCGCCGAGGTCACAGAGTGGGTAATGGCGGCTGGCCCGCTGCTTCCGGGAGCCACGCAGAGCGTCGAGATCACGATCGCGGACGGCGACTTTCTGAGTCTGGCCTCCATGTTGGTGACGACCAACGATGCGTTCGCGGGCCTCGACAGCTACGACCTGTCGACCCTCGCCGGACGCCGCCACTTCACGATTCCTGCCTACGACGCGGGCAGCGAAGCCAACAACGAAAGCTGCGCCAAGATCCCCGGTCCGCCGTGCGGAAGTGGTGGCGCACGTGCGCGGAGCGATCGCGAGGGCTTCGTTCACATTCACGCGGGCATCCGCGGCGATGGTGACCTTCCCAAGATGACGTACGACTGGCGCAACCCCGTGATGCGCGTCGAGATTATCCCCGCCAAGTAAGTCGCCGCTCCCCGAGGCGCCCGGCTCGGGAGTAGCTCCCGACCGGTTTCGTAGAAGAGCCGGCCCGGGTCGCGATCCGACCTGGGGCCGGCTTTTCGCGATGACGACGGTGAAGATCACGCACACCGCCTAGACCCTCCGTCGATGAATGATGCCGACGAAACTGCCGCCGCGGCCGCACTCGAAGAAGCGCCGCTATCGCGCCCTGAATATCTCAGCGTGATGGTGCATTTCTATCGCGGCGAGACGCACCGATCGACAATCTGGCGCTAGCAGATATGCCAGGACCTCAATCAGCCCAGGTACAAGTCGAAGATGCTGCCGACCATCGGGTTCCGGTTGCGCCGCAACTACATCTTCATCTACGCGACCCTCACCGGGGCGTGGTTGCTGAAGCTGGAGATGCATCCGACCGTGGCGGGTTCCTTCGAGGTTCTCTGGGAACGGATGCGGGTCGGCAGTTTGCTCCCGCCGACGGCCGTCGCGCTGGGCGGCGCGATGTTCTGGGTCGCGCTGCTCACCATGCTCTGGCAGGGCCGGCGTCTGCACGGCCAGCGCCCGGCCGACGAGGTTGAAGGCCTCGAAGATTTCCCGGAACGCTGGAAGATGTAGCCGCGGGCGCCGGGGGGCGATTTTCTTGTGGTCGTCTTACGCGCCGGGCCGGAACAGCCAGCCCAGCATCAGAATGCCGATTGCCGCGATCCACGACCCGGCCACCCGCACGGCGACGCGGGTCGAGCCCTCGGCGAGCGAAACAGCGGCCGCGCTAATCAGGGTCGCCAGAACCGCGACCGCCGCGAGGCTGCCGACCAGGCCCACGAAGCCAATACCCGCGGCTGCGGACTCGGCGCCGTTGAGGAAGCCGTGGATCAGCCCGACGAGGGCACCGAGCCCGATGACCACCCCGACGGGCAGTTCGCGATCAGCCGCCAGCAGTGCGCCGAGCAGGAGGAAGCTGCCGGTTGTGATCGCGGTCCAGACAACTGCGGGCGCCGTCAGTAGACCGGCGAAGCCACCGAGCCCCCAGGCGATGATCACCGCGAGCAGCGTGCCGCGCGCGGTCGCGTGGCCGCGGAGACCGGCCAAGAGCGCCAGCGCGGCGACCACCAGAAGGTCGGGGGCGGTCACGAACAGGTGCGAGATGCCGTCGTAGAAGGGACCGAAGCCGGTGTTGACCAGGTGGGCATCGGCACGGCCGGGTACGAGCAGGGCCGTCAGGAATGCAGCCGGCGCTAGGCGGCTGGTGGCGACCTCGCCGCGCGCCCGGGTGATGCCTACGGGCAAGCGGAGCGCGGCCCTCACGCCATCACCCGCCACAAGAAGTAGAGGCCGCCGAGAAGCACCAGGCCACCCGCCGCGCGCAGGATCGCGGGGCCGCGAGGCCGGCTGTGGATCATGCCAAAACCGATGCCGGCAGCGTGCAGCAGCCCTGTCGCGGTGACGAACCCGATGGAGTAGTAGAGCCCGCTAGTTCCGTCCGGCAACTCGGTTCCATGCGCGTGGCCGTGGAAAATCGCGAAGAAACCGACTAGAGCGGCGGCGGCACCGAGCGGAGCCTTGACCTCGCCCAGCACCATCGCTCCGAGCGCCACAGCCGATACGGCAATCCCGAGTTCCACACCGGGCAGCAGTATCCCCATCAGCCCGAGCATGCCCCCGACAGCCATCACCATGGGAAAGGCGACGGGAAGCATCCACAGTGCGGGCGCACCCAGCTGGGCGCCCCAGAAACCGACGGCGACCATCGCGAGCACGTGGTCGAGCCCCGATACGGGGTGCAGCATCCCGGCCAGGAATCCGGCCGCCTGCCCGGTTTCCTCGTGCGCCCAGGCGAGCAGAGGCCACGCGAGCACTACGATGCCCGAGCCGGCGAGCAGGAACGCACGCCCAGGTGTCGTCCATGCGCGCGGTGGGAACCCGAGTATCGGAAGGCGCCGGAACAACACAGTCAACCTCCCAGGAGCATCCAGGTGCGCTGGATGAACCAGAACGCGCCCAGCGAGCCGACGGCGTAGCCCGGGAACATCTCCGCCCATCGTGGCCAGTGGATCTCGAGCACCCGGAACGCACGTTCGAGCGCCAGGATCAGCAGCACGAAGAAGAGCTGGCCGGCCTCGACGCCGAGGTTGAACAGCAGCAGCGCCAGCGGGATCTCGGCCTGCGGCAAACCGACGGTGGAAAGTCCGCTGGCAAAACCGAACCCGTGCAGCAGCCCGAACGCGAACGCAACGACCCATGGGTGCCGAATCGTGAAACTGGTCTCGCCCCGCCACACGCGCACTATCTCTGGCCCGAGGAACAGAATGCTCAGAGCGATGGCGGCGTTGAGGGGCGCCGCCGGAGCGGAGGCCCACCCGAGAGTCGCGATGGCCAGCGTGATGCTGTGCGCCACCGTGAACGCGGTGACGGTGTTCAGCAGCGTCCAGGGGTTCTGCACGATGAGCAGCAGACCGAGCACGAAGAGCAAGTGGTCGATGCCTAGCAGGATGTGTTCGAAGCCAAGCCAGAGGTATCCGAGTGCGCCCTGGCTAGCCTGTCCCTCGGCGCCTACCACGACAGTCGGGTTGGTTGACCCTACGAGGTAGGTGAGCGGTTCGGCCTCCGTGAGTTCGATCCGGATCATCACGTCGGTGTAGGTGCGTTCCAGGCCGCCGATGGTGATGGAGGCGCCGGCCAGGCCGGAAGGGCACTCGAGGCGCCAGCGCTCCATAACTCCGCGCCCTGAAGGTCGCGACGAGACCGGTGTGGTCGCGCTGCACTCGGTCGGGAAGACCGGGTCGAGAGACATCCGACGGCCGGCTTTCAACGGGACCTTCCATAGCACCGAGTACTCGCCGGGCGTCGTCTCGCGCAGCTCCAGGAATCCTGGGTCGAGCTCGTGAGCGGTGGCGACGACCGGGGCGAGGAGAGCGCCGAGCGCGATAACGATGCTGAGGGTGCGCGCCCTCGCGCGGTGTCGGGCCGCCACCTGGCCGGCCATCAGTCGGACCTCCCTGCCGCCTCGCCCGCAGCTTCGATCTCGGCGGGCCACATGACATCGATGCGGTAGCGCTCGCGGAGCCGCTGATACATCGTCTCGTCGGCATCGCGCCGCTGCACGCTCAGGTACTCGAGACGGACCTTGTCGCGGACGGCGCCGAACTCCGGCACACGGGCGTTGATGCGCTCCTGCACCAGCACGAGGTGGAGGCCGTATCCCGACGCCACTGGGCCCTGCCACGAGCCGACTTCCAGAGTAGCCAGGTCGGCGGCAAAGTCCGCCCCGAACAGGCCGGCGACTTCACGTTGGGAGCGCTGCGCGAAGGTCAGCGGCAACAGAAACGTGTCGCCGAGGTCAGCTGCGTCGCCGGCTGAGTCAGCTCGAAGGTCGTCCAATAGCAGTTCGGCATCCCCACGCAGCGAGTCTCCGCGGCGGTCCGGGTTCAGGTAGACGTGGGTGAACGTGAGCACGGCCGGCTCTTCAAAACGCTCCGCGTTCTCCTGGAAGAAGCCGCGCAGATCGGCCTCCGACGGATTCTCGTCGACCAGGTCCTGTGACAGGAACTCGAGCTTCTGGACCAATCTTCGCCGCACGATCGTGTCGTTCTGGTCCAGCCCCAGAGCTACCGCTTCGCGATACAGAACCTCTTCGCGGATCTGTTGTTCGACTAGCCCATCGAGTTCCGCGCGTGTCGGCGGCCGTTGCCACTGTGCGCTGAACAGCTGTGCCAGTCGGGCGATCGCCGGTTCCGAGACCCTGATGGTCGGATCGGCCGGCGCCGAGCTTCCGAACATGCCGTTGAGGATGAACAGCAGCGCGCCCAGCACGAGAAAATGAACCAGCGGCTCGCGCAACCAGCTCTTCACTCTGTGTCGCCCCTCTCGTAACGCTCACGCCGCACCGCCGCCGACCATCTCGTACATTGCGCCGACGCGCATGAGAAAGACTCTGGTGTCGCGCTCGCGTGTAGGGCTCTCTGAGGTCGCGGCCAATCGGCCATGGTGTGCAGGCTCCTCCGAGTGGGCGTCGTGGTTTCCACGCGGCTCAACACTGTCGAGATCGTACTCTCAAACGTTGACGCGGGCCGTCGAGCCGGGGAGGCCTTCAGCCGGCACACGCCGTGGTGGTCGCGTGAACTGCCTTCAGGCAACGCCGCGCTGTGGGAGCATGAGCGAAGGATGATCCCATCGCCGCCCACCGCGGCTGAACCGAGAGACGAGGCCGAGAGTATGAGAACCGGAAGTCGCTGGAGCTTATGCGTTGTCCTGATGATCCTCCTGGTCTCGTGGTCGGCGCCCGTCGAGGGCACAGGGCAACATGAGCATGGATCTCCCGAAGCCGGCGCCGGCATGCACGGAGACGCGGCGGATGCGCTTCCAGCCGATCTCCGGGCGTTGCTCAACGAGGAGATGCGGCTCATCGACGGCGCGATGGGTGAACTCGGCTCGGCGATAGCCGTCGGTGACTGGGAGGACGTGGCCACGATCGCGACGAGTATCGAAGAGAGCTTCATCCTGAAGCAGTCCCTCACGCCTGAACAGGGCGAGATCCTGCACTCCACGCTGCCGTCTCGGTTCGTGGAGATGGACATGGCGTTCCACGGTCGCGCCGCCGCCCTCTCTCGCGCCGCCGCGGCTGGTGACGCGGAGATCGCAGCCCACCACTTCTCACGCCTCGTCGAGGGGTGCATCAACTGTCACGCAGAGTACGCGCCCGGTCGGTTCCCTGGCCTGGCGAAGGTGCCTCCGGCATAGCGATCTCTACGTCGGAACAGCGGTCTCTTATTCCTGCCGATGGGTGAGCGAGCCTCCGTGGAGGAGCCAGACATCCGGATCGACCACGATCTCGGTGGGTTCGAATTCCACCGGAATGGAGTAGGCGCGTTCCGCGTCGGAGATCTCGATCTCGGTGCGTGTCGCGGTGCCATCGGCTGCCACAAACTCCAGCGTGATCGGCATCCGGTACACGGTGCCACCGACCTGGCGCTGAGCGAGGTTCAGTTCGACGTTGCCGTTCTCGTAGCGCCAGTCGCCGTGGAGCAGGAGCCCGGCGCTGCCCTGGTACAGCCACTGCTGGAAGAACTCGGTCAGGTCCTCGCCCGAGACTTCCTCCATGGCCTCACGGAACTGCGCGGTAGTGGCTTGCCCGTTGAAGTAGCGGGCGTAGTAGCGGCGGATGCCTTCCCAGAACGTCTCGGTGCCGATGCGATGTCGCAGCATGTGCAGCACCCAGGCACCCTTGACGTACTGCATGCCCGTTGTGACCTGGGAGGTGTCGGCCAGGTTGTCGTGGACGATGCGGTACTCGGGGCGGGAGTCGTAGAAGCGGAAGATACCCTCGCGGGTGTCGGCCATCCGAGCGGCGAATTCGTCGCGCCCATAGGCATGCTCGACGAACAGTGATGTGAAGTAGGTGGCGAAGCCCTCGCTAAGCCAGACGTCATCCCAGTCGGCCTCGGTCACGGCGTTGCCGAACCACTGGTGCGCGATTTCGTGGATGATGACGTTGCGCCAGCGCAGGCTGCGGGTGCCGCTGACGGAGTCGTCGCCGTAGAGGATCGCGCTCGCCGCCTCCATGCCACCGCGGACGCTGTTGGATTGCACGTTGGCCAGCTTCTCGTAGGCGTAGGGCCCGACCTTGTCGGAGTAGAAGTCCAGCACCTCGATGGTCGGATACGAGAAGTCGTAGAAACCGGCGTCGCGGTCTTGCGCGTAGACCCAGGTCTGCACCGGGACTCCACGGTAGACGCCGAGGTGATCGACTGCAAAGCGAGCGACGCCGACCATGTACTGCCATGGCGGGATGGGCACGGACTGGCGCCAGTGAGTCCTCCGCAGGCCGGGCGCGATGTCGGTCTCCTCGACCAGTAGCCCGTTCGAGATCACCTGGTACTGGCTCGGTGCCGTGACGACCATCTGCGTGCGGGCCTTTTCCGAGATGTGGTCGATGGTCGGCAGCCAGTTTCGTGCCTTGCTCGGCCAGTTGTCGGAGAAGAACGTGCGGTCGCCGTACTTGTTGGGGCCGATCTCCAGGCCCGTGTCCGGCGCACCGCTGTAGGACACGGTGATGAAGGCGCGCTCCCCAGCTGCAGACGGTTCGGGCAGCGTGATCCGCAGACGGTCGCCGGTGTGCGAGAACTGCGCGCTCGCCCCGAGGTCGGCGGTGTCGGGAGCGTGCGCCATGGCAGTGGCCTCGGTGTCGCCGGACGCCACCCAGGCGCCATCGACTGTCATGCCGGTCTCTCGCCCACCAGTGCGGCCGGTCAGGTCGAGAACCAGCGAGACCACACCATCCTCGACGAAACGAATCGCGAGCGTGGTCAGCCCACGGATCTCGTCCGTTTCGTCGAGCAGTGAAATCCTGAAGACGTATTCCTCGACATCAACGCCCGGCTGCCGCGGATAAGTATCAGCCGCAGCGGGCGCGACGGAGCCGAGCAACAGCGCCGAGGCCAGCACGAGAGAGGAGGCGATCAGGGCACCGCGACTACGAAAGAGAGCCCGCTTCTGCATGAGTTCACTCCGTCGGTTCAAGACGAGCGAACTGTAACCATTTTCCGACTCCCGAGTCGCCGTCAACTGGCGAACGAGCGCTTCTCCCGAAGTCTGCCCTTAGGCGAGGCGCGTTGCAGGGATTCTCCGGATCAGGTGTATTTGCTAGAATATACGTCGAATCGACGTCCAGAAAACGATGCTCCCCCGACCGTCTCTAGAGGAGAGGGAAATGCCGCAGATGCACCTTTACGTACCGAAGGAGATCGCCGAAGAAGTGCGCCGCCGCGCGACCAAATCAGGCCAAACGATCTCTCAGTACCTTGCCGCAGTGGTCCGGGGTGCGGTGGCTGACAGCTGGCCAGACGCGTACTTCGATCAGGTCGTCGGGGGCTGGCAGGGGAGTCCTCTGGAGCGGCCGCCACAGCCGTCGCTGGAAGACCGCGAGTCACTCGACTAGTTCACGGAGTAACGGTGTACCTGCTCGACACGAACGCCTGCATTCGCGTGCTGAACGACAGCTCACCGCGGCTGATAGAAAGGCTACGCCAGCGACGGCCTTCCGAATTGCGCCTATGCTCGGTGGTCAAGGCCGAACTGTTGTTCGGTGCCCGCAAGAGTAGTGACCCGGCCCGCAATCAACGCGTTCTCCGGCGCTTCTTCGCGCCCCTCGTCAGCCTGCCGTTGGATGACGCCAGTGCGGAGGCCTACGGAGCAATTCGTTTTGAACTGGAGCGTTCGGGTCTGCCGATCGGGGCCAACGATCTTCTGATCGCTGCGACCGCGGTGGCCCACGGCGCCGTCTTGGTGTCACACAACGTGCGGGAGTTCGCTCGCGTCCCTGGTCTGAGCCTGGAGGATTGGGAGAACTGACAGTCCCACGCTCTCACGGAAGAATCCGTGGTGGTTCCTTACTCCCCGATCTCGCGCGGAACACCGAACTGAGCTCGTAGCCGCCGCAACTCATCGGCCAGGCGGCTCTGGACGTCAGTCATCTCCGGGTCGCCGTACTGGCTCGCAAGCTCGCGTGGGTCTGTCTGGAGATCGAACAGCTCCCACGCGTCGAGTTCGGGGTAGCGGATCAGCTTGTAGCGACCGGTTACGACGCCGTAGTGCACGGGCACGGCATGCGGGCCTTCGGATTCGTAGTAGTGGTAGTAGAAGGAGTCGCGCGGGCTTGCGTCGGGTTCGCCGCGCAGTAGTGGGGCCAGGCTCGTGCCCTGAAGATCGTCGGGCACCTGCGCGCCGGCGACGTCGAGGAAGGTCGGGGCGAAGTCGAGGTTGGCAGCAAGGGCGGTCGTTGTGCTCCCGGCCTCGATCCTGCCAGGCCATCGCATCAGCAGCGGCGTGCGAAGGGACTCCTCGTAGATCCAGCGCTTGTCGAACCAGCCGTGCTCGCCAAGATAGAAGCCCTGGTCGGAGGTGTAGATGACGAGCGTGTTGTCGGCCAGGCCCGACTCGTCGAGGTAGTCGAGCACCCGGCCGACGTTGTCGTCGACCGAGGCGATGGTTCGCAGGTAGTCCTTGAGGTACTCGTCGTACTTCCAGCGAATGAGTTCGTTGCCCTCCGGTGGGTCGGATAGAAACGCGGCGTTGCGCGGGCCATAAGCTGAGTCCCACGCCATCGTCTGCTGTGGGGTCATGCGCGCGTCCATTTCGCTCCAGAAACTCTGCTCCCACGGTAGGGCCCCTGGACCTGCGCTGAGCGGTGTCGGACCGGCAGGCCGGAGCTTGAGGTCGTACATCAGCGTCATGTGACGATCGATCTCCATCTCCTGCGTCGCTGCGCCCGGAGCGCGGCCGCTGTAGTCGTCGAACAGGGTCGGCGGCTCCCGGAACGTCGTATCGGAGTAGGTTGTCAGATGATCCGGCCCGGGCATCCAGTTGCGATGCGGCGCCTTCTGGCCAAGCCAGACGAAGAAGGGGCGCTCGTCGTCGCGGCCGGACCGGAGCCAGTCGAGCGCCAGATCCGTGGTGATGTCGGTGACGTAGCCTTCACGCCGTACGACGCCTTCCAGCGTACGGAAGTCGGGGTTGTAGTAGTGGCCCTGCCCGGGCAGCACCTCCCAGGCGTCGAAGCCGGTCGGTTCGCTCTTCAGGTGCCACTTACCGAACGCCGCCGTCCGATAACCGGCCGACTGGAGAAGCTTCGGGAACGTCGCCTGGGTGCCGTCGAAGTCGTCAACGTTGTCCAGGACGCCATTCACGTGGCTGTACTTGCCTGTGAGGATGACGGCGCGGGCCGGAGCGCAGATCGAGTTGGTGACAAGTGCGCGGTCGAAGCGGATGCCGGCGTTCGCGATGCGATCGATATTGGGCGTCTCGTTCAAGACCGATCCGTACGCACCGATGGCCTGGTAGGCATGATCGTCGGCGATGATCAGCAGGATGTTGGGCGGGCCGGCGCCGTCCGGCGCGGGTCCGCACCCGGCTAGGACACCCGCGGCCGCGAAGCACGCGGCCGTGAGAGTTCTTCGAGCGGAGGTCGGATCGAGACGGTGGCGCAACATGACCATCGCACTGTAGCGACAGGCCTCTCTCGATGCGAGGTAGTGGCGAGGAAGTTCCGACGAACGGGGTAGCAGATGCCAGAACCTTCGGTCTCTGACCCGCCTGGGCAGCGCCGAGCTAGTTGCGGCTCGCGCGGGACCGGCGGCTTTCGCGCTGGGCGTGACGGCGCTCGAGATGTGCGTATATTTCGGCCGCGACATCAACGCCGCTAGCGTTCTCGATGCCTTCGAGCCCGGGCGAGGAGTTGACCTCGAGAACTAGCGGGCCGCGGTCGGAGCGAAGCATGTCGACACCGGCAACCTTGAGGCCGAGCGCGTGGACGGCATCAACTGCCGTTCGCCGCTCGACCTTGGTCAGCTTGATCGCTGTTGCGGAGCCGCCGCGGTGAAGGTTCGAGCGGAACTCGCCCGGCGCCCCCTGCCGGTGGATGGCTGCGACGACCTTGCGGCCGACCACCAGCGCGCGAACGTCCGACCCTTCTGATTCCTTGATGAACTCCTGCACCAAGATGTTCGCGTCGAGCGCACGGAAGGCCTCGATGACCGAGGTGGCCGCCTTCTTTGTTTCCGCCAGAACGACTCCCAGTCCCTGGGTTCCTTCGAGCAGCTTGATCACCAGCGGCGTGCCGCCAACCACCTTGATGAGGCTATCCACGTCTTTGGTGGAGTGCGCGAAGCTGGTGATCGGCAACCCGACACCCTTCTGCGCGAGGATCTGCATCGATTTGAGCTTGTCGCGCGAGCGGATGATCGGGTCCGAGTCGTTGGCACACAGCACGCCCATGGACTCGAACTGACGAACGACCGAGGCGCCGTAGAACGTGTAGGTGGCGCCGATGCGCGGGATCACCGCGTCGATTCCGCGAATCGACTCTCCCGAATACATCACCTGCGGCCTGCGCGACGTGATGTTCATGTAGCAGCGCAGATAGTCCACCACGACCACTTCGTGACCGCGCTGCTCCGCCGCTTCGACCAGTCGGCTCGTCGAATACAGCGAGCGCTTGCGCGACATGATCAGAATACGCATGGGCCGGTGCATGGGACTACTGACGCTCCGACCGGATCCAAGATCGGCCCGGATCGACAACGAACTTCTTGCGCAGGGCTCGCCGCCCCAGCAGCAAACGAAACCCCATGAGCGCCCTGTTGGTCAACGTCAGTTCGATGGACCAGGTGAGATCGCCAAGCTGCACGGACGTCTCGACGACAGGGCGCAGTTCCCGCGTGCCGTCGGAACTGCGCACGTAGCGCTCGTCCACGAGGGGCAACTGGCAGTTCACCAGCGGCGTGACCGATCTCTGCAGCGGGTGCACGTCGAAGCGGACGACATCGATTCGGTCGACCTGCTCGGCGCGAACGCGCACGGCGTGAAGTGCCGAGGTGCGCGCGCCGGTATCCACCTTCGCCTTGATGCGGTCGATGCCAAGACCCGGGAGGCCGACCCACTCACGCCAGCCAACGGCCGGACGAGTGACGATCTTCCTTTTCCGCGAGGAGGCCATGGCGACGACTCGAGCGCGCGGCGATCGGGCTGCGGGCAAGAAAAAGGCTCCTGAGGTAGGACTTGAACCTACAACCCTCCGGTTAACAGCCGGATGCTCTGCCGATTGAGCTACTCAGGAACCAGAAAAGAGGCCAGCCGGACACGTTGTCTCCGCGTCCGGCCGTATAGAAAAATGTAGCACCGCACCCGGTCTTCCACAAGAAAAGAAGGCACCCTTCCGCCCGGACCCCGGGACGCTGTCAGAGCCCTTTTCGAGAGACGTCGGCCGATCTTGGAGTTCAGCGCGATCCGCTGGAGTCGTCGTCCTCCGAGCCATGATCATCGGAGTCGTTGTGCGTGCTCCTTTCGGGGCCTGATGGCTGCCGTGGCGCGCTGTCGTCAAGATTCAGATAAGCGCTCGCCGCACCATGCTGGTACACGAGTTCGCCGCCTTCCTGGCCCGTCCGATACCCGAGTCCGAGGACGACCAGAGTTCCAACCGTTGCTATGGCCGCCAATGGCAGCCCGGCCTTGCCCTTGGCGGTCGCCAATCCAAGGAGCATCGCCCCGAGCACGACGCCGCTACCCCAGACGAACGCTTCGGCGGCCTCTTCGTGCTCATGAATGACACGTTCGGAAACCACACGCTCGACCCGGTCCTCTTCATTCTCGCCCGTGCGCAATGCGACGATACCCGAGCCCACCAGCAGAGCCTGCAAGGCGACGACGATGACCCAGCTGTGCGTCGGCAGCCACTTGCGATGCCAGGCCAGCAGTAGTCCACCCGCCACCAGCGGCATGAGTATGCTCAGAGCCATTGGCAGATGGACGATCTTGGGATGGAAGAAGAAAGCATCCATAGTAGTGACCTCTGTCGGTAGGTTATTGGCGCTAGCGTCGCATCGAGGTCGCCAGCGGACCATCCCCCATCCGTGGTATCGGAGGGTCTTCCAGGTTTGTCAGAAGCAGATTTCACCTATGGGCGGCGGATGTTGGTCGTGACGCTAGTAGCGTTCCTGGCAACGGCGGCACTGGCCGCTGTAGATATCCTCTCGGATCTGGGAGAAGGAGCGACGGGCGCCCACGTGCTCACCGAGACCGGCATCCTGGCGGCCGGGCTCGTCGGCGCAGGTTTCGCTGCTCGCCGCCTCGTGTCGACGCTAGGTCGGGCGCGGGTCGCCGTGCGGGAGGCCCATTTCCTCGCGGGTCAACTGGAGGCCAGGTCCGAAGAGGCGGCACGCTGGCGGAAGCAGGCAAGCGACCTCATCGCCGGACTGGGCGTGGCCATCGACGAACAGTTCGAGCGCTGGAAGCTCTCGCCGGCGGAGAAGGAAGTCGGGCTTCTTCTGCTCAAAGGACTGAGCCATCGAGAAGTCGCGGACGTGCGGTCGGTGAGCGAGGACACAGCGCGGCAGCAGGCGCGCGCTCTCTATAGGAAGGCTGGCCTGTCCGGTCGGCATGATCTGGCAGCGTTCTTTCTGGAGGACCTCATGCTTCCGGCGGACATCGTCCGACCCGTGACTAGCGAAGACGTGAACTCCTGATAGGAGCCGTTTCGCTTACAGCTCGCGACGCCCTTCGAGCGCCCGGGACATCGTCACTTCGTCGACGTATTCGATGTCCCCGCCAACCGGGATTCCGGCGGCGATTCGCGTGACGCTGACTCCCAGTGGCTTGAGCATTCGCGCCAGGTAGGCCGCCGTGGCCTCGCCCTCAACCGTCGGGTTGGTGGCCACGATGACCTCGCGAATCGCGCCTTCGCGCACACGGCTCTCGAGCTGGCCGAGATGGAGCTCGTCAGGACCGATGCCGTCGAGCGGCGATAGAGATCCGCCGAGTACGTGGTAGCGCCCGCGGAAGTGGCTGGTGCGTTCGATGGTCGCCAGATCGTGGCCCTCTTCGACCACGCACAGAACGGAGTCGTCGCGGCCGGGATCGGCGCAGTACCGGCAGGGATCGTCGTCGGTCAGCAGGTTGCACTGACCGCACGGCTTGATCCGACGGCGTACCTCGAGAATCGCCTCGGCGAGCTCCTGGGCCTCGCTTGCCGGAGCCTTCAGCAGGTAGAAAGCGAGTCGCTGCGCCGTCTTGCGGCCGACGGAGGGTAGACGCTGCAGGCGCTCGATGAGGTCGGCGAGCGAGCCGGTTTCGGTGAAGCTCATCAGCGACTGCCTACCCGAGCATTCCGCCGAGTCCGGGGGGCATCATGCCGCCCAGCTTGTTCTGCACCTCTTCATCCACCCGACGCGAAGCCTCGTTAACGGCGGCAACCACGAGGTCCTGCAACATCTCGACATCGTCCGGATCCACTGCCGCTGGATCGATCTCCAGCTTGATGAGGTCCTTCTGGCCGTTCAGCGTGGCCGTCACCACGCCGCCGCCAGCAGCCGCCGACACGCGCACATCCGCGAGCTCAGCCTGCATCTTGTCCTGCATCTGCTGGGCCTGCTGCATCATCTTCTTCATGTTGACCATCAGAGTTCCTCCACCGACAGCACGCTGCCTTTGAGTTCGCTTAATAGATCCTGCACGGCAGGTTCGTTCT
>JAJCXT010000107.1 GCA_029263295.1 Acidobacteriota bacterium | reverse complement strand
TCGTAGTCGACCTCGACAAGTCGCACGGCTCGATCATGGTCGACGCCCTGGAAGGCAAGGAATACCTCGACTGCTACTCGTACTTCGCTTCGCTGCCGATCGGGCACAACCATCCCAAGATGGAGGACCCGGAGTTTCGCGAGGCGCTCATGCGCGCCGCACTCTCGAACCCTGCCAACAGCGATATCTACTCGCGGGAGTTCGCTGGTTTCGTGAAGACGTTCCGCGAGGTCGCGGCGCCGGCGGAGTTCCGCTACCTGTTCTTCGTGGCGGGAGGCTCGCTGGCGGTGGAGAACGCAATGAAGACGGCGTTCGACTGGAAGCGACAGCGCAACCGCGCGGCTGGCGTTGAGGAAGGCGGCGACAAGATTCTCCACTTCCGCGAGGCGTTTCATGGGCGCAGCGGCTACACGATGTCGACCACGAACACGGATCCGACCAAGGTCCGCGACTTCCCGCAGTTCGACTGGCCGCGGGTTTCCAACCCGAAGCTGAGCTTCCCCATCGACGAAGCTGCGATGGCGACGGCCGAAGCCGAGTCTGTGGCGGAGATCGAGGCGGCGTTCGCCGCCGACCCGCACGGTATCGCGGCCATCCTGCTGGAGCCGATCCAGGGCGAGGGCGGCGACAACCACTTCCGGCCCGCGTACCTGCAGCAGCTGCGGGCTTTGGCAGACAAGCACGAAGCGCTGCTCATCTTCGACGAGGTGCAGACCGGCATTGGCCTCACCGGCACGATGTGGGCGTTCCAGAACCTTGGCGTGACTCCCGACATCGTTGCGTTCGGCAAGAAGACCCAGGTATGCGGAATCATGTGCACGGAGCGCATTGACGATGTGCCCGACAACGTGTTCCACCATTCCTCCCGAATCAACTCGACCTGGGGTGGCAACCTCGTCGACATGGTGCGCTCGGCGCGCTACCTGCAAATCATCGACGAGGACAATCTCGTCGAGAACGCCGCCACCGTCGGCGCCGTGTTCCTGGAGCAACTGCATAGCGTCGCGGCTGATTCTCCGCAGATGTCCAACGTCCGCGGTAGCGGCCTGATGCTGGCCTTCGACATGCCCCACACGGCGTCGCGCGACGCGCTGCGCACCAGGCTCTGGGACATCGGCCTGGCCTCGCTAGCGTGCGGCGACCTCAGTATCCGTTTCCGCCCCTGCCTCACCTTCACCCAGGACGACGTGCGCCGCGCGATCGCCCTGCTGCGTGAAGGCCTGGCTGGCTAGGCCAAATGGTGTACCTGCCGACCGCGGAACAACTCCGCGTCGATCGGCTCGGCGAATGTGCGGTGCCGTCGCCCCTTCGGGGGCGCGGCACCGACCTGACGCCGGACGGCCGCTACGTGTTGATTCCGGCGACTTCCGCAGAGGCCACCGACGAGTCGTTATCGCGCGGCTTCGAGGCCGCGGGGCCACGCGAATCGATCTTCTTTGATCCCGAACAGACGACCGCCGCAATCGTGACCTGCGGCGGGCTGTGTCCGGGAATCAACGACGTCATCCGGTCGCTTACGTTGACGCTCTGGCACCGTTATGGCGTGCGGCAAATCCGCGGCTACCGGCATGGCTTCGAGGCTCTTGGCCCGTCGCCACACTGCGAGCCGGTTGCTCTCGACCCCGCCGCCGTGCACGACATCCACACGCTCGGCGGCACCATCCTGGGCTCCAGCCGCGGCCCCCAGGAGCCGGCGGTCATGGTGGATCGGCTACTAGCCGATGGCATCAACATCCTGTTCACGATCGGCGGCGACGGCACGCTGCGCGCCGCCCGCGCCATTGCCACGGAGGTCGCGCGGCGCGAGGTACCGATCGCGGTCATCGCCATCCCGAAGACGATCGACAACGACATCGAATGCCTCGATCGCAGCTTTGGGTTCGCCACAGCGGTGAACGAAGCCACCCGCTCGATCGTGGCCGCTCACACGGAGGCGCACGGGGCCTGGAATGGCATCGGGCTAGTCAAGCTCATGGGGAGACATGCCGGCTTCATCGCCGCGGCGGCGACACTCGCCAACAGCCAGGTGAACTACTGCCTCGTCCCGGAAATGCCCTTCGATATGGACGGCGAGTATGGCCTTCTGGAGCAACTCGAGCAGCGGCTGCGCGCGCGCCACCATGCGGTGATCGTCGTGGCGGAAGGCGCGGGGCAGGAACATCTGGAGCTCGACCAGCCAGGAGTGGACGTCTCTGGCAACGTGAAGCTGGGCGACATTGGTCCGTACTTGAAGGAACGAATCCTCGAGCATCTGCATGCACGCGACCTGCCGACGACGGTCAAGTACATCGACCCCAGCTATCTGATTCGCAGTCTACCCGCGAACTCGTTCGATTCGGCCCTCTGCCTGGCACTGGCGCAGCACGCGGTCCACGCCGGAATGTCCGGCCGCACCAACATGCTGGTAGGCACCTGGCACGGCCGTTACACGTATGTACCGCTGGCCCTGGCGACGGAAACAACACGTTCACTCGACCCGCGCGGTGTACTGTGGCAACGAGTGCTCGAGGCTACCGGACAGCCAGCTCGGATGACCGCCGCGATCAACTAATTTGCGGTCGAGTGGCACCAACTGCCTCCGTCATGCGTCTATACCTTGTAGATGCGCGTCTATAACTGAGAACTACCCGCCCGCTACCGGACACGCGGCTCCGCGCTGCCGGACTCTGGCTGGCCACTGGAAAGGAACCCGACGGTGAGCGGCGTCAATCGGCTCAGCAGCCCAGGATTCGACGAGGAGACGCGCACTTACCTGCAGCAACGGGTGCGCCTCCTCGCCGGCGCCGTGACGATCATCACCGGCGCGCTGGCCGCGGCCTTTCTGGTGACCGAGGTACGCGCGAGCCAGGAGGGCATGGTCGCGGCCGTCCTCGTGTTCGTGACCACGTTGCCGAACGCGGCGTTGTTCTGGCTCGTCATCGGCGCGCTGGTCATGCGGCGACTCCTGAAGCGCCGCCGACTGTCGCCACGGGGACTGACCAGCGCGGACGGTCTGCTTCTGCAGATGCTGTTCACGCCGTGTTTGCTGCTGTACGCAACATCGCACTACTACTCCTTCTCGGGCTTCCCTGTGGTGCTGCCCTTCCTGACGCTGTTCATCCTTACCCGCGCAATCCTCGTACCCAGCAGCGCGCTGCGCACTGCCATGCTGTCGAGCACCGCCCCCCTCGGAGTGCTAGCGATTCAGCTCTACTACGGCGCCTCTTACGCCCGCCCTGGTGACGCCTTCGATCAGAGCCACTACTTCGACATGCTGGTGCAGAATCAGGTCATCCTGATCGGCGCGATCGGCGTTGCCTGCGTAGCGTCACGCGTGAACCTCGGTCTACGGCGGCGCACGTACGAGGCCGGCCATCTTGGCCAATACGAGATCCACAGCAAGATCGGCGCGGGAGCGATGGGCGAGGTCTACGAGGCAACTCACTCGCTGCTGCGGCGGCGTACCGCCATCAAACTCCTGCGCCCCGAGATCGCCGGCGAGAGTTCGCTGCGGCGCTTCGAGCAGGAGGTCAAGCAAACCAGCCGACTGACCCATCCGAACGCGGTCTCGATTTACGACTACGGGCACACGGCCGACGGCGTCTTCTACTACGCGATGGAGCTGCTCCAGGGCGCCAACCTGCGTGAAATCGTTGAACTCAGTGGCCCCATGCCTCCGGGCCGTGTGATCCATGTCTTGTCAGCCGCGTGCGGTGCGCTGTCAGAAGCCCACACGAAGGGCATGGTGCACCGAGACATCAAACCCGGGAACATCATGCTGGCCGAACTCGGCGGCGAACACGACGTCGTGAAGATCCTGGACTTCGGCCTGGTGAAGGACCTGAGCCAGGAGGCGCCGGAACTCGACAAGGTGATCATGGGAACACCCGAGACCATGGCTCCCGAGGCCGTGTACCCCGATTTGATGGGACCACGCGCCGATCTCTACTCGCTGGCAGCGGTCGGCTATCACCTGCTCACAGGGACCCCCGTGTTCGTCGCCGACGGGCTGCGCGAGTACCTGCGCATGCACCAGACGAAGCATCCGGAACCGCCCCAGCAACGGCTGCCCGGAGTTCCGGACGACCTCTCTAAGGTCATCATGAACGGGCTATCGAAGGACCCGGGCATGCGCCCGAAGAACGCGGCCAACATGCGCGCGCAGTTGCTCGAGTGCGCCGATACCGGCACGTGGAACGCTGTCGACGCCGCCACCTGGTGGGAGAGCTTCGAGAAACCGAGCCCCGGCGACCAGCGGCCCGTATCGACGGGCTCCGAGAGCGTCATCGCAACGGCACTGATCGGAGCGGAAACCGCTCTGCTGATCGACAGTTCGCTGTTCGATCCGAAGGGCGACCACAAGGCTGAGGCAGACGCGAATGTCGAGGATGGCACCGACCAGCCTGCCGGTTAGGTACCATTCGCCCGCGTCCGAGCTCGATCAAACCACCGGCTGCCGAGGTACTGCATGCGTTACCCGATCCTCTTCGCCTTGATGACCGGCCTCTTCTGGGCCCTTTACGGCCCCGCCGTCGCGCAAGCGCGTTCGGCGCTGCACAGCCCCTTCAAGCCGTACTTCGCAATCGGCCTCGCGTATCTGGTGTGGGCGACCTTCGGCGGCATGTTCATCATGTGGCTGAACGGCGACAGTTTCAGCTTCACCGGGCAGGGCATCACGTGGGGGTTCATCGCCGGCTCGATGGGCGCGTTCGGAGCGCTGACGCTGACGCTGGCCATGTTCACCGGCGGCACCGCGATGCCTCAGATCGTCATGCCGATCGTGTTCGGCACCGCGGTCACCGTGTCCGCTCTGGTCTCGCTGCGTAACGCGGAGAGCTTCAGCCCCTGGCTTCCGGTCGGTATCGCGGTAATCGCCGTCGGCATCGTGCTGGTGGCCTACAACACGCCGCACGCCGCTCCGCCTGGAGCCGCAACGGCGGCCACTGAAACTGAGCACTGACCGCTAGCCGGCCGGGCCAGCGCTGATAAAATGGGATTGTGCTTTTCGTCCCACCCCGCGTGAGGAACATCATGAGTAAGAAGGTCATCGGCTTCCTGGCACTGGCAGCCATCGCTTTTGCTGGCGGTTCGTACTTCGCTGGCGGTCAGACCGTCGACGGCGAGGGTATTCAAGTTGTGATGTACCAGAACCCCGCGTGCGGCTGCTGTGGCGAATGGGTCAAGCACATGCAGGCCAACGGTTTCGAGGTCGAGGTGCACAAGCATGATGTCAACGTGAACGACATCAAGCGGAAGGAGAACATCACCCCGGAGATCGCCTCCTGCCACACCGCCTATATCGAGGGATACCTCATTGAAGGCCACGTGCCGGCACGCGATATCAAGCGCCTCCTCGCGGAAAGCCCGACCAACATCCGCGGACTGGCCGTACCGGGCATGATCAACGGATCGCCGGGGATGGAGCAGCCGAACGGTCACGTTGACCCGTACGACGTGGTGGCGTTCGACGCCAACAACAACCTCTCCGTCTACGCCAGCTACTGATGCCTCGCCTGGGCCGTCCTCGGCGCAGCGTGAGGATGGTCCTGGCCATCGCCGCGGCCCTCCTGCTGGCGCCCGAGACAGGCGCACAGGAGCTCGACGCGCGCGAACTGTACGAGGACGGAGTTACGTTCGAGGAATTTCTCGCCAACACCGACCGGCGGCGCGAGGCCTGGCACGCCCACTACGAAGGCGGCGCGCCCACGTACCAGGCCCTGCAGGCAGCCAGGGCGGTGGGTGGCGAGCTGAAATTCCTGGTGGTGGCAGAGGACTGGTGCGGCGACTCCGTGAACACCGTCCCGTACCTCGCCCGGCTCGTCGAACAGGTGCCGGGGTGGGAAATGCGGGTCATCAACTCGCGCCGCGGCGCCGATCTGATGGCCGCCAACCCGACTCCCGATGGCCGCGCTGCCACGCCCACGATCCTGGTACTCGATTCCGACGATGAACAGGTGGGTGCATTCATCGAGCGCCCGACGATCCTGCAGGAGTGGTTTCTACGGGCGGAATCCGAGTTGCCGCGCAAGGAACTCTTCGAGCAGAAGTACACCTGGTACGCGGAGGACGCGGGCGAGGAGACCGTACGTGAGCTGACCGAACTGGCGCGCCAGGCCATCGTGCGCTGATCCGTTGTCTGCTCAGACTCCCCTGCTCGACATCGTCTTCGCGATTCTCAGCGCGATGCTGCTGGTCTTCCTGGTCGGCCCGCTGCTGGCCGTGCTGCTCGCGGACCCGCATGCGGCGTTCATTCTGAGCTGGTCGGATACCGAGTTGCTCTCCGCGATCGCCGTGAGCATCGGCTGCGCGCTCGTAGCTGTCATGCTCGGAGCGGCGCTCGGCGTGCCGCTGGCTTATCTGCTGGAGCGCAACGAATTCCGTGGCAAGCGCTTCGCCATGGCCGTGCTGTCGCTGCCGCTGGTAATCCCCCATCCCGTGGCGGGAATCGCGCTACTGATGCTATTCGCCAAGAACCGCCTGCTCGGTTCGATCCTCGAAGGTCACCTGGGGATCGCGGTGGTCAGCGCTGCTCCAGGCATCATCCTGGCCATGCTCTTCGTATCCGCGCCGTTGGTCGTGCGCGGCGCGCAGCAGGGTTTTCGCGAGGAGGACGCGCGGCTCGAGCGAGTGGCGCAGAGCCTGGGGGCGTCCCGCATCGAGTCGTTTCGCAGCATCGCTCTGCCGCTCGCACGTCCGGCCATCGTCGCCGCGATGGTGTCCGCCATGGCCCGAGCCGCCAGCGAATTTGGCTCCATCGCGGTGCTCGCATACTTCCCGCGCACCGCACCTGTGCTCATCTGGGACCGCTTTACCGCGTACGGCCTCAGCGCCGCGCTGCCGGCAACCGCGTTCCTGCTCATCGTGACGCTCGTGCTGTTCTGGGGCTGGACGCTCACCGACCGAGGCCAGCCCGATGCTTAGGGTCCAGGAACTCGAGATCAGCGTGCCGGGATTCGATCTCGGGCCGCTGACGTTCGAGGTCAGTGCTGGCGAGTACTTCGTGTTGTTGGGCCCATCGGGATCCGGCAAGACGATGTTGATGGAGTGGATGGCCGGGTTCCACCGCGCCACGCGCGGCAAGCTGTTCGTCGGCAGCGTCGAATCGTCTGACCTCCCGCCGCAGGGGCGCGGCCTGGCGATCGTCTACCAGGACGCCGCCCTGTTCCCGCATATGTCCGTACGCGACAACCTCTCGTATCCACTGCGGGTGAGGCGCTGGCAGGCCGATCGGGTTGCCGGTAGGGTGGACGAGCTCGCTGGTCTGCTGCAAATCGGCCACCGCCTCGACGCCATGCCCGCCCGCCTTTCAGGAGGCGAGGCACGACGAGTCGGCCTGGGACGCGCACTGGCCGCTGGCCAGAAGACTCTGTTGCTAGACGAACCGTTGACCGGATTGGAACCGGGTCTGAGGCGCGAACTGCGGCAGGAGATCGCCCAACTCCATCGCGAGCTGGGGCTCACCGTGTTCCACATCACTCACGACCTCGACGAAGCCCGCGCATTGGCGGATCGAGTCGGGTTACTGGTGAACGGCCGCCTCGCGTAGGTCGGTACGCTGGCGGATCTCTCCGAACGCCCGGCAAGCGATACCGTGGCGCGCTTCGTCGCGGGATAGCCTGGAGCGCTCGGCGCCTGCGGGGGAAGCCTCCACCGACGAGTTCCGATTGGATTTATGCCGTTGTGGATTTAGGAAAACTAGAGTATTTTTTCTAAATCCATGGAGATTCCTATGACATCGGACAAGGCTCAAATCCTCGCCCGGATCCGCCGCTGGGGCGGTGGGGCCGCCTTCACTCCGATGGATTTTCTGGACCTCGCCTCTCGGGGAACGGTAGACATGACCTTGGGCGCGCTGCTTTCCGACGGCACTATCCGCCGGCTGTCCCGTGGTCTGTACGATTATCCAAGGCAAAGTGCGCTCCTGGACGCGCCAGCGTCCCCCGATCTCGACGCAGTAGCCCGGGCGCTGGCGAGACGCTACCGCTGGAACATCATTCCTCAAGGTGCACTTGCCGCACATCTGCTTGGACTCTCGACCCAAGTGCCGGCTCGTTCCGTCTACATTTCGGACGGCCCGACGCGGACGATCAAGATCGGCCGGCAGACTATCCACTTCAAGAATGCTCGACCCAAAGAAACCGGCGTAGCCTCCGTACGATCCGGCACCGTGATCCAGGCACTCAGGCATGTAGGGCGTCGCGCGGTCGATGAGCGTGTGCTCGGAAAGCTGAGACGCTGCCTCACCGCCAATCAGAAGCTCGATCTCGTACGCGACGCGCACCAGTCGGCTGATTGGATCTATCGCGCAGCTCTCGACATCGCCGGTGAGTCCGGACAATGAATGCTGTCGCGAACGCGCAGGCCGACGAACGGGCAGAGCTCTTCCGGGAAACGGGGGCCCGAATGGGCCTGGCGGCTCCTCTTGTTGAAAAGGACTTCTGGGTTTGCTGGACGCTGGGACACCTGTTCGGCACGACCGCCGTGCGCGACATGTTGATGTTCAAGGGCGGCACTTCGCTCTCGAAGGTCTTCGGGCTCATTAATCGCTTTTCGGAAGACGTCGACCTCGTGGTCAACTACGCGCCCTTGGGTTTCGTCGGCGACCGTGATCCGATCACGGACATGTCGAGGACCCGGCGAGCTAGGCTCCTGGGGGCGATGATGAAGACCTGCCAGGAGTACATCGCCGGGCCTTTCATCGAAGCACTGCAAGATCGCTGGACCGAGACGATTCTCGACGCCGATTCATGGGCTTTGGTCATGAGTGAGGACGATCCCAACACCATCGAATTCACCTACCCGTCGGCAGGGGTGGGAACCGCAGCCTACGTGAGACCCCGCATTCTTCTCGAACTGGGCACACACGCTGCTCTCGTTCCTAGCGGTACATACGAGGTCACGCCATTCGCCGCAGCGGAGTTTCCCGGCATCTTCACTCAACAGTCATGCACCGTCACAGCCATCAAAGCCGAACGCACCTTCTGGGAAAAAGCGACGATTCTGCACGCCGTACATCATCGGCCATCCGACAGGCCGTTCCCGGCCAACTATGCGCGGCACTACTACGACATGTTCATGTTGGCTCGATCGGCAATCTGCGACTCCGCTGTGAGGGACGTTGAACTGCTCCGGAAGGTCGTCGATCACAAGACGAAGTTCTACTACTCCGCGTGGGCTCGCTACGACCTCGCCATTCCAAGCACGCTCGCGCTCGTACCGCCCGAGGCGCGCCGCCGCGAACTCCAGCGCGACTACGATGCGATGTCGGTGATGATCTTCGGCGAGCAGCCGCCAATCGAAGATGTCCTTGCCGAGTTGGCCGAACTCGAGGCAAGAATCCGTGCATCGTAGATGCGTGGCCGCCGGGCAGCGCCGTGCTCCGAAGACGCGGCCCGCTAACGGGTGGTGGCGAGAATCTCCGCTACATCATTCGGCAAGCCGAACGCTGCAAGCCGGTCCTCGCCGAGGACCGGCGTGAGCCCGCTGTCGGCGAGAATCCCCCGACCCACCTCGTCCATGGCGAGGCGCAGAAACTCGATCGACCGGCTGCGCGCGGGGGCGTCGGACGGAATGCTGACACCGTAGATGACCGGCGCGCCCGGCCGAGGAAACTGTCCGTCGCGGAGATCCGTCGCGACGCGCGCATAGGTCGGCGCCAGTCGCAATTCACCCAGGTTCATCCGGGCTGGCAACTCGACGACGCGGAGGCCGGCGGCGCGGGCGGTGGCCGCGTACAGAAAGGCGTAGTCAACGGCGCCCGCCTGCAGCGGGGCGAGTAGCTCAGCGACGTTCGCTCGCAGGTGCCGCTCGCCGACCTTGGCCACCACCAGATTCTCGAGGTCGCCTCCCGGAAGGAGCAGGTCGTACAGTCGCAAAGCTGCCAGCGTTCTGTACCCGACCGGCGCCTGCGTCGGATCCGCCATCGCAATCGCTACATCGGGACGTCCGAGAACCTCGGGCCAGGACTCGCTATCGATCGTGTCGGCACCAATGGACGCGTCGGTGTACCCGAGCACCATTCGATCGGTGGCATAGCGCAGATGAAAGTCCGTCCAGTCGGGCTCGAGAAGTTCACCGAACAGCGCCGCGTCGGCGAGAAAAAGCACGTCGGCACCAACCGCCAGATCGCGCACGCGCCGCGCCAGCGCCAAGCTGCCGCCTGTCTCGATGCGCACGGTATGACCCGGATTCTCAGCCTCGTAGCGCGCCGCGAGGTCTTCCATGACGCCGCGCAAACTCGCGGCCGCCATTACCCTCAGCGGTGGCTCTCCCGACGCGCACGCCACCGTCAGCAGAGGCACGATCAGCATAAGCGCGACCGCGAGACCCGTACGAGCTGGCCGACGGGGGATCATTCCCCTGCGCCCGGCCCTGACGGGTCCACTGGCGGCGAAGAGCAGCCTCTGCGCCAGCGCCGAAACCGGTCCGCGATACCAGCCCTCTCGAACGCCTCGCCACCCTTTTCCTTCACGGCGCGCAGCAATCGACGCGCCCACGCCCACTCCAGCCCGAGGATCGCCAGACCGATGGGAATCACCACGAACGCCGGACCGGGAACTACCAGCATGACAACGCCGATCAGCACGACGGTGCCGCCGACGAGCGTGACCACGACGGTACGGGCGGCTTTGTAGGTCAGATCGGCGAGCTTTCTCAAGCCTCGGGTTCTCCGGATTTCAACTGAGCAACCACACTCGCGATCGTCTCGCGAGCCAACACCACGGCATGGACCTTCATCGGAGGCAGTGGCCCCAGGACCGCTGTGATGTCCTCATCTGATAGAGACGATGCTTCCTGCAGAGAAGTTCCGATCAGCAATTCCGTAACCACGGAACCGGCCGCGATCGCCGCGGCGCAGCCGTAGCCTTTGAAGCGCGCCAATGAGATTCGGGCATCTTCATAGCGCACGGCGAGCCTGAGCATGTCACCACAGACAGGATTGTGAACGATCGCCACGGCGTCCGGGTCGTCCAGATCGCCGAGATTGCGAGGGTTCTCGTAGTGGTCGAGAAGGCCGTGTTCTTGGTCCATGCGGATCCGAGTAGGTGGAGAAGAGCGCGCACAGAGAGCCTAGCAGGCGCCTGTTTGGTAGGGTCTCGGCGGGAAACGGGTGGCTCGCGTGGGCACGCACTGGCGTGCGACCCACGGAGCCGTGAAACATCGAAGCAGCATAACCGTCTTACTCAACTGTGAATCATCCGTCTGAACCGTGAGCGACACAGTGAACGTTATCGAAACGCGCGACCTTGCGAAGACCTTCGGCGGCGCCCTCGGCTCGAAGGTAGAGGCGCTGCGAGGCGTGGACCTGCAAGTTGGCGCCGGTGAGGCCTTCGGCCTTCTGGGGCCGAACGGCGCAGGAAAAACCACGCTAGTGAAAATTCTGCTGGGGCTAGTCGGTGCCAGCGATGGTGACGCGACGCTGCTCGGCCACCGCGCGGGGACTCCGATCTCGCGGTTGGAGGTCGGCTACATGCCCGAACGCCGCCACTATCCCGGCTTCTTGACCGCCGGCCAGGTACTCGATCTGTTCGGTAAATTGCTGGGCATGGATGCCACCCTCCGGCGTCAGCGCATCGACCTCGTACTCGAAGAGGTCGAGATGTCATCGTGGCGCAACCAGAAGGTGGGTGGCTTCTCCAAGGGCATGCAACAGCGCCTGGCGTTGGCCCAGGCGCTTCTGCCGGACCCGCGGGTGCTCTTTCTCGACGAACCGACCGAGGGGATCGACCCGCTCGGCCGCGTGTCGATTCGCGGGATCTTGCGGCGCAATCTGGAACAGGGCAAGACCCTGTTCGTGAACTCACACATGCTCGGCGAGGTCGAACTTCTCTGCGATCGAGTGGCCATTCTGGTGAAGGGCAAGATCCGGCGCGAGGGGCCGCTCAGTTCCCTGCGCGCCCCGAACCCCGAGTACCGCCTCACGATCGCCGGCAGCGATGAGGACGCCGCGCGTGCCGCGCTCGCCGCCGCCGGACAGGAGGCGGAGTCGGTTCCGGCTCCGCCCGGCCTTACCGTATGGCGCCTCGAGGTCGGAGATCGATCTGAGCTCAACAACGTGCTCGACGCGACTCGTAGCGCTGGCCTGGAAATCGAGGAGGTTCAACGCGTCCGCGCCAGCCTCGAGGAGGTCTTCGTACAGACCATCAACGAGGCCGACGACGACAAAGCCGGCGCCGGCGGTCCGGGCGGTGTCCAGACATCGGCCAAAGGGGCCACCGAAGTGAGCGTCGCCACCCGGGAGGTGGACAATGTCTGAGCCTGTAGTTGCTACGGACATGCGCAAACTGGCGGCGACGCAATTGTTCGCGCTCATCGGATTCACAGTGCGCGAAGCGCGTAACAAGTGGACTCTGCTGGCGCTGTTCACCCTGACCACGCTATTCCTGTTCGCGCTTGCGACTCTTGTCTCTATTGATGTCGTTGAGGGCAGCATCGCGTCAGCACGGCTGTTCGGCACGATCCCGCTCGAGATCGGCAATACGACGATCCCGGTGTCAGACGCGGTCACGGTCATACAGGTGGCCATCGTCAGCTTGCTCACGACGTTCGGACTGGTTCTGGCGCTGTTCGTCACGGGCAACATCGTGCCGTTGACGCTGCAGACGGGCTGGGTGGACCTACTGGCGTCGCAACCGCTGGGCCGCACCGTGCTGATCATCGGTCGCGCTCTCGGCGCCGTTGCCGTCGTGGCTGTGACGTTCGCCTATCTGTTCGGCGGCAGCTGGAGCGTCCTGACCTGGAAGACAGGATTCGGCAACGCCGGATTCCTGGTCGCCGGGATGATCATTCTGTTCACGTTCCTCTGCTGCTACTCAGGCATGGTCCTTGTCGGCGTGCTCACGCGGAACAGTCCTATCAGCATCATCGCGGGAGTCGGCACGTGGTTCATGGGCCTGATCCTGTACCCGCTCCACACCTACGCTGAGTGGACCACGGCGTTTGACCCCGGATGGAAGCGGTCGCTCGCGAGTGGAATCGCGGAAACGCTGTACTGGGTACTGCCGAAATCCCTCGAACTCACCGAGAACGCCACCAGAGCGACCAAAGGCGACGCACTCGCCTGGACGCCGTTTTTGGCCTCCATGCCGTTCGCCATCGTCTGCATCGCGCTAGCATGCTGGTGGTTCTCACGTCAGGATTACTGAGCCATGGGCGACACCATTGCCCGCAAGAAAGAAATTGGCCGCACCTGTGCGGCGCCGGAGAAAGCCATGAAACCATCGATCGACTTCCCGTTTGTCCGCCGTATCGCTCCTGCCTTCGTGCTCGCGCTCGGCTTTGCCCTGCTGCTGCCCACCGCGGCCTGCGCCGCCGCGCCCGACGGCGAGGCGAGCTCCGCCGAGCCTGCAGCCAGCACAGAGAACCAGGGCGACCTCGTGGCGATGCTGCCCAGCGCAGCAACCACCATCGGCTTCGTCGACTTCGCCGCGATCCGCGCGACGCCCGCCTACTCGTTTCTAACGCAGGATGCCGGTATCGGCGACACCGACGCGCTCGAGAGGATCATCCAAGAAACGGGCATCGACCCGCGTACCGACCTGCACCGCATCGCGTTCATCTCCAGCGACGGCTTCGGAACCTGGGATGACAAGGGCTCGTTCGTCGTGCTCGCGACGTTCGATCGCGCGCGAATCGCCGAGGCGATGGCAGCCGCCCCGACCGAAGACTACTCCGGTCGGACGCTCTACCAGGTTGGCGCCATGGAGGACGAGGAAGACGACAGCATCACCATCGACGTGGAGATGGACGGCTGGATGACTATCCTCGGCGATTCCGTCCTGGCGTTCGGCAGCAGCGACTCGGTCCGTGCCATCGTCGACGTAGCTGATGGCGCGCCCAGTGCGCGCGACAACAGTACGTTGATGGGCTTGCTGGAAGACGTGAACACCGACGCCCAAGTCTGGCTCGTTTCTGCCCAGGAAGGAATGTTCAGCGACATCACGCCCGAGGCGGGCTCGCCGATCGGCCAGATCGGCTACGACCGCATCAACGCGATGATGGTAGCTCTCGACCTGAGCGACGGCCTGGCGTTCCGCCTGCGCGGGCGCACACCTGCCGAGGAAGACGCGAAGAATCTCGGCGACGCCCTCAACGGCATGGTGGCACTCGGCAAGATGATGTTGCAGAGCAGCGATCCGGGCGTGTTCGAGATCCTCGACCGTGGCATTGAAACCGGCAGTCGGGGGCGCGACGTCACCATCGACGCTCAGTTGACGATGGAAGACCTGCGCGCGTTGAGCGAGTACGCCGACACGGTGATCGACTCCGACGAGGGGCAGGTCGGCAACTAGCGGCCCGCCGACTACTGGCGCCTGGCAGCCAGCAGCTCGAGGACCTCGTACAGCAGACGCGGTGCCTGACGCACTGCCTCCAGGGTCAGACGCTCGTCCACCCCGTGCGCGGGGCCGTCATCCGCCGCCATGACTATCGAACTCCATCCGTACGCCACGATGCCGCGTTCGCGGAAGTAGTGGCTGTCCGTGAATCCGGCAAGTACCGACGGAATGACCACTCCGTCGGGGTCGCGCCGCCGCACCGCCTCCTCGATCGCGCGCCAGAGCGCCGTGTCGCGCGGCGACTCGGACGTATCGAACCGCAGGATCGTCTCGATCTCGATGCCGGGATCGTCGATGACGTCACGCAGCGTGGCGATGAACAGGTCGGCGTCGACACCCGGAAGCAGCCGGCAATCGAGCTCCGCCGTCGCCCGTGGCGAGATCACGTTCGTCTTGGTGCTGCCCTCGATCATCGTGATCGCGATGGTGCTGCGCAGCATGTTCTCCATCCGCGCTGACAGCACGTTGAGCACCTCCGGCTGGGTGAAGGTCTCCTCGATGCGTCGCGCGGCCGCGCGCAGGGTCGGGTCGGGTTCGAGACGTGCTGCCGCGCGGATCGAGGCCGCAACAGGAGGCACTAGCTGCAGCGGCGGCCGATAAGTACGGACTCGATCGAGCGCGCGCACGAGCCGATTGGCCGCCGAGTCTTCGATGGCACGCGAGCCGTGGCCTGCTGGCCCCTGGGCCACCAGCCGCAACCAGAGCGGCGTCTTCTGGGTGAACTCGATGTCGTGAACCTCACGGTTTCCCCGCCGCACTCCACCACCGCCCTCGGTGAGCACGTATTCCACTCCAGCGAGTAGGTCCGGGCGACGCCTGGCGATGTAGCCGGCGCCCTCGACGCCACCGGTTTCCTCAGCGGCCGTCGCCATGAAGACCACATCGCGCCCGAGCTCGACGCCGGCGCGCCTGAGCGCTAGCAAGGCCATCAGCTGAACCACTCCGTCGGCCTTCATGTCCGTCACGCCACGGCCGTAGATCTGGCCGCCGACGACCTCCGCCCCATACGGGTCCACGCTCCAGAACTCGTCCGATACCGGTACCACGTCCATGTGGTTGAGCAGCACGATGTGCCCGCCCCGGCTGCCGTCACCCTCGAGCCGCGCCACCAGGTTGCCGCGACCCGGAAAGCTCTCGAACACCTCCGCATCGATGCCTTCGGCGGCCAGCAGACCCGCGAAGAACTCCGCCGCCACGATCTCGTTCCCGGGTGGGTTCGTAGTGTTGATCCGCAGATACTGGCGCAGCAACTCGACGGCCTCGTCGCCAATGGCGCCCCAGTCGATGTCCTCGGACGCGCGTGCGGGCGCCGCGGCTAGCGCCGTCAGCGCCGCCAGGGTAAATGCGATCGCGCGCAGCCCACGCTGAGTTGGCATGCGGTCCACCTCCAAGTCGGACGCTGGCCGGACCAGGAGCGGCGCGACCAGAGCACCAGATTAACCCGTGGTACGCTGGTTTTTTGCCCCTTCGCCCCCCTCATATCAAGAAGTTTAGTCATGAATCGCGTTGTCATTCTCGGGCTGGCTCTCCTGTTCATCGCTGGCGGCGCCGCCTGGTACACAGGCGTCTTTGGCGGCTCGACGGCGCGTATCGACGTCGCGCTGACGCTCTACGACACGAACGCGAGCGGCAACGCTGACTTGATCCGCGAGCGGATCGGTGAACAGGCGACGATCTGGCGCTGGGATCGCAACGACGATGGCACCGAGGATATCGTCGCCTACGACGGCTCTGTGAGTCCCGAGGGCCAGATGAGCGCCAGCGGCGCGGTCACCGCCTGGGACTTCGGCGCCGACGGGATTCTCGACAGCGGCACTGTACCGGCCGCCCTGCAGGAGTTGATGCGCTCGCCCGGATACGCGACCGCGGTAGAAGCGGCTGGCGCAGGCAACGTCGAACTCGTTGACTCTTCGTTGCGAGCGTTCGTCGACACCCTGCGAAAGGGCTACGACGAGTGGCGTTTGTCAGGCTTCCAGCTACCGATTCTCGGCGCCAAGCTGCCCGACGCCGATCGGCTGCTGCCCGGTGCCCGACGTGCCTACCGGTTCGGGATCCATCAAGGCTTCGACATGTACCCCGGCCACGTCGGAGTGCCCACGGGCTACGGCGCCCCGGTGATCGCGGTCAAGACAGGGACCGTCGTCCGGGCCGATACCGACTACGTCGAGGTCACGGCCGAGCAGTACGAAGAGGCCATCACGATCTCGCAGGAAGCCGGCACGACGCCAGAGGCACAACTCGATCTGCTACGCGGCCGGCAGGTCTGGGTCGACCATGGCAATGGCATCATCAGCCGCTATGCCCATCTGTCCGGCATCGCTCCCGAGATCGTGATGGGCGGCACCGTGAACGCCGGTACGGTGATCGCGTTTGTCGGCAACTCGGGCATGGAATCGGCGAGCCGTGGCGGCAACAGTGGCGCGCATCTGCACTTCGAACTGCGTATCGATGGCAGGTACCTTGGCGAAGGGATGTCACCGGACGAGATCCGTCTGCTCGCTGGCCCGCTGCTCGGCGCAGGCGAGTAACAACCTAGCCGCTGAAATACAGCAGCAGATAGAGCCAATTGGCGACGAAGAGCGCGATGAGCACCGTTCGCGTGGCCACTCCCAGGCTCGCGGGCACACGCGGCGCCGGTAGCAGGCCGATCAGCACGGCGGCTGCGAGCGGCAGCGCGAGCACCGCGGCGATCGCCGCTGAAGCCGCGAGCGGATTCCAGGCAAGAGCCGCCAGCAAGTCACCCTGCATCGCGGCGACGACGGCACGGGTCGCGCCGCACGTCGGGCAGGGAACTCCAAAGATCGTCCATGCCGGGCAGAGCACGAGAAACTGGTCGCGCCAGAGCGCGTAGTTACGCGCCACCACGATTCCCGCGAGGACCACTGCGCCCACGAGCGCGATTTCGGTGGATCCGAGCCTGTCGCTAGCCGCCTGTCGAGATCTCACGGCAGCGTGCCAATCATGGCGGTCACCATCACGGCCCACAGCACCATCGCGCCGCAAATGCCTATCAGGTAGGGCACGACCACCGCGGCGACAGCTCGTCCGCGGGGAACGCCGTGTGCCTCCTGCAGCCCCACAATCGTCATCACCGCAGCCCAGACGGTGGCCACGAGGCCACCGCAGACCGGGATCAGCATCCACACATAGGAAGCGCCCCAGGCGTAGCAGACTACGCGTAGCGTCACCTCGAGCGGTCGCGGAGCCCCGCCGAACATCAGCAGAGACAGATGATGCACCCCGGTGACGACGACGGCCAGCAGCAGGATTACGAACGGCGCGACCACGAAGCTCATTACCCCGTAAGAGTTGGCCAGCGCCAGGGACTGCAGGTTGCCGCCGCCGATCGAGCCAGCCATCGCCCGTGCCCATGTTTGCCATAGCAGCCCGACGAAGGTACCGACCGTGCCGATCGCAACCAGGTAGATGAGAGGGGGTGCCGTCGTCCCCTTCAGCCTCATCATGCCGAACGCGTCGCTCGGGGTGAACAGCAGCATACGCGTGGTCTGCACCAACCCGGCGAAGGACATGCCCGGGGCAGTTCGCTCCCAAGGCACGCCGACGCGTAGCCCCTCTCGCTTCTCGACGCCTGCGTCGCCGTCGTCGTGCGGTTCCATGTTCATTCTTGGTGTCCTCAGGCTGGTCGTCGAGTGCCCGGCACGACAGTTTTCGTCAGTAATACGAAGGAATGGCTTAGCAACTGCCTGCTCTGGTCAGCTATCTTAGAGGGATAGCGCCCGTCGCTCGCGCAGCGACGCGGCAACATTGACTGGACGGCGAACCCTTTCCGTCGCAACTTCGACCATCATGAGCCTTCGACGCAAGCGTTTTCTGTCTGCCCTCGTCGTCATCGTCGCGGTGACCGCAGCCGCCGCCGGGCCCGCGCTGGCCGCGCGCGGCCAGCGCCTCGCCGCGCGCCTGGACACGCTGAGCCGCATGTTCGACATCATCGAGGCGTACTACGTCGAAGATGTCGAGGCGGACGAGCTTTTCCAGAACGCCGTCCAGGGAATGCTCGACGACCTGGATCCCCACTCGCACTACTACTCCAGCGAGGAGTATCGGACGCTGCGCGAGCGCTACCGCGGCGACTATCACGGCATCGGCATCCAGTTCGATATCTTCGACGGCATCCTGACCGTTCTCGACGCCCTCGAGGGCGGCCCGTCAGAAAAGCTCGGTCTGCGACCGGGTGACCAGATCGTGAAGATCCGTGGCGAGAGCGCGCTCAATCTCGAAAACGACGAGATCTACGAGTTGTTGCGTGGCCCGAAGGGGACCCGCGTGGAGGTGACCGTGCGACGTCCGGCGCTCGACGAAGAGTGGGACGTCAACATCACCCGCGACGAGGTCGAGGTTCCGGCTGTGCTGGCCGCCACGATGCTCGAACCCGGCGTGGGCTACGTGTGGCTCAGCACCTTCTCGGAGAAGGGCGCCGATCAGATCGAGCGTTACCTGGAGGAGTTCGAGGCCGATGGCATGCACGCCTTCGTGCTCGATCTTCGCGGCAACCGCGGAGGCCTGATGAGTCAGGCGATTCGTATTACCGACAAGTTCCTGGCGGGCGGCAAGCAGATCGTCGAGACCCGCGGCAAAGCGCCCAACGCTGATGGCAAGAACTTCTCGAGCGACCGGGACACGCACGCACGCGTGCCGATGATCGTCCTGGTCGATCACAACTCCGCAAGCGCCTCCGAGATCGTCGCCGGCGCGCTGCAGGACTGGGATCGCGCTCTCGTAGTCGGGCAACTCACCTGGGGCAAGGCGCTGGTGCAGAACCAGTTCGAGTTCAACGACGGATCAGCCCTCTTCCTGACGATCGCCCGCTACTACACGCCGAGCGGCCGGCTGATTCAGCGCCCGTACGTAGGAGGCGACGACGCCGACTACATGCAGCCCAACTGGGAAACGATCTACGCGTCCCGTGACGACGACATGCCCGAGTTCGAGACAGCATCCGGACGAAGGGTGCTGGGCGGCGGCGGCATCATGCCTGATGTCGAAATGGACCCGACGCAGGCATCAGGTCTGGCCGTGTGGCTGTACAACCGGCGCTACACCTTCCAGTTCGCGACCCGGTACGTGTCGGAGAACGCGGCCGCGATTCCTGCGACCTTCGACGAGTACCTCGATGACTTCGAGATCGATGACGCGATCCTCGATGAGTTCATCGACTTCCTCAACTGGCCCAGCATCCGTCCGACGCTCGACGATGCCGGCGTGCCAATGGACGATGAGACGGTCGCGGAAGCACGCGCGGACCTGCGCATGTACCTGTCTTCGCACATCGCCGCAAACGTGTGGGGTCTCGAGGCCGGGCGCATCGTGCTGCTCAAGCACGACGGCCAGGTGCAGGGCGCGCTCGGATTGATGCCGCAGGCGGCCGACTTGCTCACCCTGGGACCGGCTGACATCGCCGGTCTCTAGCGGCTCGGGCTCGGCTCCTGGCTGCGCGCTAGCGCTGACGCCGCAGCCACACCGCCAGACCGAGCAGTGGGCCCATGAGGGCCACCTCGAGAAGTCCCGCGCGCAGATTGTGCGCCGTCATCAGACTACGCACGAACGCCCACGGCGACGCCGGCCCGGCGATCTTGTCGATGTTGTAGAACAGCGGGATCGCCGGAACCCAGACCGAGGAAACGGGCCAGAACATCATCACGCCGACGGGCTCGCTGAAGTCAGCGTTGAGGCTATCGAGAAGGACATGGCTTGCCCACAGCAGTGCCACGATCACCGCCGTTCCAGCTGCACCGGTGGGCCAGCCGGGTCGCAGCGGCCAGGCACGGACCCATCCCCGCCGCACCAGCCAGGCGGCCAGTATCGCGACAAGAACCGCCCAACCAAGCGAGTGAGCGGCCATGCGATGAAAGCGATGGGGATCCCCTACCAGCATGCCCGGGAGGTAATCGAGATCAGCACCGTTCGCGAGAACAGCCGCCAGCACGAACCGTCGGTACCCGGCTGCCGCCCCGTCACGATCAGTCGCCAAGCAGACGGCCCCGCCGAGGAGCGAATGGGCGATCGGAAGTGGCATAGAATTCCCCAGCTTGTCGCGGCGTGCGAAGGTTCCTAGCATGATGGCACTTGCCGGCCGTCATGTACGGTACCCCGCCTAACGAAACACGAACGATGTCAAAGTTTGGATGCCATCTTCTTGTCCTGGCGCTGATCGTACCGGGACTCTCCCGCAGTGCTGCCGCGCAGCGCGCGCAGGATGGCACTGTCGTGCCCGGGCTGCGACCGGCTACCGCGATTGGCGATGTCCCTGCGGTGGCCCACACGGCGGAAACCGCCGCCGGCCGACGCGTGATGGTGAGTCTTCCGGCCGGAAGCGCTGCTCTTCAGGCTGGCCCGTCCGGGCGCGGCGACGACGGTGCTCCAACTATGGCGGCGTTGCCGGGCGGTGACGTCCTCCTTGTCGCGGCGCGCTGGCGAGCGGGTGGAGCCCGACTCTGGGCCCAGCTCGGCGATGCTGACGGCTGGAGCCGCGCGCGGGACCTGCGCCGCAGCGGCGTTTCCGATCACCACCCGGCGGTGGCAGTCGGGCGACGCACCACATGGATGGTCTGGGTCAGCGAAGATGGGGCCGGCGCGAGTTTCCTAGTCGCCGCAGAGTGGGACGGCCGGCGCCTGTCGGTGCCCGAGCGTCTCCCGATGATCGGCGACGCGCCGGGGCTACCCGCGATCGCGGTGGATGCCCGCGAGCAGCCCGCGGTGGTGTGGAGCGCATTCGACGGCACTGACACCGAGGTATGGATCAGCCGACGGACGGACGGGAGCTGGTCGGCGCCGACCCCGCTGACTGATAACGACGTGCCCGACGAATTTCCCGACATCGGCCGTGGACGAGCAGCGAGCCTGATCGTGTCATGGAGTGGGTTCTCGCCAACCGGTTATCGACCGTTCGCCACGCGCGAGTTGCCGAACGGGACGTTCCCTGCCGCCGCACAACTCGACACCGAAGCCGCGGGCGCGGCATCCGTGCTGGGCGGCCCAAGCAACGCGATCGCCTGGACCGCCATCTTGCCGACGACGTTCGAGATGCGCATCGCAGCGCAGAACGGTCGTGACTGGCAGAAGCCGGCGCACGTTGGCGAGGTCGGATCCTCGAGTCTGCGCGTAGAGCTGCGCGACGACACGCTGCTAGCGGCGACCGGCGGTACCGAATACGCGGTGGGCCGACTGCTACGGTCGGCCGCAGCCCTGCACCCAGGTGTCAGCCTCGCCCTACCCTCGATACCCGAACGGCTCGCGCCGCGCGCCGCTGAGCCGACGATTCCCGGCACGTACCGTGCATTCGGCGACTCGATCACCCAGGGAACCGTTCAGAACAACGGCGTGATCTCGATTACCCCGGGGTACCCGGAGCCTCTGGCCAATTACATTGCCAGTTTCTTGCAACGCGCCTCGATCACCATCGTGAACTCCGGTGTTGGAGGGGAAAAGACCGCAGAGGGGCTCGGGCGCCTCGCGAGGCTCAATGCGACCTCGCCCAAGCAGTACACCTTAATCATGGAAGGGGCCAATGATGCGTCCGGGCTGGTGCACGAGACCACCGTGGCTAGCAACCTCCGGGCCATGGTCAGAAACACAATCGCCGCCGGCGGCATCGCGGTTCTCTCGACAGTGACCCCTCGGACCAGCGGCGGATTCACCGGCGGCGCCAATAC
>JAJCXT010000106.1 GCA_029263295.1 Acidobacteriota bacterium | reverse complement strand
CTCGCCACACCGTGCGACGCTCCCTGAGGTCGGCCCTGCCGTCGAGCTTGCGGGTTGGGTTCGCCCTGCCCCTGCTGCTCATAGCGGTGATCGCTAGCGGCTGCGGCGCTCCAACTCCCTCGGGCTCGAGCGCGTCGTCCACCGCGACCCCAGCCGCCGCGCCGATTTCCTGGACCCACTACGAGGACGGCGATGCGCCGGCGCCGAACGCGGAGATGTTGACTCGTGGCGGCGAGGTCTACGCGGACAACTGTTCCGCCTGTCACGGCGAGAACGGTGACGGAGCCGGCTTGTGCAGTGCGTTCCTGGCGCCGGCACCACGCGACTTTACGACTGGGGTGTTCCGCTTCAAGACCACTCCTGGCGGGCAGATGCCCACCGACCAGGACCTGTTTCGCACCGTCTCCCTGGGACTTCATAGCACCGGCATGCCCCCATGGAAGTTCCTCCTGTCGGAGGATGATCGCTGGGCGGTAGTGCAGTACGTCAAGACCTTCGCCCCGTCATTCGCAAGCGAGGGTGCGGGCGAGTCTGTCGATCTGGGCGAGGAGCCTGAGATGACCGCGGAGCGCACCGCGGCGGGCCGCGAGTTGTACGACCTGGCCAAGTGCTCCAAGTGTCACGGCGAGACGGGCTACGGTGATGGACCCTCGGCTCCGACCCTGGTCGACGCGTTCGGCAACGCGATCCCGGCGCGGAATTACCACAAGACGGGTCACTTCAAGCGTGGCCACACGCCGCGCGACATCGCGCTGACGATTCACACGGGCAATAACGGCACGCCCATGCCAGCCTTCGATGGCGCCTTTACCGCCGACGAGATCTGGAGCATCGCGGCCTACGTCTACAGCATGGGCGAGGAGCCGCTGTCGGGAGGTGGCACACCGGCCGCGGCGACCGCAGGTGATGCCCTGGGCGCGCCGGACGTCGTGATCAAATTGATGGAGCGCAACTGGAAGTACGTTCCCGACATGCTCACTGTGACTGAAGGCCAGGTTGTGCGCATCGACTTTCAGCCCACCGACAACGGGCTGGGCGTTGGACACGGGTTCGCGATTGACGGCTACGACCGCGTCGCGTTCATTAATGGCGCTATGGTTCAGCGGCCGAAGTCGGTCACGTTCCTTGCCGACAAGGCCGGAACGTTCGTTTTCTACTGTGCCTCCCAGTGCAGCACGGGCCCGCTCCACCCGGCGATGAACGGAACGCTCGTAGTTGAACCTGCTGGCAGCAATTGAGGAGGCTGGAAATGACTAGCTCGAAGAGATTCTTCGCTGTGGCGGTTGTGCTGACGGTCGCCGTTGCCGGGACCTTGGGCGCGTGTGCCGGAGGCGGCGGGCAAGGTCAGGCCGAAGACGGCGGTGGCAGTCTTGCCGAGGCTTCCTACGTGCCGGTCGGCGAGTGGGACAAGTACTACGCCTTCCTGTCGGGCGGGCAGAGCGGCTCGGTGTTCGTATATGGCCTCCCGTCGGGAAGGTACATCCGTTCGATTCCGGTATTCGAGCCGCGTGCCGGTTATGGCTACGCCAACAATCCAGGAACCGACACCTACGAGATGCTGGCCTCAACGGGGCCGATGTGGGGTGACACCCATCATCCGATCCTGTCCGAGACCGGCGGCGACTACGACGGTCGATGGCTCTGGATCAACGACAAAGCCAACGCGCGCGTGGCCCGTATCGACTTGTCCACCTTCGAGACCAAGGTCATCCGCCGCATCCCGAACATAGAAGCGGCTCACGGTATCGCGGTGATCTCACCCGACACGTCGTACGTGATCGTGAATGGCGAGTTCCGCCACGAGATACCGGGCGGTGTCGCGCCGAATCCGGACGCGTACTCCTCGGTGATGGGGTTCCTCGACCCCGAGACGCTCGAGGTGCAGTTCGAAGTGCAGGTGCCGGGCAACCTCGATATCAACGACTCGAGCAAGGACGGGCGCTGGGCTTTCTCCACCGTCTACAACCTCGAGGGCGGATTGACCGTCGAACAGATGATCCGTCTCGATGAGGATGCGCTTGCGGCGGTTGATATCCCGGCGGCAGAGCGCGCCATCGCGGCAGGTGAATTCACCGAAATCAACGGGGCCAAGGTCATCGATCCCACAGCGACCACCGAGAAGGTCCTGTACATGATTCCGGTAGCGAAGAACCCGCACGGCGCCGACGTGACGCCGGACGGCAAGTACGTCATGGGTACGGGCAAGCTGTCGCCAACCGTGACCGTTATCGACATTTCCCTGATCGACCAGGTCGATAACCCGCGCGAGGCGATCGTCGCCGAGCCTGACGTTGGCCTGGGACCGCTGCACACGACGTTCGACGGCCGTGGCAATGCCTACACTTCGCTGTTCGTCGATTCACAGATCGTCAAATGGAACATCGAGAAGGCGGTGGCGGGAGATCCCACCTACATTGTCGATCGTATCGATGTGCACTACAACGTTGGCCACACGCAGGCGACGTTGGCCGAGACGATGCATCCGACCGGGGAGTACCTGGTCGCGCTCAACAAGTTGTCGAAGGACATGTTCCTGCCGGTGGGTCCGACCATGCCGGAGAACCAGGAACTCATCGACATCTCGGGCGAGAAGATGCGCATGCTCTCCTCGTTTCCTTCCGAGCCCGAGCCCCACGATGCGGTGTTCATGTTGGCCTCGGACCTGGCTCCAAAGGTAATCCAGGTTGAGGAACTGACTGCCAACGCGGTAGCCGAAGGCGAGAGTCGGATGGAGCGTACGGGGCCCAATTCGGTCCACGTGTACCTCACCGCGATTCGCTCCAAGTATGGGCTTAACGAGTTCACCGTCAAACAGGGCGATGAGGTGACGATCACTGTGACGAACATCGAGACGATTCGTGACATGAGTCATGGCTTCGCGCTCGACAACTACGGCGTCAACGCGGCGATCGACCCGGGTCAGACGAGGGAGTTCTCGTTCGTTGCCGATAAGATCGGGACGTATTGGTACTACTGCACCTGGTTCTGCTCGGCCCTGCATCTGGAGATGCGTGGCCGCATGTTGGTGGAGCCGGCCCGGCCCTGATAGCGAGGTAATGACATGGCTACGGCCTCCCCCTCCCGGTGGTCGGGTCAGACTCCGCGAGTGGTGCTGGCAGCCGTTGCTGTGCTGCTGGCCATCGCTCTGCTCGCGCCGCTCTGGATCACCCGCATGGAAGCGCCGCAGTATCGCGACGAGGAGATACTCGAAGTGCGGGTCTCGGCGGGCAGGGTGGAAGGCGACATCCACGAGATCGACCTTCTCAACCAATATGTTGGTGTGCATCTGCCGCTGGATACGCCTGAACTGGCGGCGGCACCGTGGCTGCTCGGAGGACTGCTCGTGTTTGCGGTGATCGGCGCCGCGCTGGCGCCTGGGCACCAGCGCACAGTGGCATGGCTTCTGCTCGGCGCGATGTTACTGGTGGCCGTTGGCGGATTCGGGCTATTGCAGTACCGCCTCTGGGAGATGGGGCACGTCCGTGACAAGTCGATCTTCGAGGGCGTACCTGACTTCACGCCGCCGGTGCTGGGATCCAAGAAGATCGCCAACTTCACCGTCTACATGAGCCTGGGATTGGGCGGCTGGGCGTTTGGGTTGGCACTTGTGCTGGTCGGGGCGACGGCGTGGTCCTCGAGCCCGCGGCGCGATCTGCCACAGACTTCTACCACTGGCTGCTAGGAGAACCCATGGAGAATGCACAGCCATTCGATGTTGCCGGCCAGACGATGCCGGCCCCAGGTGGGCGGCCGAACGTCCGCTGGCAGGTTGCCGCCGTCATCGCCGGCCTGGCGATGCTGCTGGCGCTGTTTACTGGCGGCATGGTTCTAATTCCTCGTTACCAGGCGGCACATCCGTACAGCGACCTGCAGCGCAGCGACGCTAATCAGGTGCACCTTGATGACCTCTTCCTCGACGTGACCCTGGTGACGCCGGAGTTCCGCAGTGAGCGCAACCTCGACCGGTACTTCGTCGATCGCGATCCAGAGATGGTCTTGCCGGTCCTCGTAGGCCTCAACACGCACACGGGCGATATCGGTCACATGAGCCACTTGCCCGGTGACGTCGATCTGGTAGGACCCGCTGGCGAGAGTTATCCCGCGCTCACCGAACCGATCGTGATGTCACAGCACCACAATGCGTACATGCTGCTGTTTCCGGCGCGCGACAACAGCGGCGTCCGCTTCCTGGACATGCCTTCCGGCACTCTCACGGTGCAGGCGACCGGCATGGGTAGCGTGGCCGTGCGCGAGTTCACGTGGGACCTACCGTTGGTGGTCGGGCCGCCGAGCAGCAGCCTGGTGGCACGGATGATGCTCGCGGTCGCCCTGGTGAGTGCCCTGTTGGTCGTGTTGTCGCCTTGTGCCCTCGAACTTACGCTCTACTACGCGGCGATCATCTCCTGCACCGTGACGGACGGCGAGAGAGCCGCGATGCGGGCCGGGACGGCTCCGTCGCCGGACCTGGGCCAGCGTAAGGTGCTGACGAACCTGGGTAGCTTCGTCGCCGGGTTCACGATTCTGTATGCTGCCTCGGGGGCGACCGTGGGGCTGATAGGCTCCGGTATGCGGCAGCCGCTCGGGGCCTACTCCGGCGTGATTCAGGTGTTCGGAGGCGTCGTTATTCTGATGTTTGCGGCACGCGTCGCCGGGCTCGACCGGTGGGTCCTCGACCGCTGGCCCTGGGGTCGAGGCGGGCCTGCGCTCGGAGCCCCATCGGGTCCGATCGCCCGCCTGCGCCAGTTCCTCACGCGGCTGCGGGAACGCGGCCAGGCGCGGGCCCGTGAGGGCGGCATGCGGGCACGAGACTCGTTCCTGGTTGGCATGGGGTTGTCCTCCGCCTGTCTCACCTGCATGGGCGGCGCGGTCTTGTACCCGTTGCTCGTGTACGCCGGGATGACGTCCTGGTACAGCGGCCTGATCACTCTGGGGCTGTATTCGCTCCTGATCGCCGTACCGATGGTGTTCATCGCGCTCGGATTTTTCCAGATCCGAATGTCGCTGACGCGTCGCGTCGGGCTGACCCGCGTGCTGCGTTACGCGAGCGCCACGATGTTGGCCGGCATCGGCATCCTGATCCTGTCGGGTAGCGAACGGATCATTGCCGACCTGGCGTTCGGATTTCTCGGCACGGTGTCACGGTGGGTGGCCTGAGACTCCCTGGCCGGTTGATGCTGCTGGCGGTGGCGATTCCGTGGGTAGGTAGTGCGGGTCTGGCTGGCGCATGGCCCAACGGCCAGGCGAACGGCCGTGAACCCCGTTCGCTGCCCGAGCAAGTCGGCACGTTCACGGCGCCACGCAGGGATGTGGCCCCCGGAGAGCTGTCGCAGGCTCTCGAGGAGGCGCGAGCGGGTGATTGGCTCAGACTGCTCCCGGGCATCCACCGGGGCCCGCTCCGGATCGACAAGCGTTTGCGGATCGAAGGAAGCGAAGGGGCAGTCCTCGAAGGCCCGGGGTTCGGAACGGTGCTGCTTCTCGCCGCCGACGGCATCGAGGTGCGCAGCCTCCAGGTACGTGGAGGAGGCGCCGACCTGGCCAACGATGACGCTGTGATCCTGCTGATGGAGGTCCACGGGGTCACCGTGCGTGATTGCGTGATTGGCGCTTCCGGGTTCGGAATCTACCTTCGTGAGGGCGGGGCTCACCGGGTGCTCGACAATCACATCGTCGGTGACGCCTCGCTCGCGCCGAATCGGCGCGGCAACGGGGTTCACCTGTTTCACTCGACCAACAATGTCGTCCAGGGGAACAAGACCGTCGATGTCCGCGACGGGGTGTACCTCTCCTTCGCCCATGACAACGAGATTCGCGGCAATAGCGGCAGCAGACTGCGATACGGCATCCACTACATGTATTCGGAACGCAACCGGCTCCAAGACAACGCCTTCAGCGAGGGTATTGGTGGCATCGCGCTCATGTACTCGCTCGACAACCAACTGCGTGGCAACGTGCTCGCCGACAACCGCGATTTCGGGATCCTCTGCCTGCAACTCGAGCGCTCGACCGTCGCAGCCAATACCCTGAACGCCAACGGGCGCGGCCTGATACTGCAGAATTCCGCCGCCAACCGCATGAGTGGTAACGACATCGTCAGCAACGGCGTAGGGGTGTATCTCACGTCGGGATCGGAGGGCAATCTGCTGGCTGGCAATCGCTTTCGCGGCAACCTGGTGCATGTGTTCCAGGATCGCGCGGCGAGTAACGCCTGGTCGGAATCCGGCCGCGGCAACTACTGGAGCGACTACGCCGGCCTCGACTGGGACAACGACGGAGTGGGGGACACACCCTACCGACTGCAAACAGCGGCCTCGGCGTTGCTGGCCCGCCAACCGGCGGCCCGGTGGTTTCGCATGAGCCCCGCGCTCGCGCTGCTCGACTGGTGGCAGGCAAGGGTCGGACGCGCGGCGGCCGGAGGGCTCGACCACTTTCCGCTCATGCCGGCGCCGGCGCCGGAGTCTGAGATGGCCGCCGGACCGGGCCGATGACGGCCGCCGCGGGCGGGTTGCAGTTCGAGTCCGTGTGCTATCGGTTTCGATCGTCAGGGAGCTCGGGCGTGGACGCGCTGCAGGAATTCAGCGCGGCCTGTACGCCCGCCTCTGTCAGTTGCATGATGGGTCCCAACGGCGCGGGCAAATCGACCGCGCTGGCACTTGCGGCTGGGTTGGCCGATAGCGACAGCGGCCACATTCGTTTTCGCGACGAGCCCGTATCCTCGGCAACGCCGCCGGGCGCACTGGGCTATCTACCGCAGGCGAGCGCCTTCCCCGGCGTCCTGACCGTGGCCGAGGTGCTCGACTTTGCTTTCGCCCTACGAGGCACGGCAGTTCGAGACCGCGACGCTGTCATCCAGATGGCGGCGCTGGGCGAGGTGCTGACTCAGGCGACTGGCACTCTCTCGTCTGGCTGGGGTCGGCGGCTCGGACTTGCGGTGGCGCTCGCTCCGCCGACCGATCTCCTGCTCCTGGACGAGCCTTTCGTTGGTCTCGATCTGGAGACGCTCGACCGCGTCGCTGGCTACATCGAGGAGCGTTGTCGAGAGGGCGCTACGGTGCTGTTGGCGAGCCACGACTACGAGACCGTCGATCGGCTCGATCCTCGCCTTATGGTGCTTGGTGATGGCCGACTACTTGGCGAGATTGCCCCCGGGGGGCCCGGAGCACGGGCGGGCTATCGACGGATCGTCGGGCCGCCGGCCAACTTCGCGGAGAGGTCATCGCCACGATCTTCGGGGCGCGCAGGAGAGGACGGTGAACGTGACCTCGCCTAGGTCGGACATGCTACTGGTGGCCCGTCGCGAGCTGCGGATCGTGTGGCGCAGCGGTGGTGCCATCACAGGCCTGCTGTTGATGGCCGCGGTCGCGTGGTTGCCGGCGCTGTTGCTTCCTCTGCGGGCTGGCGCCTTCGGCGTGGCATCGTTCGCCGAGTTGCTGCCGTTGACGATCGCGGCCGAAGGCGTCGTGCTGCCGTTGGTCGCGCTCCTGTTCGGCGCCGAGATGCTGGCCGGCGAGGTTGAGGACGGTTCGCTGCTGTCGGTAATCACGTTGCCGTTGGCGCGCGCGAGTTGCTACCTGGGCAAGCTGACAGGCCGAGTGATCGCCCTGGCCGCCGCGCAGGTCACAGTGTTCGGACTGGTCGCGGTCGTGGTCGGGTCAGCCAGGGGGCAGGACGGGCTGGGGAGCTACGTGCTTGTCCAGGCTTTCGCGCTGATCTTGTCGGTGGCCTGCGTTGCCGTGGGTGCGGCCCTCGCGGCGGGCGGCCGCGGCCGCGTGCACGCGTACGTCGGAAGTCTGCTGACCTGGCTCGTTCTGGTGTTCGTGGTCGATGCGCTCTTGCTCGGAGTGATCGTGGCGGTAGCCCCGGCCGCTCCCACGGAGGTAGGCGCGCATGGACACAGCGAACTGTCTGAAGTCATGCCGATGGGTGAGGCGAGCGGTCTGGGGCCGACCGGCGAGCTGACCATCAGCCGGACCGGAGCCTGGATGCTCACGCTCGACCCGGTGGACCTGTTCCGGCTCGGGGCGCTCTCAGCAAGCTCACTCGCAGCCGTCTCCCCGGGAGGAGCTGTTGGGCGTGCAGTTGGCGCCGGCGTACGTGAATCGGCGCTGCCGCTGGCGGCAGGATGGTTCGCGTGGCTGGTATTGCCGGTTCTGGTCGGTCTGCGCCGTTTTCGCAGCTTGCCTCTGCGCTAGCCCGCGCCACCGGGATCGGGCTGCCGCCCGTGGCACCTAGCGCGTTGTGGCGTGGGCATCCGCGCCGATCCATGGACGCCATATCTGCGCTGGCAGCAACTGGATAATCGCGTGGGCCATCGCCTTGTCATAGGCGGCCAGGAAGGCATCTTCACGGTTGGCGCGCGTCTTCTTTTCCTTCCAGGCGCCAATGCGACTCGTCCGTTGAATCTGATCGCGTACCTCTACGAGAACCTCGACCGATCCCGGCCCCTCGCAGAAGCCGCCGAGCAGCGGCATCACCTGCAGGTGTTCGAGTTCCCGCGCTCCGCTGATGATTTCCTCATGGAAGAACTCCACCTCGCGCAGGCGCTTCTCGATCTCTCGTTCCGCCCAGAGATCGACCAAATCCGACAGGGTCAGGCACTCGAGCAGGCCACCGTCCGCGCCTTTTCGAGTGTTCCTACTGTGTGCCATGCGACTCTCTCGCGGAGCTTCTGAACTGCCGAATAGGGGTCATCGTAAGTGCGAGATCATGGCCCGGTCAAGGTCCTGGACGCGTGCTAGACTGCGTCGATAATGGCCGCTCAAGCGTCTGTCTTGACCGCCCTCCCGGCGGCTTCATCCGGGTCAGGAGGCGCACGGACAGCCCCCGTATCTCGCGGAGCCGGCGCCCGTTTCTGAACCACTCGGCAATCTGACTCGCGATGTACACGCTATTCCCGAAGATGCTGGCTGCGCTGCACAGCGGCGCGCCGGTTGCGCTCGCGACCGTGGTCAAGCAGCGTGGCTCCCTGCCGATGGCGAGCGACGCCAAGCTGCTCGTGCTGTCCGACGGTGCGCTCGAAGGAACGATCGGCGGCGGCTGCCTGGAGGCGGACGTCTACGCCATCGCCAAGACGCTGCTGCGCGACGGGGGAGCGAGCGTCGACGAGTTCCACCTCAACGAGGTCGAGGCCGGCACCGGTGGGCACGTGTGCGGCGGGACCGTTGTCGTCCTGACGCGCGTGTTCGAGCCGGACGCGGACACCATCGCGTTCCTCGAGTGCGCGATTGCCAGGCAGGACGGCGCAGCCGAAGTCCGGTTTGTCAGCCGCGTCAGTGCCGCCGCGCCGGCCCACGCAATGGTGGTCGACGGTCGGGTCGACATCGGTCTCGGGCTCACACCGGAACTGGATCCGGCACTCGTGGGGGAGGGCCTCGTGGGCGAGAGCGGAGACTCTTGGTTCATCGAGCCCGTCGTCGAGCAGCCGCTCCTGATCGTGTTCGGCGCGGGTCATTGCGGCGTGGCCATCGGTGCTGCTGCGGTCGCCGCAGGCTATCGCGTGTGGATGCTGGAGGACCGGCCCGCGTTTCTCGAGGCGGAGCGTATGCCCTGGGCCGCCCGGCTCCGGCTCGTCGACTTTGCGGCGCTGCCACGACTGCCGCTCAACTCGAACACGGCGCTGGCGATCGTGACCCGCGGCCACGAGCATGACCTTGTCGTGCTGCGGCAGGTCCTCGACGCCTCCGTGGGTTATGTCGGCATGATCGGCAGTCGGCGCAAGCGCGTGCTATTTCGCGGCATTCTCCGCGATGAAGGACGTGATGCCGAGGCGTTCGACCGGGTGCGTTCGCCGATGGGCCTGGACATCGGGGCAGAGACGCCCGCCGAGATCGCCGTGTCGGTGGTAGCGGAGCTGGTCGCTGTCCGGCGGCAGGTGGCCGCGTCCGAGAGTCTCAGCCTGTCGAGCAGCCCGGCTGCGGTCCAGGGATGAAACTGGCCGGCCGGGTCGCCGCCGTCGTGCTGGCGGCGGGCGCTTCCTCGCGTATGGGAAGCCCCAAGCCTCTGCTGCCGATCGAGAGCTCGACCTATCTCGAGCACCTGCTCGCCAAGCTCGGCCAGGTCGACGTGGACCCTGTGATCGTCGTGCTCGGGTGCAGGGCCGACGAGGTGGGCGCGCGGGCCGACACCGCAGGTGCCGTGGTCGTCGAGAATCGCCAGTGGGAGCAGGGGATGTTGAGTAGCATCCAGGCTGCGGTCATGGCGCTGCGCGAGATCCCGAGCGTGCACGCCCTGATGCTTCTGCCGGTGGACCTGCCGCGCGTCAACGTGGCCACGATGGACGGTGTCCTGGATGCGTGGTCTGCGAACCACGGGCCAGTGGTGGTGCCAACCCATCAGGGCCGACGAGGCCATCCGGTGATATTCGATCGCAGCACGTGGCCGGCACTGCTCGCGGCGCCGGCGGAAGAGGGGGCCCGGGCGGTCGTGCATGCCTGCGGCGACGCGCTGGAGTGCGTGGCCGTGGACGACCCCTGGGTACTCGTAGACGCCGATACACCGGCCGAGCATGAGCGGATGCAGCGAGGGCTCCGCGGCGTCTGACGGCGCTCTGGCGGCCTCGCAGGGGCCAACGCGCTCGCAGGTGTCGCTAGAACCTAGTGCTCCGTTTCCTCGGGAGGCTGTTCACCGATCTTGGCATAGTCGGTGCCGGTTCCGTCGCCCTCGGCTAGGCCGAGAAAGTCGCGCGCGTGAGCCTCGAGAATGTCGTGGCTTCGTGCGTCACCAAGGTTGAGCGCGAGCTCGTTGATGATCTTGATCTGCATCTGCAGCCATTCCTGCCAGCAGGTGTCGCAGACCGCTCCCAGGAGCTCATCGCGCAACGGGCTGCCGAACGGCACAGGGCTGGAGATCGCGGCGCCGGTGGTGACCTCGGCCCCACTGCGGGCGGCGCGTGCAGGACAGGCGCGACAATCAAACTCGTTAGTCATCGTAACTCCGTGGCGAACATGGGACGGTCAGATGATCGCCGCGCTGGGGGTGGCGCGCAAGCGCGACTCTCGCTGAGAGACAGTGTCCGGACCTCGGCGCGCATGACGGCAGGGGATGCTCGCGGGCTTATTCTCCGCCAGCGATCCTCACACCGGCGCTCGCGCCGATGCGGGTGGCTCCGGCAGCGATCATGGCGGCAGCATCCTGGCGCGTGCCGATGCCGCCTGAAGCTTTCACGCCCATCATCCGTCCGACTGTCTGGCGCATCAGCGCGACGTCGTCTACCGTGGCGCCGCCCGGTCCGAACCCGGTTGAGGTCTTGACGAATGCGGCACCCGCGTCGCGGGCGAGGCAGCAGGCGCGCGCGATCTCTTTGGGGCAAAGTAGCGCGGTCTCGAGGATCACCTTGACGAGCGCCGTTGGACGTCCCGCCTCCACCACTCCGCGAATGTCCTCGCGCACGGCGTCATCGTTGCCCGACTTCAGGGCGCCGACGTTGATAACCATGTCCAGTTCCGTAGCACCCTGCATTGCGGCGAGGCGTGCCTCGCCAGCCTTCGTTTCGCTCTGGTTCGCACCGAGCGGGAAGCCGATTACCGTGCACGCGCGCACCGAACTGCCGGCCAGCAACTCGGCGACCAACGGGACGTACCAGGGGTTGATGCAAACACTGGCGAAACCGAACTCGACGGCCTCGGCGCAGAGTTCTCGCACCTGAACCTCGGTGGCTTCCGGTTTCAGCAGGGTATGGTCGATTAGCGGCGTGATGGCGTCTCCGAGCGGCGGCGAACACAGCGCCAGCCCCACGCGATCCGCGCCGGCGTCGACGATCCGCGCGACGTCCTGCGGCGCGGCACACGAGCCGTCCCTGAGACACCAGAACGCCAGCTCTTCTAGTTCGAGTCCGGAGAGTGACTTGCGCAGACCCTGTGCGAGTCGCGCAGCGAGCGCCCGTTGTTCGCCGTTCAACGCCGAGGCAGTACTGGTCTCGCATAGGCGGACGCCGAGATCGCGGGCGCGGTCGCGTGCTTCAGGAGTAATCAGCGCGCCGATCGGGATCGCCAGCTCCGAGCCCGCCGCGTCTTCTACCTCTTGAGCCGTGATTACCGCCCGGTGAGTCGAGCTAGCACCACCGGATCGCCCGGGGGCGTCTCCCGAGAGGTGCTGTACCGCATCGCAGACGAGTTGCTCGAGCTGCGCGGTCGTCAGGGGCGAGCGTGAATCGGACACCGACTACCGGCCGCCCACATTCTGCGTCGGGCCGAGCACAGCGAAGTCCGTCGTCGTGGTGATCGACGTGCCGGCCACACGGTCTTCAATGGTCAGTTCTATCTCGTACACCCCCGGTCGATACCCTGTGAGCGGCATCCCGAACGAGAACGCCTGCCGTGTATAGGGTGCCGGGTGTGGGTACTGGCCCGGGATTTCGCGGACGGTCCCGCCGCCGCGGATCTCTCCGTGGATCCGGATGTCGTTCGCGCTACTGCCAGCATCAATGGTCATACCGTAGGCCTGCAGATAGAGCATCAAGGGCTGATCCGCGTAGTAGATGCGGCTCACGTTCGGGACGACGCGCATATCGCCGTGCTGGAAGTCGAGGGGCTCGGCGCCGGGGCGGAGCTGTATCGTCTCTATCCGACTAGCCAACGTGAGGGTCGACACGTGGAGACCCTGGCCCGCCATATCCGGAACCTGGATGACCTCGACCGTGCGACCCAGTCGCTCGGAGGAGTTGTCGCGCGCGACCACGATCAGCTCGTAGGTGCCGGGCGGTACGAGCAACTGGAAGGTCTGCAGGATCTGCGTGCCGCGGAGCTGCTGAAACTCGTCGTAAGTGAGCGCAAAGCTCAGCCGCTTCTCGCTCTCCGCGACGGGCTCCCCGTTTTGTTCGAGGGTGATCAGGAAATCGGCAGAGAAGTGGCTGTTCAGCCCGAACTGGTTCGCCTGTAGTTCGTCGTACTCAATAGCCACCGTAGCCTGGACAGCGGTGGTGTCGGCGACTGCCTGGTAGAACTCGAAACTGTGCGCGAACGGGAACTGCTCGAAGTCCACGGTCGTCGCCGTATCGCCCCGCACTATGTGCGCCAGCCGTTCCTTGTGGATCTCCGGGATGCGCAGGATCTCTCGAAGGTTGGTCTGGAAATCGAGAAACTCCTGAGCCACCAGCGTGGGGTCGGTCAGGCGGTAACCCATGAAACGTTCGTCGTAGACGGACGTCGCATGGCGCTTCAGTGAGTAGACGTCGAGCGGGTTGTTGACGTAGCCGAACTGCTTCGAGACCACCTGGGCGGCGTCGTCCAGGTTGGACACGAGCTCGTAGTCATTGGTGCCCTTGAAGTCGACAAAGTTGAGGTCGAGCACGGGCAGCAGGTTGACGTTGTCGGCCATGTTGTAGGTCCACACCTCCGAGGCGCGCTCCGAGCCGTCGCGCCCCATCGGGTTGCGCGTCAGGTTGTTCGGCGGCCCCATGATGATGAGGACGCGACCCCGGTCGGTGGACCAGCCTGGCCGGCCGGCACTGAAGCGTTGATTGGCCGTGGCCCAGCGCATCATGTGCTCGCGGCGGTATTCGTTCAGTCGCGTACCCGGCGTGGGGTCGCGGATGTCCCAGAAGCGCTCGGTGAAGGCGAGCTTCATCTCGGGCGAGGGCAACCGTTCGAAGATGTCGCGCTCCTCGTCGGTGATCAGGTAGACCACGAATTCGTCGAGCCACGCATCGAGCGTGTCGTCGAGCTCCTCGGGCGTGGGATCCCAGCCGTTGGCCGAGAAGGCTGCCTGGAACACCGGCCCGATCGCGTCGGCGTCCTGTGGCGGGGCCGTTTCTTCCTGCGCCAGGGCGAGGGCGGGGAGCAGAGCGGTGGCGAGGGCCGCCAGGACGGCGCGTTGGGCAAGTCGCTTGATTGATGCCATGGCCTATTGCTCGCGGGGTTGAGTCTGTTCGTTCAGCAGACGTTGGTGTTCTGCCGCGGCTCGTCGCTGCAGGTTAGTTTGCCCGAGTTGGCCGTAGGCTGCCGCGAGGTTGAGCCAGTATCCGGGATTGTCGGCTTCCAGGTTGATCGCCGCAAGGTA
>JAJCXT010000105.1 GCA_029263295.1 Acidobacteriota bacterium | reverse complement strand
ATGCACTGCTGCGCCGAGAAACCAGTCTGATAGTCACGCAGGAACCGTTCGAGATCCGAGTCACCGACCACGTCGTTGCCGCCGGCGGAGAATAGCAGCACGTCGATGGGCGTCCCGCGCTTCGCGTACTTCGCCAGCAGCTCGATCAGCCGGTGACGCTGCTTCCGGGCCATGATCTGGGCCAGTTCGTCGCCGCTGCTGGACAGTCGATAGTGGTTGAGACGGCCCCGCGTCTTCCTCTCGATGTGGGCGATGATATTCGACGGGGATCCCGAGCCGATGCCGGGCGGATAGTCGAACCACGAATCGCCCTCGGAGATCACGCTCGGGCGGTCGAACGTGCGCATCATGCGGGCGAATTCGTGGCCGTTTCGGGTCGATGGCAGCTTGGCAAGCTGAGTGTCGGTCAGGGCCATCACAAAGTTCCTCCGGTCTCGGGTGGCGTCACCGTTCATCTACTAAGACCGACGCCGAACACAATTTCCGACCTCGGGAATCGGAAAGTGGCGTCCATCCAGGTTCTAGAGCTAGTTAGGGTGTTGTCCTCGCGTTTGCCGAATCACGGCGCCGCGCTCCTGCCACCGTGCCACGGAGCGTCCACCCAAGCCCAGGACAGACCATGAGTGACACATCGCGACCCAGAGTCGGCGTCGGCGCCACCAGCCCGCGCCGGGAAGAATCCGACTTCTCCGGCCTCTTCACAAAGCTGGCCAGTTCGCTCGTGAGCCCGGCTGTCCTGACCGCTCTCATCACGACTGTTTTCGGCTCCTTTGCTGTCGCCTACGTGACCACGCAGGTCAACAAGGCCATCAACGACCGCAAGATCCAATACGACCTGGTCACGGCGCTGATGGACTACACGGCGGATCCGAACCTGGCGGAGATCTCCGCGCTCGCCCGCCTCGAAGCGCTCACGGGCCTGGTGGAAGACAACGATCAGTTCGAGGTTTCGGTGGAAGGCTTCAAGACCATGCTGGCGGACCTCCGCAACACCGCTGAAACGGAACTCAAGCGCAAGCTTGTCACGAAGAATGGCGACATCGAACAACTCCAGGAGGAGAAGGAGATTCTGATCGCCTCGGGCGAAGACAAGGCCGAGGCGATCGACGCCCTGCAGGCAAGGATTGACAAGAAGCAGGCAGGAATCGACGCCGCGGCGAGTCGCCTCGCTACCCTCCGCGCGGAAGGCGACACGGCGCGCGAAGAACTCCAAGGACGCTACGACGAACTCGACCGACGAGCGAGCTCTCTCCAGGAAGACCTAGACGCGGCTCAGACCAGAGCTCGGGAGCTCGAGGCTACTCTCACGCCGATCTCGATGACGATCGGCTTGCCGGAGATCCGCTGTCTCTCCGACGGCGCGGGAGGGCCCACACCCTGGGTCTTCCGCGTTCTGGTCAACGCCCAGCCCGTTCTCGACATCCGGGAGCAGGATTACGACGACGATGACCCGGTGGTCATCATCAACGGCACCGGTCAGTTCCAGATCCGCCCCGGCGAGCCCGTGGTCGTGCAGGTCATCGGCATTCGGAGCGGTCGCACGGTGATCGGCACCTGGAAGCTCGACGGTCGCAGCTCCGAAGCCTGGGCGGCGGCCGCAGAGTCGACCACGGTGCCTGCCACGATCCACGAAGACCCGGGCGAGGGCGACTTCCAGGTCGACCTGCACGTGAGAGCTACTCCCAAGGCCCCCTGACGACATCGACCTGCGCGGCTCCGCTCCGCTTGCGCCGCTGGAGTCGAGCGATATAGCATCCCGGACCGTTCCGTTTAGTGCTTGAGACAGCAAGGGGGTTTCGGCAATGGATGACTCGGACAAGCGCGGAAGCGCACGACGTCGCCGCGCGTGGAGCGGGCCGCAATTGGTGCTCATCGGTTCAACGGCTACGCTGGGCAGCACCGCCGGGGGTGGCGGAGCGGCAGAGGGTACCGACGCTAATTGCGCCGCTCCCTCGGACAAGGGCCTCACCCCTGTAGAAACCAACGGTGGATGCGGCTTTGCTTGTACTTCTGGTGGACCCGGCAACGTGGGAGCCAGCTAGGACCGCCGTGGCCTGATGGTTGCGAACATCGCACTCGTACGCGGCCTGACCGGAGTGATGGGCTCGCGCCCGTCCGGCGTATTGCGCACTCACCAAGTCGCTTGGGGACCCGGGGAGCGCCCGCGCGCGGTTACCTGACCGCCAACAACTCGGTCACGATGGGCAGGTGCGGCGCCACTCGAACGTGCCCGGGCTTCCCGAACTATCCGTGCAGGCGATCCACGAGACAGCCAGCGGCACGCTCTATGTGGCAACGAGTGGCGGAGTGTCGGTGCTGGGCGCTGGCGAATTCGTGCAAATCGAAGGGCTGGCCGAGATCCTCCCCTCGCCTACCCCTGAACTCTACGACGACCCCGACGGCGGAGTCTGGGTGAAGTCAGAGAAGGGATCCGCGCTACTTGCCCGCGGCACCGTCACCGTCTTCTCGGGCCGCTGGCCGTTCTACCGACGCGATGAAGTTGCATCCGGACCCGACGGCCGCAGGCTGTTGCGCTCTCCCGATGGTGTCATCCACAGGGACGATGAGGCCGTCCTGGATGGCTACTACACAAGCGCGGTGGCCAAAGACGATCGCGGCAATCTTTTCATCGCCGCCGAGGAAGGACTGCTGCGCGTGCGTGTGGCTTGGTTGCGGACGCTCTCGACCGCCGACGGTTTGCCTGACGACAACATCTACCCGATTCTCGAGGGCCGCGCGGGTGAGGTCTGGATCGGGACCTGGGTGAGCGGCCTGGCACGGTACCGGGACGGGGCTGTGGCGCCGGCCGGCCCGTGGCGACTGGCGAGCACTCTGTCCCTCTACGAAGACGCTGCGGGTGCCCTCTGGGTATCGACGATGGGCTCCGTGTGTGTCATGCGCGACGAGACCTGTACTCCACTCCCGCCGGCGGCCGCCGAGCTGGTGAAGGGTGGGGCTCGGGTGATTGCCGAAGACAGCGCGGGACGGATCTGGCTAGGCACGCAGACCGCGGTGGTCGTGGGCACTCCTTCCGCTTCTGCGTCTGTTTCGGCTACCCACCCATCGAGCGGCGACAGTGCGTTTGCGATGGCGGATGACGATGCGGGCTCGGCCATGACCTGGCGCGCCTTCGGCACGGCCGAGGGCCTCTCCTCCGCCTGGGCGCGTGCACTACTCGAGACGCGCAGCGGCGAGATCCTGCTAGCGACCAACGGTGGCGGCGTTGCCCGGTGGGCGCACGACGAGTTCGAGGTATTCGGCATCGCTGACGGTCTGCCGAGCGAGCACATCCGCGATCTGCACGAGGACGATTCCGGGCGCCTGTGGATCGCCACCGAAGACGCAGCGCTCTGCCGCGCCACGCTGCCGCTGCGACGGCCGCTCGACCTGGACTGTCTCAACAGCAGCCGGGGGCTATTTGACGACAGCATTCACCGCATCCTCGACGACGGGATGGGACGGCTGTGGATGAGCACGAACCAGGGCATCTTCTGGGCCGACCGGGAAGATCTCGATGCGGTGCTCGACGGCGCCCGCGATCGGCTCACGCCCGTGGGCTATAGCGAGGCTCACGGCATGCTCGACCGTGAGGCCAATGGCGGCATGCAGCCGGCAGGGATGAGAGATCGGCGCGGACGTCTTTGGTTTCCGACTCAGGGTGGCATGGTGATCTTCGATCCGGCGACGATCGCGCGGTCCCAGCCACCCGTTGTTGTCATCGAACGAGTGTCCGTGGGTGGTGCTGTCCGTTCTGTAGCGACCGGCCTCGCGGCAGATGTGCGCCTGCGTCCGGTTGAGCGGGATCTCGAGTTCCGGTGGACCGCCCTTGAGTTCTCGCGACCTGAAGAGGTGCGCTACCGGTACCGGCTCCGCGGCTACGACGCTTCCTGGCACGACGCGGGGTCCCAGACCCGCGCCATGTACAGCGGACTGCCCGCCGGGCGACTTTGAGTTCCTGGTCGAGGCCGGACTCGGCGGGGCCTGGTCACGGGTCGCGGATGGCCAAGGCGCGCGCCTGGCCGTCACGCGCCAGGCAGCTTTCACGGAGACGTGGTGGTTCGGCCTGAGCTTCCTCGCGGCCATCGCGGCCGCAGCCGCGACAGCAGGGCTAGCCCGAGGCTTCGGCGATGAGCGTGCGGACGCTGCAGCGGCGGCTGCGCGAGCTGACCGGAGAGACCCCGAGGGACTACTTGCGCCGCCACCGGATGGAACGGGCTCTGGGCCTGCTCCGGCAGGGCGGCCACATGACGACAGCCGAGGTGGCCGGGGCCGTCGGCCTGAGTCGGCCCTACTTCTACCGACTCTACCGCGCATGGTGGGGCCGTGGCCCGGCCGAGGACATGGTCGAGACCGGCGCGAACGACCCTGGGGCCTAGCTGCACCCGGAGGTTTCGGTAGCCAGACACGTCAAGTGTGTCACCTGCCGCGCCAAACGCCGCAGGTCCCATCGCCCGGTCCACGGATCGCTGGCACTGTGCGATCCGTGCAGAGGCGCGTCGGCGAGACACCGTCCCCCCCCGCCCCGGAAGAGATGACGGCCGAGAAGAAGCCTCCCAACCGAGTACGCACTTGGTCCGCCCCGAGGCTGGAATGGCTCGGGGGAAATCTGTCCGCCGGAGCTACCGTGAGCGGAGGAGCCAGCACAAAGCCCGCTGAGGTGGGCTCCGGGGCGATGTACCCCACAACCAAAGCCACCGGGAGCAACAGACGATGTTCAGAGGGCTGGGGACAGTGGCCGGCCCGAGCTGAATAGGGCGTGAAGAGCTGCGCGCAAGATACGCGCCTCGTTCCGGCGCTCCTTGAATGCCGCGAGGCGCAGCGCCTCCGGTCTCGGTGCCCCCCGCCAAAACTGCGGCAAGCGATCAGATACGCGGCCGCACCGCGTCGAACTCGGGGAAGTCGGGCCAGTCATCCTCGCCGGGACTCCGCTCGATAAAGACAAAGACGCCCTCGACCTGAGCCGCGGCACCCGCGAGCGTGACGCCGACCGGCTGGCCGAGGCCCGCGGTCAGGGTTGCAACCTGGATAACCTCGCGGCTGGAGCCGATGACGTTCTCGTCCGCATCGTACTGCTCGACCATAACGGTGAGAGTGCGGAGAGCGCTCTCGGCGTTGTTGTTCACGACCAGAACATCCAGATAGAGCGAACCATCCTCGTATTGGGTCCAAGACTGGAGGTCCGCCGTGTAGTTGTTGCGCTGCTGCACCACGTCGCGAACCAGGTCGTCGGCCGACGGCGGACTGCAGGCGGGAGCGACGAGGGCCAGTGCCAGGGCGGCGAGGAAGAGGCGCTTCATGGAGTGTCTCCGGGAAGATCGGGGGCGTCGGAATCCGGTCCCAAGTGTAGTGCGCGATAGACGTCACGGCGACGCATGCCCGTCGCCTCCACGAGGCGCTTGAGCGCGTCCTTCGGTGCAATTCCCTGCGCCAGTAGCACCGCATGGCGATCCCGCAGTGTGGCGTCGTCGAGTTGAACGACCTGGGCTTCCGGAGCGCCTTCAATAACCAGGGTCACCTCTCCCTTCAGAGGCGATTCGATGGCTTCGGCGAGCTGGCTCAGCGTGCCGCGAAGGAACTCCTCGTGAGCCTTGGTCAACTCGCGGGCGATACAGGCGCGGCGCTCCCCACCGAACGCGGCCGCGGCCGCCTGCAGCGTGGTGGCCACTCGCCGAGGTGACTCCAGCAGGATGAGCGTCGCGCGGTTGCTGACGTTCTCATCGAGAAAACGTGCGAGTTCGCCCGCCTTGCGCGGTGGGTAGCCCAGGAAGGTGAACTGCTCTGTGGGAAGGCCGGACGCCACCAACGCCGCCAGAACAGCGCTTGGCCCCGGTACCGGCACGACCGCGACGTGCGCTTCGATCGCCGCCTGGACGAGCCGGAAGCCCGGGTCGGATACGGCCGGGGTTCCAGCGTCGCTGACCAGTGCAAATCGGGCGCCTGCCGCGAGCGCCGCGATGGCGCCGGGAGTCGCCTTGGCCTCGTTGTGTGCGTGATAGGCCCGCAGAGGCACCTTGAGTCCCAGGTGGGTCAGAAGCTTGCGGGTATGGCGCGTGTCCTCGGCGAGGATCGCATCGACGGAGCCGAGGATCTCCACGGCGCGGCGCGTTACGTCGCCTAGATTCCCTATCGGAGTCGCCACCAGGTACAGGCAGCCCGCGGCTTCGGACTCGCGCTTCGCGCCAGATTCCGGCCCGGCAGGGCCCGTGCTGGGTTTCCGCTCTGCAGGCACTTTGCTAGATTAGATCGGTTAGGCGGCACCTGCCGCACGTTGACTACCCGGGTGGGCGCACTCACCGGGCTGAACATGAACGGTCCGGATGATACCCGGCTTGATGGAACAGGGCGTTCGACGGCACGTGGTCGGGGGTAATTGTGGGAAAATACAGGAAAATACGGTAAATCACGGTGGCGATTGATCGCATTGCTGTCCGCGGGGCGAGACAGCACAACCTCAGGAATCTCGACCTCGATCTGCCGCGGTACGCGTTCGTCGTGATCACCGGGCCATCGGGCTCGGGCAAGTCGTCGCTGGCGTTCGATACCCTTTATGCAGAGGGTCAACGTCGCTACGTCGAGTCATTGTCGGCCTATGCCAGGCAGTTCCTCGAGCAGATGGAGCGGCCCGAGGTGGACCTCGTGGAGGGGTTGTCACCGTCGATCGCGATCGATCAGAAGACCACGAGCCGCAACCCGCGATCGACCGTTGGCACCGTCACGGAGATCTACGACTTCCTGCGGCTGCTCTACGCCCGGGTGGGCGTTCCGCACTGTCCGCGGTGCGACCGGCCCGTGACCTCGCAGACGAGTCTCCAGATCGTCGACCGCCTGATGGCTCTCCCGCGTGGCTCCAAGCTCCAGATCCTCGGACCGGTGGTTCGCGGGCGTAAGGGTGAGCACAAGGCGGAGATGGCGCGGCTCTCACGGAGCGGCTACGTGCGAGTGCGCGTCGACGGGCGTGTGCACGAGTTCTCCGAGCAGATCGACCTGGCGCGCAACAAACTGCATGACATCGAGGTGGTAGTAGATCGGGTCGTTCTGCGCGATGAGGTCGAGAAGCGGCTGCTAGGTGCGGTGCACACCGCGCTCCAGCTTGGGGACGGCACCGTGATCGTCAATATCGTCGGCGAAGGCGACAAGCTGTTCTCGAACCGTCTCTCCTGTGCCCACTGCGGCATCAGCGTGCCCGACCTGGAGCCGCGGTCGTTCTCGTTCAATAGCCCGCGCGGCGCTTGCCCGGCCTGCGCCGGGCTGGGCACCGACCGCCGCATCGACCCGGAGCGAATCGCCCCCGACCCCACACAGCTCTATCTGGACGGCGCGATCGCTCCGTGGCGGGGGACGGCCTACCCGGTTGCCTTTCTCAAGGCGCTGGCGCGGCACGAGGGAGTGAACGCGAAGCTCGAGTGGCAAAAGCTGCCAGAGGAATTTCGCCATCTCGTGATCCACGGTCCGGCCGACGGTAAGCCCCTGAAGTTCCGCCTTGGCGGCGACTACATCGACAAGAGCCTGAAGCGAGGTTTCGTAGGCGCGGTGGCGTGGCTAGAGCGAGCGCTGCGGTCGGCGGAGTCACCGCGTGTGCTCAAGCGGCTCGAGCCTTTTCTGCACGACGGCTCGTGCACCGAATGTCTCGGCGCGCGGTTGCGACCTGAGAGCCTCTCAGTGCGCCTCGACGACCGCTCGATAGCGGAGCTCGCGCAGCTGACGATCGATGACGCGGTTCCCGCGATCGAGAATCTGGCCGTGCCGGACCGGCTGATCCCCGTGGCCGGCCCGATCCTGAAGGAAGTACGGGAGCGGCTCGGCTTCCTGCGGCAGGTGGGTCTCGGTTATCTGAGTCTTGACCGCTCGGCGCGCAGCCTCGCCGGTGGCGAGAGTCAGCGTATCCGCCTGGCTACCCAGATCGGTACGCGCCTGCGAGGGGTGCTCTACGTCCTGGACGAACCCAGCATCGGTTTGCACGCGCGCGACAACCGCCGACTGATCGAAGCGCTGCGGGCGATTCGAGACCTCGGCAACACCGTGATCGTGGTGGAGCATGACGAGGAGACCATCAGGTCGGCGGATTGGATCGTGGATCTCGGCCCGGGGGCAGGGGAGCAGGGCGGCTACCTGGTGGCGGAGGGCCCTCCCGATGCCATCGAGAAACACCCGCGGTCGCCGACCGGCGCGTACCTGTCCGGCCGTAAGGCTATCGAAGTCCCGGCTCGTCGCCGAGGTGAAGAGCGTCAAGAAGGCGTTCCGACGCACCTGACCATCCGCGGGGCGCGGCACCGCAATCTCAGGAATATCGACGTCGAGATTCCCCTGGGTCGCCTGGTGGTCGTGAGTGGCGTCTCGGGCTCTGGTAAGTCCACGTTGATCGAAAACACCTTGTACCGGGCGCTCGCCCAGGAGATGAATGGCGCATCGGCGACGCCTGGCTTGCACAACCGTATCGATGGCATCGAGGCCATCGACAAGGTCATCGACATCACCCAGGAGCCGATTGGTCGAACTCCGCGTTCGAACCCCGCCACGTACTCAGGGGTCTTCACCACGATCCGCCAGCTGTTTGCGGCGTTGCCGGACAGCAAGGTGCGCGGCTACGGGCCCGGCCGTTACTCGTTCAACGTCAGCGGTGGCCGCTGCGAGGGCTGCAAGGGGGCGGGTGTCAAGAAGATCGAGATGCACTTCCTGCCCGACGTCTACACAACCTGCGACGAGTGCGGCGGCCGACGCTACAACCCCGAGACGCTCGAGGTGAAGTTTCGCGGGCACAGCATTGCCGACGTGCTCGAAATGACGATCGACCATGCCGTGGATGAGTTCGCGCCGGTACCGGCGATCGCGCCGAAGCTCGCGACGCTACAACAGGTTGGCCTCGGCTACTTGCGGCTCGGCCAGCCTGCCACGACGCTCTCCGGCGGCGAAGCGCAGCGGCTCAAGCTCGCACGCGAGCTCTCCAAGCGCGCCACCGGTCGCACGCTGTACCTGCTGGACGAGCCGACCACCGGACTACACTTCGAGGATGTCGCCCGCCTGCTGAAAGTGCTGGACGCACTCGTGGATCAAGGCAACACCGTGGTCGTGATCGAACACAACCTGGAGGTCATCAAGTACGCCGACTGGATTATCGATCTGGGTCCTGGCGGCGGCGCCGCGGGCGGTCTGCTGATCGCGTCGGGGACGCCGGAGGAAGTGGCGCAGTCGGACGCCTCTTCGACGGGTGAGTTTCTGCGCGAGTTGCTGGAGCGGACACGGGTGGCGGCAACATGAGCGCGAAGCGGCTCGCGTTCTTCACGCCCGTGCCGCCGGCGCAAACCGGCATTGCCACGTACGTTGCCAACCTGTTGCCGCTGTTGCCGGAGCAATGGGAGATCGAGATCTTCACCGAGGGCACGGTGGAAGGACCGCTGGTGGGGCGGCCGGTCCATCAGATCAATGCCTGGGAAGAGCGCAACGCCGCGGCGCCCTTCAACCTGAACGTGTACCAGGTAGGCAACAACGCACAGCATCTGTCGACGCTGTCGCTCGTCACGCGCCACCCGGGTCTACTCGTTCTCCACGATGCCGTGCTGCACCCGGCGCGCGCGGCAGCTTTCCTGGCCAACGACGACATTGCGGCTTACCGCCAGGTGTTGCGGAGCGGCGTCCCGGAGGTTGCCGATGCGGTTGCCGACGTCGTCGCTGCCGGCCTGGGCGGACCTTCGCTCTACTGGAATTTCCCGTTGTCAGAGGATCTCGTCAAGGCCAGTCGCCACACCGTGGTGCACGGCGAGATGTTGTCGCGCTGGCTCGCGGCGCAGGTGCCAGGGGCGACCATTGGCAACATTCCGCTGTGGTTGCCGGTGCCCGAGTGCGATGCGGCACGGGTTGAAGAGTGGCGCACGGAACTGGGTGCTGGTGATGATGTTCCGCTCCTGGGGACCTTCGGCCACCTCGGCACCGAACATCGCGTGGACCTCATCCTCGAAACGCTCGGCGACCTGGTCGCGGAGTTCCCCTTCCGTCTGGCGATCGTGGGGACCGTCGACCCGGGGCTCGGGCTGGAGGCAACGGTCGAAGGTGGGCCACTCGCCGACTGCACGACGTTCACCGGCCGCGTCGGTGAAGAGGACTTCGGCGCCCTGTTGCGGGCCGTCGATCTGGGCTTGAACCTGCGCTACCCGACAGCCCGCGCCGCTTCCGGACCGCTGATGCAATTGCTGAGTGTGGGCACGCCGGCCCTCATTCACGATCTGGTTCACCAGCGTGACATTCCGGAGCCCGCTGTGCTGCGCGTGCCCACCGGGTCGCGGAAGGAAGAGAAGGCCGCGCTGCGCGCAGTTCTTGTCGACTGGCTCGCGAGCGAGGAGTTGCGGCTGCGGGCGGCTGCCGCCGCGAAGCGCTGGGGTGCGGCTCATGTCACCCCAGAGGCACTGAGGGCGGGCTACGAGGTGGCGGTCGAGCAGGCGCTGGCGGCTGTTCCGGTCGCGTAGCCCCGTCGTTATTGCGATATCCTTGCGCCCGTCCGATGGGCTGCTGTGTACAGGCTGCGCCCAATGGCACGAGCTCTTCGGCCGCCTGCTCCCGGCCTCCTCTTCCCGCCCCACTACACGGCCAGAGAACTCACGGTCGCCTGCACGGAGAGTGCAATGAACGTCACGATGATCGGTACCGGATACGTAGGTCTGGTGACGGGTACCTGCTTCGCGGAGTTTGGCCTCGACGTCACGTGTGCCGACATCGATGCCGACAAGATAGCGATGCTCGAGCAGGGTGAGGTGCCTTTCTACGAGCCTGGCCTGGCCGAGAAGATTGCGCAGAACGTTGAGGCGGGCCGTCTCACGTTCACGACCGATGTCGGCGCGGCAATCCGCGAGGCCGACGCCGTGTTCATCGCGGTGGGCACCCCCGCGCGGGACGACGGTGGCACGGACCTGTCGTTCATCGACGCCGTGGCCCACGAGATCGGCAAGAACCTCAATGGCTACAAGGTCATCGCGACCAAGAGCACGGTGCCGCCGCAGACAGGTGCCCGGATCCAGAAAATTCTCCTCGAGGAGGCCGGCCCCGACGCCGAATTCGACGTCGTGAGCAACCCGGAGTTCTTACGCGAGGGTTCCGCAGTCGCCGACTTCATGCGCCCGGACCGCATCGTCATCGGCGCCGATTCGGAGCGCGCGGTGGAGATGATGAAGGCGCTGTATCGGCCGCTCTATCTCATCGAGACGCCGTTTATCATCACGTCCGTCGCCAGTGCGGAAATGATCAAGTACGCCTCCAACGCGTTCCTCGCGGTGAAGATCACGTTCATCAACGAGGTTGCCAATATCTGTGAGCGCATCGGAGCGGACGTTCACATCGTGGCGAAGTCGATGGGACTGGACGGGCGCATCTCGCCGAAGTTCCTTCATCCAGGGCCTGGGTTCGGTGGTTCGTGCTTTCCGAAGGACGTCGCCTCGCTCGTGTCGACGGCCGAACTCAACGGCTATGAGTTTCTTGTCGGCCAGGCCGCGCTCGACGCCAACAAGCGGCAGCGGCAGATCATGGTGGACAAGGTCCAGGCGGCTGCCGATGGCCTCGCCGGCAAGCGAATCGGCGTTCTCGGCCTCGCGTTCAAGCCCAATACCGATGACGTTCGCGACAGCCCAGCGATCGACATCATCGAGGGACTGCTCGAGGGTGGAGCCACGGTGCGGGCGTACGACCCGGCCGCAATGGCAACTGGGCGCTCGGCCCTCGGCGACCGCATCGAGTACGCCGACGACACCTACGACGCGGTGGCGGACGCTGACGTCCTGGTGATCGCCACGGAGTGGAACCAGTTCCGTAATCTCGACCTGGGTCGGCTGCGGGACTTGATGAAGCGCGCCGTGATCGTGGATCTGCGCAACGTATACAGCCCCGACCGCATGCGTGGCGAGGGGTTCCACTACACTT
>JAJCXT010000104.1 GCA_029263295.1 Acidobacteriota bacterium | reverse complement strand
CATCGACGGCACGGGTCTCCGCAATACGCGGGCACGTCTGCAGGAGGCCTACGGCGACGACTACGCACTGTCCCAGGTCAACGACGGCGGCGCCGTGATCCGGATTGACGTTCCCCTTCGCACGGCGCGAGCGTCATGACGCCCGCGGCGCTACGAGTTCTGGTTGTCGATGACGAGGCGCCAGCACGCTCCAACATTGTTGCCCTCCTTGCCGGCGACCCCCAGTACCGAGTCGTTGGCGAGGCGCGCAACGGGGCCGAAGCCGTGGACCTCATCCGCGAACTCGATCCCGACGTCGTGCTCCTGGATATTCAGATGCCGGGACTGGACGGTTTCGCCGTGATCGAGACCGTCGGAACGGAGGCGATGCCTGCCGTGATCTTCGTCACCGCATACGACGATTTCGCGGTGCGTGCGTTCGAGGCCAGCGCCACGGATTACCTCGTGAAGCCGTTCTCGGAAGCGCGCCTTCACGAGAGCCTCGCACGGGCCGCGAGACGAATCGGTGAGGCCACGGCGAGCCGGGCGCTGCGAGCCTTGCTCGACCACACGGGTACGAGCCCGGTACCGGCTGACGCTCTAACCCGCCTGGCGATCCGCGACGGCGACGCGACCCGTTTCGTGAAGGTGGACGATATCGACTGGATCGAGGCTGCCGACTACTACGTTGAGATTCATGCGGGCGGCGCAACCCATTTGCTACGACTCAGCCTCTCGGCGCTGGAAGCGAGGCTCGACCCGAGGCGCTTCGTTCGGATACACCGCTCGACGATCGTCAACCTCGATCGTGTCCGCGAGTTGACGCCTTGGACCAGCGGCGGCCACGCAGTCTTGCTGCACGATGGGACGAAGCTCATATTGAGCCGGCGCCGTCGCGGACAACTCGAGGCCGCACTGGGTCAGTCGATCTGAGCCGCCGTTTGCCGCCCGAGGCGGCCGTTGGCCGGCCTCCAGGACCGCTGCCGGCTTGGTCCTGGCATGGGTGCCTCATCCCACCCACACTCGGGGTCAGGCGCACCTTCCGAACATCCCCAGGCCCGACCCATGCAGCAGTTCCGTCCGCTTCTCGCGCTCGCTCTCGCAACGCTTACGGCGTTCACCTCCCCTCCGCCTCTTGCCGACGAACAGGCGCTCCGGCTCGTTCAGGAAGCCGTCGATGCCATGGGCGGCGAACAGGTACTGCGCGGCCTGTTCGCCGTACGGATCGCAGGCGTGCGCCATACGAACATGCTCGAGCAATCGGAGCGTCCAGAAGGCCCCTACATCGTCAGCTACGGCGAGTTCGAACAACGTCGCGACATGGCCCGTAGCCGACTCACCACGACGGCCACCGCGCGCTCCATTGTCGGTCCGCCGGCGGGCACGGCGATGACGACGATCGTGGCTGATGGTGTGGCGGTGATGCGCTTCGGCGACCGCGTCTTCCCGGCCGCGGGCGATGCGGTCGTCGAGGCGGCCCACGCGCTCGCCCTCGGCCCGGAGAGGGTACTCGCGACGGCGCTCGCGGCGCCCGACCTGCGGAGCGAGGGCACGCGATCGTTGCAGGGAGTCGCCCAGGAGGTGGTCAGTTTCTCCTGGGGCGGCACCCGGGCACGGCTTTACCTCAATCGGTTCACTTCTCTCCCAACGGCCGTCGAGTGGATCGCGGACTACCCCTTCGGGCTATGGGCTTCGTGGGGCGACGTGACGACGCGCTTGGAATTCTCACTGTGGCATCTCGAGGCTGGCGGCCTCATGTATCCGCGGCAGTGGTCCGAGTTTCGCAACGACTTGCCCCTTCGCGATTCGACGATTCTGGAGTTCGAGGCAAACCCGGAGCCCGCTGGCGAGCCGCTCGAGATCACGGCGGAACTGCTCGCCGGATTCGAGGCGCGCAAGGCGACGGCGCCCGACCGCGTCCGGCTGGGCGTCGACTTTCGTGGCAACGCGCAGGAACCCGACGAGATCGCCCCGGGCCTCGTACAGATCCAGGGCATGTGGAACGTGGCCCTCATTGCGCAGCCTGAGGGCATCTTCATTCTCGAAGCACCCATCTCGTCGGAATACTCCGCCCAGGTAATCGAGAAGGCCAAGGAGCTGTTCCCCGGCCGGCCGATCCTCGGCGTGATCTCAACCTCCGACGCCTGGCCTCACCATGGCGGCGTACGCGAGTTCGTGGCAAACGAGATCCCGGTCCACGCGCTCGACCTCACCCTGCCGCTTTTACAACGAGTGCTCGAGGCGCCACGCACACAACGGCCCGATAGCCTCGCAAAAAGCCCGCAGTACGCACGGCTTGTCGGCGTCTCTGAACCCACCGAGATCGGATCCGGGGTCAACCGGATGACGATAATCCCGATCCGAGGAGAGGGTGGCGAGCGGATGCTGGCGATCTACTTCGCGGCACACCGGCTACTGTACGCGAGTGACCTGATTCAACGTGGCAGCCAGGGCGTTGGTTTCTTCATGCCGTCCTACCTCGCCGAGGTCGAGGCGATGGTCGCGCGGCACGAGCTCGAGGTCGAGTCTGTGTTCGCGATGCATCTCGGTCTCACGCCCTGGTCGGAGATCGAGGCTGCTCTCGCCACTATTCGTGGCGCCAGCTGACCGGTTCGCGCGGAGGCTAGCGAGGGCCTCTTCCAGGAGCCAGCCTTCTCTAGCCCTGCGGTTGACGCGCCGAGCATTGCCGCACACTCGCCGTATCTCTGGGCGTGGTACGCGATCTACCTCACCTATGCGATGTATTGGAGTCATGGTGTGTGGCGCCTCAACTCGTAGGAACGGCCGTGCTCGCTCGGGCACGCCACCTCCCTGGGGGCCACAGGTGGCCCCTAGCCCGCTCAGCAATCGAGGCCGCGCAGGCTGACCAGATTCGAACCCATGGCGGTCAGCTCGGGCTCCGCTAGGAGGTGACTATCTCGTTCCAGGTCCTCAAAGCGTTAGTGCGAAACGCCCGGTAGTCCGCTGATCGTAATCGGCGCCGGTAGCGCTAGAAGTTGTCGCCGTCCTGCCGCACGCCGCCCTGGCCATAGCGACGTTCCATCTCCTCGCGGATGCGGGCCGACGCCTCGGCGGCACCTTCCTCGAACCAGACGTGTTCCGGACGCGCCAGGATGTCGTTGATCACCTTGTGGATCGCTGCGCCAGCAGAACCACCACGATGATCGGCCATCTCACGAGCCTGTGGGATGAGCTCCATGTAGAAGCGCTCCGCGACCTCGTACATTCCGTGCCAGTGGGCGTAATCGGGTGCCATCATCGACGCGCCATGACGGGCGCGACGGCCCTCGTGATGCCACAGGTAGAACCACGTCCACTCGATCTCTTCGTCGAACTGTGTCGGCGTGCGAGCGCCATGTTCAACAAGCGCACCGACGATAGCCAGGCCCGGCTTGCCGAACTTCTCGTTGTACAGCTGCACGAAGGCATCGTACTGGTCATAGAACGAGTTGACGTAGTTGGGGCTGTGACAGTGCGAGCACACATCCTTCATGCGGTTGCGCTTGTCGTTCCAGCTGTCGGTAGTGAGCGCGGCACGCTCCTCCGGATCGTCCGTCTTCACGATGGCGTGGTTGATATCCGTGTCCATCGCCACCGACACCGGCGGACGGTTGGTCCAGGAGATGCGCTCGCCCGGGTCGTGCGTCACCTTGCCGCCGTTGCGCATGTTGCCGGACATATGGCAGGTGGCGCAGGTCGGGGCAGCGGAGTAGTCGACGCCGAGGACCCAATCGGTAGCGTCGAGGTTCATCTTGTCCTTCAGATCACGGTACGCGATGCCGTGCTTGGACTCTTCGAAGATCTCTTTCTGCGGATGGTCAGGACCGAGATGGCACTTGCCGCAGTTCTCAGGCTGGCGCGCGCGCCGCGGCGAGAAGTCGTGGCGGCTGTGGCAAGCCGTGCAGGAACCCGCGGAACCGTCGAGGTTCAGACGGCCGATACCGGTGTTGGGCCACGTGCCCGAGTCGTACAGCGGCTGACCGTTGTCGTCCTTCACGACCATCGCAACGATGGCCTGGTTGGTCGGAATGCCGTTCTCATCCGGTGCCAGGTCATCGACCGTGATCAACGAACCGTCGGTGCTCTGCAGGGCAACCTTGCCGCCATGGCACTGCTTGCAGCCAGACTGAGCGCTGGCGTTGCCGTTCACCTCGCCAAAGGCCCGGCCCGGAGTCGGCGAATGCGGGTTGAAGTCCTCGCGCGCGCCCTCGACGGTCTCGGCCAGGTAGTTATCGAGCGAGGCGAGGATGTTGCCGGCTTTCGAGTGATGGCTCGCCGCGAACTCGGCCGCTTCGTCCACGTGGCACCGCGCGCAGTCGCGCGGCGTCACGATCGTGGCGATCGACTCGCCATAGTGCTGGAAAGCATCGGGTTCCAATTCCGTCGCGGTGTGACACTCGACGCAACCAACGCCCTTCTCGGCATGGGTGCTGCCGGTCCAGTGATCCACGATCCCCGGGTTCGCCTGCGCGTGGCATTCGACGCAGGCGACGGAGCTGGCCGGCGCGCTGACGCTAGCCGGCCGCAGTCCTGCTTCTTCGGCACGACGGGCGGTCTCCACCCACTGCACCATGACCAGCGAGATTAGGAAAAGCGCTCCCAATCCGCCAATGACCCAGCGTTTCGTCTCGAGTGTCATTCCAGTTTCCTTTTGCTCAGGTTCAATGCGCTACGAACGCTTCCCACAGGGTCAGCGCGATGATGGCGAAGACGCCGAAGATACCGATCCAGACGCTGGCTTCCTGGAAGCGCGTCCGGCGGCGGATCTGGCGGTCGATGAATGGCCACGTGAACATGGTGAACACCACGAATCCCGTGGAGAGAATCGCGAACGTACCCGGGAACAGCTTCAACCAGCGGAAGACCACATAGAAGAACCACTCCGGTTTGATCACTTCAGGCGTGACCAGCGGGTTGGCCTGCGGCCCCATGCTTGCCGGGAAGATCGTCGCCAGAGTCGACAGCAGGATCATCAGCACCAGACCCAGCGTCAGTTCGGTGTAGAAGTGATCCGGGAAGAAGTCGAACTTGCCTTTGCCGAGCTGGTGGGGCTCCTCGCCCTTGAACCAGAACTCGGTAACGCCCTGCAGCCGAATGATAACGATGTGCAGGATGATCAATCCCACCATCGTTACGGGTAGCACGGCGGCATGGAGAATGAAGAAACGCGAGAGCGTGCGCGGGTTGTAGGTCTCCCCCGCCAGCATCAGGTTCTTGAGCAGGCCGCCGACCACCGGGACGGAGTCGGTCATGTTGGCGCCGACCGTCGCGCCCCAGAAAGACAGCTGCTCGAATACCAGGCTGTAGCCCGTGAACCCGAGACCAAGAGTGGTCAGCAGCAACGCCATGCCAACCATCCAGCTCATCTCGCGGGGCTTGCGGTAGGCGCCGGTGAAGTAAACGCGCATCTGGTGCAGCACCACCGCGGCGATCATGAGCGTCGCGGCCCACTTGTGAACGCTGCGGATGTACCAGCCGAAGGCCGCTTCGTTGGTGATGTACTGCACCGAGTCGTAAGCCGACCCGGTGGACGCCGTGTAGTAGAAGGACAGCAGAATCCCGGTGATGATTTGCACGACGAACAGGTACGCCGGGGTGCCGCCTAGCGCGAACCACCAGTGCTTCATGTGGTACGGCACGGGTTCGTTCGACATCTCGCGGATCACATGCGGCGAGATCGGAATCCGGTCCTGGATCCACCGCGCGATAGCGCTCATGCGAGATCACTCCCGCGGTCCTTGTGCGCGAGCGGCGACAGGCATGGGTCGTGGCCGGCAGCGCTGGAGCAGTCGGCCGGATCGAGCACTTCGCCAGCCGGCTGCTCTTCGGGACCGGCATCGGCCAACCGCATCGTCGGCACGAGAATGAACAGCAGGTTGCCATCGACCCGCAGCGGATAGCGCGGCAGCGATTGTGCCGCATCGCCGGGAGGTCCACCCGTACCGACGCCGGCGGCGTCGAACGTGCCGTTGTGGCAAGGGCAGAAATAGCGATCCTGCGGGCCCTGCCAGTGCACCTGACAACCGAGGTGTGGGCAGGCGCTCGACAACGCAATGAAATCGTCGGCGACGCCAGTGCTGGCGGTGCGCGTGATATTGACGGTCTCGCCAGCGGGCGCGCGATAGCGCAGCGAGTCACCGACCCGCAACTGGTTGAGGTCGGCGACAAACTGCCACGTTCCGTCATCAGGGCGGGCCGGGTACAGGTAGCGACCGGCAACGGCACCGAACGCCCCATACCCACCTACCAGTCCCGCCACCATTGCCATGCCCGAAGCGCGGCTCACGAACTCTCGCCTGTCCAAGGTCTCGGTAGTGTGCGTTTCGTCGTCTCGATTCGGCGTCTCCGCCATGCCGATCTCCCGCTGCTTTCAGGTCCTAACGAATCCGTGCGCGGCTCATCCTACTCGGGGCACGGTTCAAACACGATGCTCGCGTCGTCTACGCCTGCGATCAGAACGAGTACGCGGTCCACAGCCAGATCTTGCTGGCGTCCTTGGAGAACTCGTCAGCGCCGTAGAAGCCGCCCTTGAGCGCAAAAGTCTGCTTCCATGGCGCCGCATAGCTGGCCACGAAGTCGACCTCACTCCCGTAACGAGCATCGCCTGTCTTGGCAGTGAACTCGTGATAGCGGACCTGCCACTTCACCGGCCCGAGCGGACCGTCCAGCCGGATCATGAGGTCGTTCAGACCGTTCAACGGGGTGCTCAGGAACTTGTCGACCCAGCCGTTGAAGGCATGGTTGGTACCGAGGGCGAACTGGAACTGTCCGTCTCCGGGGCTGCCGTCGATGCTCTCCCAGCTCACGCGCAGGGTGAAGCCGTTCATGCCGACGCCGCCCATCAGGTTCAAGTAGTTCGCATCCACGTTGAGCGGATTGTCACCCGCATCGCCCTGGTGCGCGTACTCGGCCTCGTAGTGCAGCGTGAGGTCCCCCGCCGGGTGCGAGCCCTTGAACTCCGCGCCGACCGTGTCGCGCGACATCGCCCATGCGCCCATGTCGTTGTAGCGCAGCAGGTAGCCGTACGCCGTGATGGTGCCAATGCTGTCGAGCTTGTACTGAGCGTTGATCAGATGGCTCGAAGTATCGAGCCGGCCGCGCGTGATGCGGTAGTTCTTGTCGAGATAGGCGTAGTTGAAAGTGAAGTTGTCGAAGCGATCGTTGCGGAAACGAATCGCGTCGTGCGACTGCCAGTGCTGACGCCAGCCGACGGCCCCCACATGGCGCTGGTCATCGAGGTTGATGACCTGGCGACCGAGTTGCAGTACCGAGCCGTCGTTGGCGTACTCGACGAATGCCTGCAGCATTTCCGTTCCTGGCGGATCGGCGACTACAGGTCGGTCTGTCACGCCATTGCCGCTGCCACCAGCGCCGACGTTATTGTGGTCGTCGCTGAGCCAGACGTTAGCGACGTTCTCCGCCTGTAGGTAGAGGCGGAAACCACGGAACGGCTTCGTGCTGTAGCTCAGCGCCGTGCGCAACGTCGACGCCTGCCCGGTGGAACCAAACCTGTCGTCGTCCACGGACTCGAAACGGTAGCGCAGGTTCACGGTGGCCTTGCCGCCGGATAGAGCTTCGGCAAGCGTCAGCTTCGACGCTTCGGCTTCGTCGCCCTGCGGTTCCTCGGCCGTCTCGTCGGATTTCGTGACCGCAGCATCCGCGGCGACAACCTTGTCTGCGGCTTCCGCCGAAGAATCGGATTCCTGCGCGAAGGCCGGCGTGGCCGGTGCTGCGAGGAGTAGGGCGAACGACAGGGTCAGAACGATAGCGATAGCCCGCTTCACAGTTTCCTCACTTCTGCGGCGTTGCCGCCAGCAGCTGTCGGAGTCGAAATCAGCCTAGGTTGTCCCCTTATAGCACCTGCTCGATCCGCCGGTATGTCACGAAACCGTCACGGTAGGCCGCTATATGACCGTTGTCATAGGACCCGGCGAGGGCTTTCCATCAGGCCTATTTGACTCGGATTTAGTCTTGGCTAAAAATGACTGCGCAGTACCTCCCGACACCGTAGCCACGATGCTGCCCACCGTGCTGGGCTTCGCCACGACGCTTCTGGTGGCTCAGATCTGGTACCTGTTCGGCTAGCGGGTCTCGCGGCCTGGCTCCGCACGGCTACACTCCTGGTTCGAGATCCACCCGGCGGCCGCAGCGCCGGCGAAAACACCGCCACTGGAGTCGCGCCCGTGAACTTCCGTCTCAGCCATCTGTGTGCAGCCCTGATAGCCGTGATGGCGGTCGCCCCCGTCGCTGCGCAAACCAGCGCGCAGCACGAGCTGACTCTCGATTCGCTCTTCGTCGAGCGAGCCTATGATTCGGCCCGGTTCGGCCCGGCACGGTGGTTGGACAGCGAAAGCTACGCCACCCTGGAGCCGTCGGCCGAGATTCCGCGCGCCAACGAGCTGGTTCGCTACTCGGCGGCCGACGGCGAGCGCGTGCGCATCGTCAAGGCGCGCGAGCTCGTTGCTGACTTCCGCGACCGGCCGCTGTTGATCGAGGACTACGCGTTCTCCCCGGACGGGAAGCTCCTGCTGATCTTCACCAACTCCGAACGCGTCTGGCGTACGAATAGTCGCGGCGACTTCTGGATCTTCAACCTGGACACCCGGCACCTGCGGCGGCTCGGCGGCAACGCGCGCGAGTCCGAGCTCATGTTCGCCAAGTTCGCGCCGGATTCCGCGCGGGTCGCCTACGTGCGCAACAACGACCTGTACATGGAGGATCTGCGCACCAACGCGATCACCCGACTCACGCACGACGGCTCGGACACGCTGGTGAACGGTACTTTCGACTGGGTGTACGAAGAGGAGCTCGGCCTGCGGGATGGTTTCCGCTGGAGTCCCGACGGAACCCGCATCGCTTTCTGGCAACTCGACAGCGAACTCGTGTCCGAGTTCATCCTGGTCAACTACACGGCAGAGTTGTATCCGCAGCTGACGCGCTTCCCCTACCCGAAAGCGGGCGAGATCAACCCGGCCGCACGAATCGGCACGATCCCCGCGGGTGGTGGCGAGATCGCCTGGGCAGAGTTCCACGGTTCGCCGCGCGACTTCTACCTCGCGCGCATGGAGTGGGCCACGCCCAACGAACTCATCGTGCAACGGCTTAACCGCCAGCAGAACGGCAACAACGTCATGCGCATCGACGCGGCCTCGGGGAAGTCCGACCAGATGTTCCACGAACAGGATGACGCGTGGGTCAACGTCGGCGACGACCTTCACTGGATCGAAGCCGGTGAGTCGTTCACGTGGGTGAGCGAACGTGATGGCTGGCGGCGCGTCTACCGCGTGGACGGCGGTGGGGCGAATCAGCGCCCGCTCAGCCCAGCTGGCGTGGACATCCTCAGCGTCGAGGCCGTCGACCCGGTGTCAGGTTGGCTCTACTACATCGCCTCCCCCGACGACCCCGGCCAGCGCTACTTGTTCCGGGTCGCCCTCGACCCAGATACCGACAGGATCGTTCCGCAGTTGCTGACCCCTGCTGACCAGCCCGGCTCGCACTCCTACCAGGTGGCGCCCGGCGGCCAATGGGCGATCCACACTGTCTCGCGATTCAACTCGCCGCCGGTAACCACCGTGGTCTCGCTACCCGATCACCAGATCACCACCACGCTGGTGGACAACGCCACGCTAGCGGCGCGCGTTGACGCGCTGGACACCCGTCACGAGTTCTTCCGCGTCGAGGTGGAACCAGGGGTGGAACTCGACGGCTGGGCAATGTACCCCGCAGATTTCGACGCCTCGCGGAAATACCCCGTGCTCTTCTTCGTCTACGGCGAGCCTGCCGGGCAGACCGTGCGAGACGCGTGGGGTGGCTCACGCGCTCTATGGCATCAGTATCTGACCGGCCTCGGCTACGTGGTCATGAGCGTCGACAACCGTGGCACACCCGCCCCGCGCGGCCGCGAATGGCGCAAGGTTGTGTACGGCGACGTTGGCACGCTCGCGGCATCCGACCAGGCAGCGGCGGTGCGGGCGATCGCCGCGCGGCATGAGTGGGTCGATCTGGAGCGGATCGCGATCTGGGGCTGGTCCGGAGGGGGATCCATGACCCTCAACGCCATGTTCCGCTACCCGGAGCTGTACCAGACCGGAATGTCGGTGGCGCCCGTGCCCGACCAGCGCTACTACGACACGATCTACCAGGAACGCTACATGGATACACCGCAGAACAACCCCGAGGGGTATCGCAGCGCTTCGCCGATCAGCCACGCGCAGAACCTGTCGGGCAACCTCCTGATCGTGCACGGGACCGGCGACGACAACGTCCACTATCAGGGCACCGAGGCGCTGATCAACAAGTTGATCGCCCACAACAAGAACTTCACCATGATGGCCTATCCCAATCGTTCGCACGGTATCTACGAAGGCGAGGGGACGACCCGCCATCTCTATGGACTCCTGACCCGCTACCTACAGGAGAACACTCCGGCCACAACGGCACACTAGGTCCGGATGCGCCGGGACAGTTGATCGACATTGTCCCGACGCTCTATGCCCTCGCCGCCCAATTGATCCGCGAGTACGAGGCCATGGTTGCCGCCAACGCCAACCTCACGAGCCTGTTCCCTCGTCGCGGGGAAGACGCTACCCAGCTGCTTGACGAGAAAACCCGAAGGGAACTCAGGGCACTGGGCTACATCCAGTAGCGACCGTGCCCCCTGGGGAGTTGCGTCGCGCGGGATCGCTACGACGAGCCATCCCGCCAGGGACGGTGCGCAGGCGCTATATGATCGGCATCAACCCTGGAGAAGAACATGCCCGTCAATCGCCGTGAATTCGTCCGCCGTGCTGGTATATCCGCCTTTGCCGTGACGGGGTTGAGTTCGACTCTCGCGGGAGTCGCCTGCCGCGCAGACGAGGGGGGCACAGTCCCGGCTGACGACGCCGTCGCCACCGCAGCCGCAGCCGCGCCATGGTTCCGGATCTCGCTCGCTGAGTGGTCACTGCACCGCGCACTAATAGCTGGCGAAATGACCAACCTCGACTTCATCACCGAGGCCAGGCGCACCTACGGCATCGACGGTGTCGAGTACGTGAACGTCTTCTTCGCCGACAGGGCGCGCGACACCGCCTATCTGCAAGAAATGCGGACCCGCTGCGACGGCGAGGGGGTCGAGAGCGTGCTGATCATGTGCGACAACGAGGGACGTCTCGGTGACCCGGATGATGCGGCGCGGACCCTGGCCGTAGAGAACCACCTGAAATGGATCGAGGCCGCAGTCTTCCTCGGGTGCCACTCGATCCGGGTGAACGCCGCCTCCGAGGGTTCTTGGGAAGAGCAGAGCGCGTTGGCAGCCGACGGCCTCCACCGCCTCGCCGGCATCGGCGACGAGCACAGCATCAACGTGATCGTCGAGAACCACGGCGGCCTGTCCTCCAACGCCGCCTGGCTCACCGAGACGATTCGGCGCGGCGACCACCCGCGGCTCGGCACGCTGCCGGACTTCGGCAATTTCCGCATCGCCGATGGCGACTGGTACGACATCTACCAGGGTGTCGAAGAGCTCATGCCGCTGGCCAAGGCGGTTAGCGCCAAGTCGCACGACTTCGACGCCGACGGCAACGAGAGTGCCAAGGACTACCTGCGCTTGCTGAGCAGCGTGCGCGACGCCGGCTACCGCGGCTGGGTAGGTATCGAGTACGAGGGCGAGAACGCCCCCGAGCCCGACGGCATCCGCGCGACCAAAGCCCTTCTCGAACGCGTGCGCACGGAGCTCGCGGCAGGCGCATGAGCGACCTGGTGCAACTGGCGCTTCTCGGGGCCGCGTTCCTAGTCGTGTTCCTTCTCATCAGCCGGGCAATGCAACAGCGCGACGCCCGCTGGGAGAGCGACGACTGGCGCCAGAAGGACCGCGGCACGGCCGGTTTCGGCAACGCGCTTCTAGAGATCCAGTCGTTCTTCCAGCCCGGCGCCAGGAACCAGGTCGAAGAGGTGCGCCGTGTGCGCCTTGAGGAGGAGGAGTCCGGCGATCCGCCCGACGCTGGCGACGACGAAGAACCCGTCGACAACTAGGCAGGGCATCCGAAATCCGTCGGGCCGCAGCGTAGCGGCTAGGTCGCGATTCGCAGGAGGATCTCCGCCGCGGCACGAACCGTTTGCCGCTCCCGTTGCGGTAGCACCTCCAACAGCGCGCTGAGTTCCTGCACGCGCCGCCGCCGCCCGCGCTCTAGCAGGCGCCTCCCGGCTGCGGTTGCCGAGACGAGCTGCACCCGTCCGTCGTCGGGAGAAGCCCGGCGCAAGACGAATCCCTCGTACTCGAGGTCCTTGATCATCCGCGAGATGGTCGGGGGCCGGACCTGCTCGGCCGCAGCCAGCTCCCCGATACTGAGCGGTCCGCGAAAGACGACTACCGAGAGCGCCGACAGGCGCGGGCCACTAAGCCCCGTGGCCTCATCCGCGCGGCGGATCCGCCGCAGGATTCGTATCGATGCAGAGTGCAGGAGATCGGCCGTCTGCTGGAGTGCCGCGCTCGAATGAGTCTGTTTCGCCATTGTTTTCTCGCGCGTCTTGAAAATATTCCTTAGCTAAGCTAAATATTATCGAACCCACCCCCACGCCTCAACCTCCTGCGAGTCCACAGATGACCCCACCCTCGATCAAGTTGTCGGGTATCGGACAGATCGCGATCAACGTGCATGACGTCGAACGCGCGACGCTCTTCTATCGCGAGGCCCTCGGGATGACGCACCTCTTCACAGCCGGCGACATGTCGTTCTTCGACTGCGGCGGGATTCGCCTGATGCTCGGGCTCCCCGACCGGCCCGAATTCGACCATCCGTCGTCGATCATCTACTTCACTGTGAAAGATGCACGCGGCGCTGAAGCACAACGTTCGCTTCCGCGACGAACCGCTCGTCGTGCACAAGACGGATACCCACGAACTCTGGATGGCCTTCTTCGACGATCCTGAGGGCAATACACTTGCCCTGATGAGCGAGATCGCCGTGGAGAACTAGGGGAGCGCATATGGAACTCCGGAAGACCGCGCTCCGACTGCTGATCATCTCGATCGTAGTTAGCGGTGCGCTGGCCATCGCGGCGTTGGTGACCGGGGAGTTCGGCTCGCTACAGGCGAAGGTCCTGCTCTCCGCACTGGCCACATCCGGAGCCAGCATCTGCGGCATGGCCTGCGGTGCCGCCTGGGATCAGGACCGGTGGCGGCCCGCCGCCCTCGGTGGCCTCGCGCTCGTCCTTGTGACGCTGGCCATCACGCTATTCGCCTTCTGGGTCGAGCCTGAACCCATAAATACCTGGATGAAGACCGTGGCCACCGGCTGGCTCCTCTCGGTAGCCGCCGCGCACGCAAGCCTGCTGGGCCTGGCCCGGACCGACCGCCTGCTTGGCTGGGTCCGTACCGGTTCGATCATCCTGGGCTTCGCCCTGGCCATCGGCATCGCTCTACCGGTCTGGTCGACGATCTACCAGGACAACAGCGCCTACTTCCGCGGCCTGGGCGTGGTGGGCGTGCTGATGCTCACCGGATCGCTGAGCCTGCCGGTGGCTGCGCGCCTCAGAGGGCTACCCGCAGCGGGCGAAGCCAGCTCCGACGGCCCCGGCACGCGAGTGATGTGCCCCGCCTGCAGCCACGTGCAACGCGCCCCTCTCGGTCACATCCGCTGCGAAAGCTGCGGGGCTGACTATCGCATCGAGTTCGACGCCGTCTGAGTCGTCTCGCGCCCGGTACCGCCAGAAGCGTGACCGGGGAGCGCGGGGAGGACGTTGCTCGACGCCCTTCGCCACCCGGCGAAATCCCCATTGCCGACACCGAAAGTCGCGGG
>JAJCXT010000103.1 GCA_029263295.1 Acidobacteriota bacterium | reverse complement strand
ATGCTCCTGCAGTCGTGTGCGCATCGTCCAGACGAGGGCGAGCCAGATCAGCAGGATCAGTACCGTGCGGCTGAGGAAGAAGGGCGTGCTGAACCAGGCCGCCTTGTCCTGGAGAACCTGGCTATGGGCAACGATCTCAGGGTCCGCCCATGGATAGATCGCTGTGCGTCCGGCGAACATCACCACGGCTACGAGGGCGGCGGGAATCGGCAGCAGCCCGGCGATCGCCATCGGCCATTGCCGAATCGGGTCCCACCAGCGCGCGCCACCGAGTACGTGCACCGCGATCATGATCGCGCCACCGAGACTGAGTAGCACACCAAACAACCCTGCGATCAGCAGGCCACCGAACGCCACCGCAGGGTCGCGCAGGAACTCATACGCCACGCCGACAGCCCCAAGGCTAAGCGCCACGATCGCACCGTTTCGCTGGCCACCTACCAGGGCTTGCGGCTGGACCTTCAATGTCATCGTGCGTCTCCGACGACGTCGGGTGTAGCGCCGACATCGGTGGGTGTCGGTTCCGGCTCCGCGACCGGCCCCGCGGCGTTAACGTCGTCCAGGAGCCCCTGCAGTTGCCGCAAGTACAGCACCACAGCCCATCGTTCTTCCGGCAACACCTGCAACGCATGCGACGGCATGATGCCCTGTCCGTGCGTGATCACATGGTAGATACGACCATCCGGGTACGACTTGGCGTGGTCCGAGATGAGGCTGGCAGGGTTGGGGAAGCGGCCAATGATCGGCCCATCGCCCTCGCCACCAGCGCCATGGCAGACGAAACAAGCCGACTCGAACCGGTGCTGACCGCGCGCCAGGATCTCGGGCGTCGCCTGCAGAGGGTTGATCAACTCCACCCCGGCGCGAATGGCCTCTTCCTCCGAGTTGCCGTAAGGGAACGGCACTCCGGTGACCGGGATGGTGCCTTCTGGCGGCAGCAGCATGCCGCCGCTCTCGGAAACAGGATTAGCCTCGAACGTGTCATGCGGCACCGAGTTCATCATGCCGGGCAAGAACTTCCACCCCGGGCGATCGCCTTCGGCTCCACACCCGGCAGTCGCCACCAGCGCACCCGCGAGGGCAAACACGGCCAGGGTACGGTGGGCCCGTTTGTTCTTCAGCATCGATGTACGCATGTCATTCGACCTTCCAGCTCTCTATAAACGGATCCGCACCGACCTCGTTCGCCACACCCGCAAGCTTCCCTGGGTCGAAAGCGGCGTCGGCCTCGCGCACCACAATGGCGAACCGATCATCAGTAACGGCCGCGATCGGCTGCGATGGCGGTCGGCCGCGTGGAAACAGTCTGCTGGCAACGAACAGCGTTGCTACCGAGAAGAGCGCCGCGAGCAGCACGGCGGACTCGAACGTCACTGGGGCCAGCGCTGGCAGCGCGAGATCGGTCTTACCGCCGATATTTAGCGGCCAACTGCTGGTCGCGGTCCATGCCTGAAATCCCAGGCCCAGCGTCACTCCGAGCGTTCCGCCCACGAGTGTCATCCAGGGAAGGCGCGTGGGTGGAAGCCCCATCTCAACGTCCAACTCGTGAACGGCGAAAGGTGTGTACACGTCGTGCAGGTCGAAGCCATCGCGGCGGAGCCGGCGCACCGCATCGACGGTCCGGTCGGCGTCATCGAGAACGAGCACGTGATAGCGAACGGCACGTCGGTTTGTTGTCTTACGTGTGCTCATGACTGGATTCCTCCGGTCCGAGACGCGGAGGTCCCAAACGTGTCCCCGGTCCAATTGGATCGTGGCGACACTGGGTCCTCGTCAGCTGCATGGTGGGCGCCATGCTTCTGCTCCGCCAAGGTCACCTTCACCTCGTGGAACGAAACCACGGGCGCGTAGCGGACGAACAGCAGGAAGCAGGTGAAGAAGAGGCCGAAGCTGCCGACCAGGATCCCCACCTCCACCATGCTCGGCACGTAGTGAGTCCACGATGACGGCAGGAAGTCGCGCGACAGCGAGATCACGATGATGTTGAAGCGTTCGAACCACATCCCGATGTTGACAAAGATCGAGGCAACGAAGAGCAGCCCCACGTTGCGGCGAGCCTTCGCCGACCAGAACACCTGCGGTACAACGACGTTGCAGAACACCATGATCCAGTAGCCGACACCGTAGGGCCCGAACGCCCGGTTCCAGAATGCGAACCGTTCGTAGGGATTGCTGCTGTACCAGGCGATGAACAGCTCCGTGGCGTACGCGAAGCCGACGATCATGCCCGTCGTCAGCAGGACCTTGGCCATCTTGTCGAGATGGTCGGGTGTGATGTAGCGCTCCAGGTGCATCAGCTTGCGAGTCATGAGCAGCAGCGTGAGCACCATCGCGAAGCCACTGAAAACAGCGCCAGCCACGAAGTACGGCGGCAAGATCGTCGTGTGCCAGCCGGGCAGAATGCTCGTCGCGAAGTCGAAGGACACGATGGTGTGCACCGAAACGACCAGCGGCGTTGCCAGTGCGGCCAGTAGCAAGGATGTCTTCTCGTGACGCTGCCAGCTCTTCGTCGAGCCGTCCCACCCGAGCGACAACCAGCCGTAGATACGACCGCGCCATCCCTTGACCCGGTCGCGCATCGTGGCGAAATCAGGAAGCAGGCCCACGTACCAGAACACCAGGGAAACGATGAAATAGGTGGAGATCGCGAAGACGTCCCACAACAAGGGCGATCGGAAGTTCACCCACAACGGACCGCGCGTGTTCGGATACGGGAACACCCAGAACGCGAGCCACGGACGGCCCATGTGAATAATCGGGAATATGCCGGCACACATGACCGCGAAGATCGTCATGGCTTCCGCAGCCCGCGCGATCGACGTCCGCCAACGCTGCCGGAACAGGAGGAGAATCGCCGAAATCAGCGTTCCCGCGTGGCCGATCCCCACCCAGAAGACGAAGTTCGTGATGGCCCAACCCCACCCGACCGTACGATCGAGCCCCCACACGCCAATGCCAGTACCGACGGTGTAGGCGACAAGAATCACGCCCAGCGTCAGGGCCGACGCCGCCGTGGCGAACGCGCCCCACCAGAGCTTTCCGGGGCCCCGCTCGATCGGACCGGCAATCTCGTTGGTCACCTCGGACAGTGACGGCGCTCCCGGGATCAGCTCCTGGAAGCGCGGATCCATGCTCTGGCTCACGTCATGCTGCTCCGTCATGGTGTGCCCCCGTGCTCGGCGGCTGCCGGTGCATCGCTGGTATCGTGCTCGCCCGCATCATCGCGATTCCTTATACGTGCCATGTAGGTCAGAGACGGCTTCACGCCCAACTCCGCGAGAACCTGGAAGGCGCGGGGCTTGTCGCTGAGTAGCGCGATTGGCCCATCCGCGTCGGTCGAGTCACCGAAACTGATGGCCTGGGCAGGACAGCTTTGCTGGCATGCCGTCTGCACCTCGAACGAGGGCCGCCCGTCGCGGCGCGCATCGATACGTTCCGACTGGATACGCTGCACGCAGAACGTGCATTTCTCCATCACGCCACGGCTGCGCACGACAACATCCGGATTGAGCACCAGACGCTCGATCGGGTCGGTCGGCTCGAACTTGAACCAGTTGAAGCGCCGCACCTTGTACGGGCAGTTGTTGGCGCAGTAGCGAGTGCCGACGCAGCGGTTGTAGATCTGCTGGTTCAGGCCGTCCTCGCTCTGAACGGTAGCCGCCACGGGGCAAACCGTCTCGCACGGAGCATGGTCGCACTGCGCGCACAACATGGGCTCGAAGAGCACATCGGGATCGTCCGCGTCGCCAACGAAGTAGCGATCGATTCGCAGCCAGTACATGTCCCGATGCCGCGCCATCTGATCGGCGCCGACGACAGGAATGTTGTTCTCGGCCTGACAGGCCACCACACAACCGGCGCATCCGACGCAGGCATCGAGGTCGATGACCATCCCCCACTGTGGCGACGGCTCATCGCGCGCCTCCCACAAATCGGCGTCGGGGTGATGCGGCACGTGCACAGCCTCGTCGTGGGCGCTCACCTGGTGGATGATCGGGCGCCCTTCCGTCTTGGCGTGGATCTGGATGCGAGGCACGACCGAAGTGCGACCGGTGTTGGTCAGCTGCACCGACCGGCCGCGCCATTGCGGGCCCTGGTCCGTATCCGCCGCGTAGGCCACCAGTTGCGCGACGGCCTCGGCCCGGGCGGGATCGACGCTGTCGGGATCCGCTTCGTCCCAGATGCCATAACCAGCCGGTACCGCGACGACGTCAGGGTGCTGTCCGGGAAGGACGACCGCAGGCATCGTGACCACGGCCCCCTCGGTCGCGAGTTCCACGACCGATCCGTCTTCGATGCCCAGATCGCGGGCGCGGCTCGGAGCCACCCTCGCGCACCCTGCCCACGAGACCCTCGTCAAAGGATCCGGGAGTTCACGCAGCCAGGGATTGGCCGCATGGCTGCCATTGCGACAGGAGACCTCGGTAATGATCTCGATCTCCACAGCTCCACTCACCGCTGGCTGCTGCGAAGCCGTGGTCAATACCTGCAACGCGGCAGCTGATGGCGCGGCGAGCTGGTTCTGTGGCCGCGGCGGCTCACTCCCCACCATCTCGACGTCATGGGCCGCTTCTGTTTGACCAACCGCCGCACTCAGACCTGCCGTACGCACCAGTTCCGGCCAGTCGGTGGCGTCGTTGGCGGCCCACGACTGCTGCAGAAACTCCCGCCACTGGCTGGTGGCCGACCCGGACCAGGTCAGGAAGTTCTCCCATGGATCGCGCGTATCGAAGATGGGGCGGATGGTCGGCTGCGCGAGCGTGCTGAGGTCCTGCCGCGGCTGAGCGTCTGCCCAGCGCTCTTGGCCCTGATGCGCCGCAGCGACGATCTGGCACGCCGCCGTGCTGGCTGATGGCCGAGTCGCGACAGCCACGCTCAACGGCAGCGCCGCGAGTTGCCCTCCGAGCGCCTCGCCATCCGGTGACCTTCCGACCAGATCCAGGTCGACAATGATCGCAGCGCCCACCGTCCCGGCGGCAAGTTCATCGCGAAACGCTGCTAGAGCAGCATCGCTGCCGCGCTGCGCCAGCATGGATCGCTCGAGGTTGAGGGTGTGCCCTTCGTTGCCAAGGAGGCGGTTTGTCAGTGCAACTGCGATCTGTTCGGCGCTTCTCTCGGAGGAGCTCACCACCAGGCAGCGGCCCGGCGCTCCGATCAGCGCATCGACGATTTCCACGAGGTCGGCCTCATGTGGCGGAGTCTCGCTGAGTCCGGCCAGCGCAGTGCCGATCTCAGCGGCTCCGGTGACACCAAGACGGTTCGCGACCTCACCCAGAATCCACAGCGCGATCTGTTCACGCTCGGCGGCCGTGGCCGCCCAGCGCTGGTCGGCATTGGCGCCAGAGAGCGAGAGGCTGCCTTCGATCTGCACGTGCCGTGGCGGACCATAGTGTTCGCCGGCGCGCCGGCGCGCGGCCCAGGCCGCCGTATTGCCAACTGGATCCGGACCCGTGCCGAACGGATCGGCGCCAAGACCCACCAGCAGGTCGACCTGTTCCAGATCCAGCGCTGGCTGCAGCGGCATTCCGTCGAGCACACGATAGGCGTCGCGCGCTGCAGAGGGGCTCTGGGGATCAAGGTCGTGTTCCACCAGCGTACCGCCGTAGGGCGCCAGGAACGTCCCTATCGCGCGGCGCGCGGAAGGGCTGGTGATCGAAGCACTGACCACGTAGATGCTCTGCCCGGCCGCGACCTGGGCAAGACGCTGCCGAACGCGTCCATCGACGTCGTCCCAGGTAGCCGCCTGGCCGTCGATCGTAGGCGCCTGAAGACGCGTGGGATCGTACAGAGCCCGTAGGTCGGCCTGACCGATCGCACAAAGGCCACCACGCGAGATCGGATGCTCGGGGTTGCCTTCGAGCTTCACCGGCCGTCCATCGAGCACCTTGACGAGCGTGCCGCAATTGGCCGAACAGGCAAGGCAGGTGCTGGCGTAGTACGCCGGGACGCCCGGGGTAATGTCGTCTGGCGGTATCAGGTAGGGCATCGCCCGGCGCACGGGCAGTCGCTCGCAGGCCGCCATGGAGGCCGCGCTCAGTCCCAGCGCCGTGAGGAAGCCCCGCCTGCTGGTGGCAAGCTTGCCCGAACTCTCAGCACCATCGCCCTGTTCTGCCCACTCAGGCTCGGCGAACGCCGCGTGCTCGGGCTGGAGGTCGCTGTCGAGCTTGATCCAAGGTCTATCGTCGTGCACGTGTTTGCTCATCGGTGGCAGGTCGAGCAGTCGATCAGGTTGGCACCCACTGCAGGGGCAGAACCCGGCAGAGGATCGGAAGCCGCGTCAGGGGATGGAGGATCCTGTTCGCGATGACAATCCAGGCACCACCCCATCGTCAGCGGTTCCTCCTGGCGGACCAGTCCCATCGCTTCGACGGGGCCGTGGCAGGTCTGGCATTCAACTTCTCCGGTCACGACGTGAGCGCTGTGATCGAAGTACGCGTGATCAGGCAGCTTGTGCACCCGATACCACTCGATGGGATCGCGAAGCTCGATGGCTCGCACGACCTTCTGGACCTCCTCGCTGTCCGGCTGCACCTTCGTGTGACAGTTCATGCACACGCTTGCTGGCGGGATGCCGGCGTGGCGCCCGCGCTCAGCGCCGACGTGGCAGTAAGTACAAGGGATCGACTGCCCGCCAGCGTGAACGGCATGCGAGTAGGCCACGGGCTGCTCGGGCTGGTAGCCCTGGTTCGTGGGTTCGCAAGCTGCCAGCGCGCCCAGCGCGACGGCCAACAGCAGCAGAAGGGGTAGACGTCGGGAGGTCAACAGGGCTTCTCCGCGTTCTTGCGGGCGTAGAACCACCAGTTCACGACCAGGCAACTGAAGTAGTACACCGCGAAGCCATAGAGCGCGTACTCGGGCGTCCCGGCCTGAATCTGCTTGCCGAAGACACGCGGGATGATGAACGCGCCGTACGCCGCGACCGCCGAGATCCAGCCCAACACTGGGCCCGCCATCGACGGCTTGAAGATGATCGGCACCATGCGGAACGTCGAACCGTTACCAATCCCTGTGGTGATGAACAGCAGCAGGAACAGCAGCAGGAACGGCATGAAGAACTGCTCGGGCTGTGCCGCGGCACCGGCCAGCTTCACGTAGTACGCCACGCCGAGCGTGGAGGCGATCATCAGGATCGTGTCCCAGTGCGTCACGCGTGCGCCGCCAATCTTGTCGGACAGCCAGCCCCCAACCGGGCGGATTAGCGATCCGACCAGAGGGCCAAGCCAGGCGTAAGCAAGTGGATTCGGCGCGGCCGGATTCAGCGTCCCATCGGGGAGCGTCCCGAACACGTCCTGGATGAGCTTGGGAAACGCCGCGGAGAAACCGATGAACGACCCGAACGTCATGACGTACAGCCAGGTCATCACCCAGTTGTGCTTCTCGTCGAAGATCACGAACTGGCCTTTGAGGTTCTCCTGCACCGCCTGCGGTGTCGCGTAACGCATCAGAACCAAGGTCATCACGATCGTGATCGGCAGGACGATCCACATGTTCCAGCTCAGCCCGATGAGCAGATACAGCCCCAAGGCTGAGCTTGCGAATCCGAGCAGGAGCAACCACAGCATCTTGGCGATCGCCGCCGGCGACGCGCCGACGTCATGGATCGGCAGGTTGTTCATGCCGAACCAGGCAGCCACCGCCAGCACTACCAGAATCGGAACCCAGACCAGCCCCGTGTTCTGAATCCAAACGTCAGCGCCACCGAGTGCGGCCGGTAGGGCGCGGGAACCGCCGCCGAATGCGCCGAAGAGCCCGAACGTCATCACGAACGGCAGCAGCACCTGCATGATGCTCACGCCGACGTTGCCCAGACCCGCGTTCAGCCCCAGCGACAGCCCCTGCATGCGCTTGGGGAAAAAGAAACTGATGTTGGACATCGACGAGGCAAAGGCGCCGCCGCCGAGCCCCGACAGCGCGGCCAAGACGACGAATGTCGCGTAGCTCGTGCTCGGATCCTGCAAGGCCATTCCGACACCGGCTGCCGGGACCACCAGCAGGATCGTGGTCACCGCGATGACGTTGCGGCCGCCACTCAGCGCGATGAAGAAGGAGTTCGGGATGCGCAGCGTGGCACCGGCCAGGCCTGCCACCGCCGAGAGTCCGTAGAGCTGCTCCAGCGCGAACGGAAAACCGAGATTCTGCATCTGGACAGTGATGATCGACCAGTACAGCCACACCGCGAATCCGCACAGCAGACACGGGATGGAGATCCACAGGTTGCGGTTCGCGACCGCCTTGCCGGTCGTGTTCCAGAACTGCTCGTCCTCGGGATCCCAGCGGTCCAATAGCTTGCTCATGACGGGGCTTGCTCGCTTGTGTTGTCCGAGTGGAGAGAAAGGTCTCAGTCAGGGCGAACGCGGTTCCAGATCACCAGTTGCAGGGGTCGCCACAGGTACGGCACCGGGGCCACGAGCGCGTGGACCAGGCGGGTGAAGCTAAACGCCGCGATCAGTACGAACGCGCCGATGACGTGCAGACGCGCTGGCAGGCCGAGTTCCACGACGCGTTGGATGTCGGGCTGAAGCCGCGCTAGCGACCACAGGTACGGCACCAACGTCTGCGTGTACCAGGCGCTGCCCCAGCGCAGTCCGAGCGCCACCCACATACCGGTGACGATCTGGAACAGGAGCATCACGTACACGGCGATGTCAGCCGCGGTCGTGTGGCGCCGCAATCGCGAAGTCGTTGCGCGCCGCACGATCAGACCGACAATGCCGATCAAGCAGAGCACCGCCGCGGCGAGCGCCGTCGTCTCGAGGATAAACAGGCGCACCGGAACCCTGTTCCAGAGCACCACCTGACGCGGGAACATGAAGCCGATCAGGTGGCCCAGAAAGAGCGTCATGATCCCGACGTGGAAGGGCACCGAACCCCAGAAGAGCTTGCGCGACTCCAGGAACTGGCTGGACAGGCTCGAGAACGTAAACGGGTCGTGGCGATAGCGCTGAATCGACACGAAGAGGAAAAGCACGATCGAGATGTACGGCAGAACGGCGTACAGGAGTAGATCAAGCACGGGGAAGAACCTCCTGGTAGCCGATGGGATCCCTTGATTCGGTGTCCGTGGGTAACAGGTCGATCAGAGATTCGGCATCCGGGACCAGGATCTGAATGACGTCAGGAAGGACCCGCAGGATGTCGCCCCACGGTGTCTCGTTCTCAGCCAGGGACTGGTTGATCCGCTCCAGGCCCGGAAGCAGGACTGCCGAGGCCAACGTGGTCCGATCCTCCTCTTCTTCGACTCGCCCGAGGAGCTGCAGCAGCAAGGGCAGATGGTCCGGAATCTCCTCATCGATCGGGATGCCCCGCTGGGCCATCTCGCCCACGAGCCCGGCCAGCAACTCGCCGCGCTGGTACGCATCACCAAACAGATGATGACCGACGTTGAGCGTGCACACGGGTGACAGGTCGAAGAGCACCGTGAAGTGCTCCTCGGCGCCATGCTTGCCCTTCGCGGTGAGCAGGTCGGCGAGACGACGCGCGGCATCCGCGAGATCGCTAGCGGCCTGGGTGTCACCGAGAACCTCGGTGGCGTTGGTGTGACCGAGATCGAGGGCCGTGACGATCTTGTCCTCGTAGCCGATCCCGGGGTACTGCAGCAACTCCCCAACGCGGTCGAGGAGGACTCTGGTGCTATCTGACAGGGCCGTCATGCGCCTCGCTCCGGACCGCGCCGGAAGCCGACACCGGCTCCCTTGGCTTCCAATGGGGTCTCGTCACCGAGCAGTTCGATCGCTTCCTCCCGATGCATCGGCGGGATCACGAAGCGGTCCTCATGCGAGGCGAGCGTCGTTAACCGGTAGATCGCATCGGCCTGCTCCGGCGTGCAATCGGCCTCGGCAAGTGCGTACTCCACCTCGGTAGCGTCGATATCGCCGACCGTGATCATGCGGCGATGCATGCGGATCGCCTGCTGCTTGCGCAGGGCGTAGCGAACGACTCCCTCGTTCCCGCCCCCGAACAGGCTGGCCATGTACTCGATCGGCAGCCGACTCTGGTCGAGCGCGCCGAGGAACGCATCCATCGACGTGTCGTAGCCATTGTCGGTCACCTTCGCGAGCACCGGCAACAACGGGGGCACGTAGAAGAGCATCGGCAGGGTTCGATGTTCGGCGTGCAACGGCAGTGCCAGGCCCCAGTCGGACACGAACTTCTTCACCGGCGAGGCCTGTGCCGACTTGATCACATCTGGCCCGATGCCGTTCTTGGCAGCACCGGCGATCACCTCAGGATCGAAGGGATCGAGGAGCATGCGCCGCTGTGCGGCCACGAGCTCCTTGGGATCCTCGATGCTGGCGATCTCCTCCACCATGTCGGCGTCGTAGAGCATCATTCCCAGGTATCGGATGCGGCCGACGCAGGAGTGGAAGCAGGCTGGCGCCTGGCCGCTCTCGAGGCGCGGGTAACAGAGGATGCACTTCTCGCTCTTACCGGTGCCCCAGTTGAAGTAGGTCTTCTTGTAGGGGCAGGCCGTTACGCAGAAGCGCCAGGCACGGCAGCGCTCCTGGTTGATCAGGACGATGCCGTCTTCACCACGCTTGTACAGCGCACCCGACGGACAGGCCGCCACGCACGTCGGATTGAGGCAGTGGTTGCACATCCGCGGCAGGTAGAAGAAGACGAGCTTCTGAATCTCGAAGATCGACTCGCGGTCCTCCTCCGACATGCTTGCCAGATTGGGATCATTGGCGGCATAGACCGCCGAGCCACCGAGGTCATCGTCCCAGTTGGGGCCAGCCTCGATCTCCATCGGATTGCCGGTGATCATCGAGATCGGCTTTGCGACGGGCTGATCCGACCCCTCGGGGGAATCGATCAGGTCTTCATAGGTATACGTGAACGGCTCGTAGTAGTCGTCGATCGTCGGCAGATTCGGGTTGTGAAAGACCGTCAATGCGCCGCGGAGCTTGCCGACAGCGCGCACCTCGATGCCGTCGCCCTTGCGTTCCCAACCGCCCTTGTACTTGTCCTGGTCTTCCCACGCCGTCGGATAGCCGGTGCCCGGCTTCGTCTCGACGTTGTTCCACCACATGTACTCGGCGCCCTTACGATCAGTCCAGATGTTCTTGCATGCGACCGAGCACGTATGGCACCCGATGCACTTGTCCAAGTGGAAGACCATCGAGACCTGAGATCTGACATTCATCGTCGTTAGCTCCTCAGTACTCGACCTTATCGAGCTTACGGACGCGTACCGCGGTGTCGCGGTTCACACCCGTCGGGCCCCAGTAGTTGAAGTGGTAAGTGAACTGGCCGTAGCCGCCGATCATCAGGTTGGGCTTGAGCCGCACCCTGGTGAGACTGTTGTGGCCACCTGCCCGCCGGTTGCCGCGCAGTGGCGACTTGGGAACGGAAATCGTCCGCTCCGGCGAGTGGTACAGGATGCAAATGCCGCGCGGGATACGCGCCGAGACGCAAGCTCGGGTGCAGACGACGCCATGATCGTTGTGCACCTCCACCCAGTCGTTGTCGTCGATCTCGAGCTGGTCCGCGTCCCGATCGTTCATCCAGATCGGGTCGATGCCACGCGACAACGTCAGCATCCGGTGGGTGTCTCCGTAAGTGGAGTGGATGTGCCACTTCCCGTGCGGGGTCAGATAGTTGAGAACCATGCCGTCCTCCGGACTCTCGCGGAGATCGCCCATGTCGGCTGGCAGCGGCATTGGCTTGTAGGTGGGCAGATGCTCACCAAAGTCCAGATATCCCTGGTGATCCAGATACAGGTGTTGGCGGCCCGTCAGGGTGCGCCACGGCACCAGGCGTTCAACCTGTGTCGTGAACGCCGAGTACGATCGCCCGTCGGTGATGATTCCAGACCAGCAGGGGCTGTTGAGGAGCCGCCGCGGCTGCGCCTGCAGTTCCTTGAACGTCACGCGTGAATCCCGCGAGCCCTCGGCGAGGTCCGCCAGCGGCATGCCGGTCTTCTTCTCGAGGAACTGATACCCGCGATAGGCGAGTTCTCCGTTGGTCTCGGGTGCCAGCGCCAGGACGGCGTCGGCGGCCTGATGGGCCTCGGTAATCGACGGATACTGCTCGCCCCCGACCTCGACCTTCTCGCCGTGCTCAAGGAGCTGGTCGTAGAAGTCCGAGGCGTCCATCGACACGCCGTGGGCCCCAATCCCTGCCCGGACACCAGGACCAAGCGCGCAGAATTTCTTCGCCAGCAGACGGTAGTCACGTCGAACGACGGTGAAGTTCGGCATGGTCTTGCCAGGAATCGCCTCGCACTCCCCTTTCGACCAGTCCTTGATCTCCGGCTGCGCGATCTCGGCCGGCGTGTCATGCAACAGCGGCGTCATGACGATCTCTTCGATCGGCTCCGGGAAGTGCCGGGCCGCATACTCAGCGGTCTTGGCGGTGATGATCTTGAACAGATCCCAGTCCGACCGCGACTCCCAGGCTGGCGGCGTGGCCGCTGACAAGGGATGCATGAAGGAGTGCATGTCGGTCGAGTTGAGATCGTCCTTCTCGTACCAGGTGGCGGCCGGCAGAACGATGTCGGAGTAGAGCGCCGACGTATCCATGCGGAAGTTCAGGTCAACGATCAGGTCGAGCTTGCCCTCGGGCGCTTCACGCCAGATCACGTCATCGAACGAGCCCTCCGCGCGCTCCTTGGCGATCATGTTCGTGTGCGTGCCGAGGTAGTGCTTGAGGAAGTACTCGTGACCCTTGGCGCTCGACATCAGAGCGTTGCCGCGCCAGATGTACCAGGTGCGCGGCCAGGCTTCGGGGGCGTCGGGATCCTCGACAGCGAAGGTCAGGTCGCCACTCTTGAGGCGCTCGACGACGTTCGCGACGATCTCCTCGTCGGTGCTCGCGCCCGCGGCGCGTGCCTTCTTCACCACCTCGATGCTGTTCTCGAGGAACTGCGGGAAGAAGGGTAGCCAGCCGTTCTTGACGGCTTTCACCTGCAGATCGATCGTGTGCCCCTGGGCCAACGACGTCTCCTCAGGCACCGGGTGGTAGTCGGTGAACTCGCGCTCGTAGCGCCACTGATCGCAGTGCACGTAATGCCACGAGGGCGCATTCTGCAACCGCGGCGGGCCGACCCAGTCGCGCGCGAACGCGATCGCGCTCCAGGGCGCCATCGGTGCGAGCTTCTCCTGGCCGACGTAGTGGTTCAATCCACCGCCGTTCTTGCCAACACAACCCGTGAGAATCAGGGCAACGATACCCGCCCTATACATCAGGTTGTTGTGGTACCAGTGGTTGATGCCAGCACCGATGATGATGCTGCAGCGGCCGCCGGTCTTGTCCGCGGTAGCGGCCCACTCCCGGGCAAACTCAATCACCGTCTTGCGATCGATGCCCGTGAACGGCTCCTGCCACGCAGGCGTGTAGCCCAGTTCCTCGTCGTCGTAGCTGTTCGGGTACTCGCCAGCGAGTCCGCGATCAACCCCGTAGCGCGCCATCAGCAGATCGAAGACCGTGGTCACACGGATCACCGAGCCGTCCGCGAGCCGCAGGCGACGTGAGGGCACGCCGCGCAGGACGAGTCGGTCAGACTCGTAGTGCTCGAGTTCGATCTGCGGCACCTCGTCGTGCTCGTCAAGAAACGACAGCACGGGATCGATGGCCTCGCCCGTGCGGGCATCTTCGAGCTTGAGGTTCCACTTGCCCTGCTCCTCGCCCCAGCGGTGCCCCACGGACCCGCCCGGCATCCGCGGCTTGCCGCTGGCGCCGTCCATGACAAGGAACTTCCACTCACCGTTCTCTTCCTCGGCGTACTCCTCGAGGCGTCCTGCACGGACCATACGCCCGGCGCGGGCGCCGCGCGGCGTGTCCTCCAGCTCCACAAGGAAACCGCAATCCGAATACTGCTTCAGGTACTCGTCGAAGTCCGGCGTCTTCTTGTCGACGTAGAACTCGCGCAGGATCACGTGGCCCACGGCCATCCAGAAGGCCCCATCCTGGCCAGCGTTGATCGCCACCCACTGATCGGCGTACTTGGAGACCTGCGAGAAGTCCGGCGAAAACACGACGAGCTTGGAACCGTTCTGGCGCGCTTCGGGGATGAAGTGGCAGTCGGGCGTCCGCGTCATGTTCAGGTTGGAGCCCATGACCGCGATCATCTTCGAGTGATACCAGTCGGCACTCTCGGCCACATCGGTCTGCTCGCCCCAGGTCTCGGGCGAGGCGGGCGGCAAATCACAGTACCAGTCGTAGAACGACAGGTTGATGCCACCGAGCAACTGCAGGAAGCGGGCGCCGCCCGCGTAGCTGAGCTGGCTCATCGCCGGGATGGGCGAGAATCCGACGACCCGGTCCGGGCCCCACTTCTTCACCGTGTGGACGTTGGCCGCCGCACACATCTCGATCGCCTCGTCCATGCCGACACGTCGGAAGCCACCCTTGCCGCGAGTGCGCTGATAGCGTCGGCGCAACTCGTCGTCGTTTTGGATCGCCTGCCAAGCATCGACCGGATCGTCGTACTGCTGGCGCATGTCGCGCCAGATATCGAGGAGCGAGCCGCGCATGTACGGATACTTGATGCGGATCGGGCTGTACAAGTACCAGGAGAACGAGATACCGCGCTGACAGCCGCGCGGTTCATACGGCGGCAGTTCCGGATCGAGTTTGGGATAGTCGAGGGCCTGCATCTCCCAGGTGACGATGCCGTCCTTGACGTAGATCTTCCACGAGCAGCCGCCGGTGCAGTTGACGCCGTGGGTCGACCGCACTTCCTTGTCGTGCTGCCACCGGTTGCGGTAGAACTCTTCCCATTGCCGCGTCTTGGGACTGATCAGATCCTTGATCCACTTCATCGCACGTCACTCCGTCGTTTGGCGCCAGCTAGTGCCGCGGAGCGGCGAGTCATCGGCTGGCGAACGCCCCGCAGGCGACGCCCCCATACCGCGTTGAGAAACACCATCACCGCGCCGGCAACGAGCAGCCCGAACAACGGCAGGCTGAGCGCACTGGTGTCCGCGGTGGGATTCGAGTTGGCCTCGTTGAGGAAGGCCCGCAGCGCGAACGCTTCATCGGTTTCCAGTGGATGGTCGGCGAAGACCTTATTCATCACGGGGAACACCGGGTTCTTCAACGCAACGTCCAGCCCCTCGTCGCCGAGTCGCGCAAAGGCGTGCGTCAGATCAACGCCGAGAGTGCCCCCGGGTACGGCCGATTCCATTCCACGAACCGTGTGGCAGGACATGCAGGCCACGCCGCCTCCGATGAACGTCTCATTGCCAACGAAGAGATCGCGACCCCGGCCAATCTCGACTTCGGTTGCCTCGCCGACCGCCACGAACTGGCCCGCCAGTACGCACGGCGCATCGGAGCACTCCGCTACCAGATCGATGAGGCTGGAGACGTCCTCAGCGCTGATACCCAGGTCGGGCATCTTGACGCCGTTGTACTCCAGCAGCAGGTTACGTGCGTCCGCATCGCTGCTGAGCATGCTGCTAGGCGTCTGAATCATCTGCTGGAGCCAGGCGCGATCGCGGCGAGTGTGGACGCCACTCAGATCGGGGCCCACCCGGTCGCCCTTGCCAACCGTATGGCAGGAGGCGCACTTCGCGACAAACAGCTCGATCCGCGGATCGATCTCCGCGGGTGGCTGAGGCTCAGCGGACGCCGCCGGCGCCGCTACGGCCTCTGCCTGGATTTCTGCGACAGCCTGAGCCGGGGCTTCCTCGGCGGAGGTTGCCTGGGCCAGTGCACGTGTGGGCCCGGCGGCGAGAGCGAAGAAAGACAGCGCGACGGCCAGAACGGGCACGGTCGCTCGCGGAGCTACTCGAGAGTCGTAAGGACCCGGCACAGTGGGTCTCCCTGATTTCGCGTTGGAGCTGGCTCGAACACTTCCTCAGAAGAGCAATCCTCGTGCCACAAGGGCGCGCGGCCCTAAAACCCCTTACGGCAAAGCTCTGGGCGCCCTGAGAACACTCAAAATGGGATTAGCAGCTATCAATATCGCGAAACGTGACTCTTCCGACTCGCAGAATTGAGAGTCGGCCCAGTCTGACCGCGACTCGTAGCAGACGTCTGCTAGATCGCCAGGCGCTCCAGACGCCGATAGAGCGTCGCGGGAGAGATGCCCAGTTCCTCGGCGGCCCGCTCACGGCTGCCGTCACAGAACTTCAGCACCATCACGATATGCGCTCGCTCGGCGCGCGCTACCGCGTCGCTGAGATGTAGTCCGCCGGCGGAGTCGCCGCGGATGTCCGCGGGCAGGTGTTGCGGCTCGATGCGACCTTGATCAACAAGGATGAGTGCCCGCTCCAGGACGTTGGACAGTTCGCGCACGTTCCCCCGCCACACGTGTCCACACATCGCGCGCATCGCCTCGGCGGCAACAATCGGTTCGGCAATACCACTGCGTGCGGCGTGCCGCCGCAGCAGGTCGTGAACCAGCGGCGGAACGTCATCCGGGCGCGCCCGCAGTGGCGGGACATGGATACGCAGCACGTTCAGCCGATAGAAGAGGTCCTCGCGGAAGGTCCCTTCCTCGACCATGCGAGGCAGATCGCGGTGCGTGGCCGCGATGATGCGAGCCTCGAAGGGCACCATGGTGTCGCTGCCCAGAGCGCGGACCTCGTGAGATTCCAGCACGCGCAGGAGCTTGGCCTGGACGGACGGGGAAAGCTCGGCGATCTCGTCGAGGAAGACCGTGCCCGCTTGTGCGGACCGCAGCAGACCATCTCGCCGAATCTCGGCGCCCGTAAAGGCACCCTTCTCGTGACCAAACAGCTCGCTCTCGACCATGTCGTGCGGAACGGCGGCCAAGTTCACCGCGACGAAAGGCGCTGCACCCTTGGCGCTGAGTCGGTGAATCGACCGAGCGACAACCTCCTTGCCCGTGCCGGTCTCGCCCGTCAGCAGCACCGTCGCGCGGTTCGCCGCGGCGCGCCGCACCCAGTCGAGGACCTCCTTCATGGCCGACGACGCGGCCACCACCTCCGCCTGCTTCTCATTCGCCTGCAGCATCCGCCGCAGCAGCGCGTTTTCCTGCCGCAACTGCCGATGGTCGAGCAAGCGACGAGCCCTCCGCTCGACCTCTTCGAGAATCAGCGGCTTGAGCAGGTAATCGTGGGCACCGGCGCGAAGAGCCTCAACCGCGGACTCGAGCGACGCGAACGCGGTAATCAGCAATACGCCGATCTCCGCGTCGATCTCGTGAGTCTTGCGGACCACGTCCAGTCCGTCCATTCCGGGCAGCCGCAGATCGGTAATCACGAGGCTGTAGGGCTCGCTGGTCACGAGTTCGATCGCCTCTTCTCCCGTCTCGACGGCATCGACTTCGAATCCAGCGCGGCTGAGGAACTTTCGCAGCGCCTCGCGCTGGGCGAACTCGTCTTCGACGACCAGAATACGGTGGAGCGATTGGCTCAAGAACTTCCCCCGCTGCTCTGGGCTGCGACCGCCTCGGCGGCGCCAGCGACCGGAATATCGGGTAGCACCGCTGGCGGCAGCGTGATGATCGTCGTCGTGCCACGGTCAACCGCACTGTGCAGCTCGATCTCGCCACCAGCCGCCTCGATAATGTCGCGAGCAATGCTCAGGCCGAGACCTGTGCCCTTGCCCTCTTCCTTCGTGGTGAAAAGCGGCTCGAGACAGCGATCGAGCACCGTGGCGCTCATGCCCGCCCCGTCGTCGCGAACGCGAACCACCACGCCGTCACTGGCCGGCCGGATCTCGAGCCGAAGCGTGCCCTCACTCGCCATCGCGTCCAGCGAGTTCATGAGCAGATTGATCACCACCTGCATGAGGTGGTCCTCCACCAGAAAGACCGGTGGAGTATCCGAATCGAAGTCGCGAACAACGCGGATGCCGCGCATTCGCGGGTCATGGCGCAGCAGCCGCAAGGCGTCCTCGACCACTGCGACAGGAGACACCAGCGACGCCTCGTCACGGCGTTTGCGCGCGAAGGTCACCAGCTCGCGCAGGATACGGTGCAGTCGCTTCACCTCCTGGCGAACGAGGTGCATGACCTCGGCCGCTTCTTCCGGCAAAGACTCGTCGTCGACCAACTGCAGCTGGGCGTCGATGGAAGAGAGTGGGTTGCCGAGATCGTGCGCGACCTCCGCGGCGAAGAGACCGAACGCTGCCATCTTCTCCTGGTGCAACAGCCTGGCTTCGAGCTTCTTGCGCTCCGTCACCACTCGTTCCACGAGAAGGACATAACCGTCGCCGTCCGGCATGGGCAGCGGGTGTGTCTCGACCTCGAGGATCTCTCCTGTCCCGGCGGCTTGGTGCAGACCACACGCCTGCATGGCGACGCCATCCCGCGCCGTCTCCACCGCCGGGCAATCCGCACACTGAGCCTGATCCTCCGGCAACGCCTCGTAGCAGAGTTCGCCCGTCAGCGCGCGCCCATGCACCTGCTCCGCCATGCGGTTGGCCTCGACGATACGCATGCTCGGGTCCAAGACCATCAACCCCGCGGGCGTCGCGTCAACCACGAGCCGCAGCAGTTGCCTCGCCTCGCGCGACTCCCGTGTTCGATGATCGACTTCCTGCTCGAGAACAGCCGCCCGGGCACGGTGGCTTCGGTATGAAAACCACGCCACTACCGCCCCCGTCACCAGGCTGGTGGAGATACCGCGCGAATAGTGCATGAGATGCGCCACGGCATCACTGCTCGCCGCCCACTGTTCGAGCGCCTCCCAGATGAGGAACATCACGAACACGGTCGAGCCCGCAGCCAACGCCGTGCGCAGGAGTCGCCCCCTGCCCAGCGCGCGGTCGGTCTCTACCGCGCGGCGTTCGCCTCCACCAGTGGTCAGACTCGGACGCGTCTCGGCGGCGGGACTCGTGTTCTCGCTCATGGATCCTCAAGGTCGCGATGCTCGCCGAAGACAACCGGCACAGCACGATGATCCATCAAGTCTAACGAAGAAACCGATCCAGCCGCTGCGATCAGCGAATCTGCAGCAAAACTGTGGTCTGCGAATCAGCGGGCACGGCGCCGCCACGCACCAGCACCAGACCGTCGGTCGCCGCCCATGCGCGGAAAGTCGAGCCGGACGAGGGAGCACCGAGACGATCGGATGCATCCACGAACCCGGCATCCGTCCCGAGCCAGAGTGCGTCTGCCACCTTGCGCTCCGGCGACCAGGAACCCATCGCGAAGAGGAGATCCACCCGCCCATCACCATCGAGATCCGCAACAACGATGTCGCGCACCTCGCCCTCGAGCACCGGGGCTTCGATAGACGTCGACGCCAGGCGTCCACCATCGTTGGTGAGAATCGACACCGCGACCGTTGCCGCGGCCGCGACTGGCGGAGCATGGTCGCCCGCCTCTTCCGTTGCCGCGACGGTCTGTCCGGGACGGCCGACGATGAGGTCCGGGTCACCGTCGCCGTCAACGTCTGCAACCGCAACTTGCACCAGGCGGCCAGGGATGTCGACGCCTGCATCCTGGAAAGATCCATCGAGTCGACCTCGGAAGACGCGCGCGCCCAGCGACTGCGAGTCGGCATCAAGCCTGATGTTGGCGAGAACGAGATCGTCAGTCCCATCACCGTCAAAGTCCGCGGATGCCACGAGCGGCTCTCCCACGGGAGTCGGAAGGACCCCGGCATCGGCCTCGCGATACAACCCTCCCTCAACCTCGTAGAGGCGTGTGCCGCGGTGCCCGCCACCCACCAGAACGATGCGCTCCCCATAGGGCCCGGCGATGAGCGCCGCATGGCTCGGCACCGGAAAGGGGCCGGAAGCCGCGGACTCTGGCCCCTCTTCCCAGGCCGCGACGCGGGACGCGCTCGGAAGCAGGTGCCGCTGGCCGCCGGTCTCAGCGACGATCACGGGACTGGCGCCGCCGACGTCGTAGAGGGTCAGATCCGCTGCACCGTCTGCGTTGAGATCAACCGGATACGCCGCATGGCGCTCCGCCCGCTGGATAGCGGAAGTGCGCACGGCAGAGTTCACGGCTGCGGGGCCATCGAGCCATTCCTCCAACAGGCGGGCCGCCTCCGATCTCTGGTTGTGGCCGAGTGCCGTGGCGATGTGTTCCCGCGCGATTGAAGACTCGCCCCGGTACCCAGCCCAGCGGGCCAGGAGTTCGTAGTTGAGCGACTCGGCACGAACAACATCCAGGGCTCGACTCGCGGCGGCCTCGGCTCCTCCCAGGTCCCCTACCCAGCCCGACCGACTCTGGCCGCGCGCCAGACTGAGTTGCTGCCACGAACGCAGGCCCGCAGGCTCCACCTCGGCCAAACGCTCGAAGTGCTCGAGGGCAGCGACCGTTTCGCCGCGAGCGTAGCGAAAATGACCGAGGTAATACAACGTGTCACCGTGATCGGGGTCAGCCGCCAGCGCCTGTTCGTAGAGACCAGCGGCGCGCTCCAGGTCGCCGGCACCACGCGCCGACGACGCAGCCCGAAAGTTCGCCCAGAATGCCTCCAGCGCCGGGTCACGGCGGCTCTCCGCCTCCTCCACCGGTTCCCCAGCCCTGCCGCAACCCACCACGAGCAGCCCCGCTACCAGTGTTGCCTGCAGGAGCGTCAACGACCGGTTCGGCATCAACATCGCTATTGCGCTCCTGTGCCGCGCTCCAACCGGTGCCGCTGATTGACCGCGAGGTCGGACCAGGTCTCCTCGGCACCGTCCGGCCAACGAACCGTAATCGAGTCGACACTCTCCACCACTCCGAGTCCGAAATGCACCGTCAGATCATTGTGCGATAGATAGGAGGGCGAACTCCCCACGACGTGCGTCTGCCGCACGCCGCCAGCGCTCAATTGGACGCGCGCGCCCAGCGCAAAACGGTTCGCGCCGGGTTGGGCAAGGGCAATCGCGGCCCAGCGATTCTCGTCGGAGCCGGAGTTGCGCAGCAGCACCAGGTTGCCGCCGTTCTGCGCAACTGCCATGTCGATGTTGCCATCGCCGTCATAATCGGCCGCCGCCGCTCCGCGCCCGACCAGTGGCTGCTGAAAAGGCTCACCCGCGGCCCTCGTCGCATCGAAGAACCCCTCTTCACCGCGGCGCCAGAACAGTTGCATGCGCTGTGGTACGAGATGGGCGCGGTCCTGCGGATCCTCGAGCGTATGGCCGTTGGCGATGAACAGGTCCTTGTAGCCATCGTTGTCGTAGTCGACGAACTCCGTACCCCAGCCGACGTATTCCAGTGCCGTATAGCCGAGCCCCATCATCTCGGCCACGTCCGCGAACATCAGGGTGTCGAGACCGAACTCCAGATGGTTGGCATACAGGCCGTTTTCCTGCGCGATCCAGTGTGTAACGAAGAAGTCGACGTCACCGTCACGATCGAAGTCGGTCACGGCGATCCCCATGGCACCGCGATAGTCGGCTGTCAGCGAAGCCGCCGAAACGTCTTCGAAGTGCCCGCCGAGATTCCGATAGAACGCGTTGTCCGAGATGTCATTGGCCACGTACAGGTCGAGCAGCCCATCGTCGTCGAAGTCCGTCCAGGTCGCCGACAGGCTGCGGCCCGCCGTATTCGCGACACCCACGTCGGCGGCGATCTCGGCGAATCGTGCGCCGTCGTTGCGGAAGAGACGGTTCGCCGCCGGAGGATAGGACGCGGGATTCAGGGTGAACGGAACGGCCTTTCCGAACTGCAGCGACGCGGCACTGGCAGCCGTACTCGCGTCGAACTCCACGTAGTTGGTCACGTAGAGATCGATGTCACCATCGCCGTCGTAGTCACCCCACGTTGCGCCAGCGCTGAAGTCGTCGTCCCCGCCGGCGATCCCGGTATCGGCGGTGACGTCGACGAAACGACAGCCCCCCTCGTTGCGCAGCAATACGTTCGGTCCGTAGTGCGTTACATACAGATCCAGATCGCCGTCACCGTCGTAGTCGGCCCAACTGGCACCCATGCCGAACTTGCTGACGTCGACGCCGGATATCGAGGTGATGTCCTCGAACGTTCCATCAGCACGATTGCGATAAAGCTGGCTCTGCGTCGCGAAGGAACGGCTCTGCGCAGTTGTGTTGAGCGGGCCACCAAAAGCTACGGCGTAGAGGTCAGGCCACCCGTCGCCATCACAGTCGCCCCACGCCACCCCGGGCCCCATGTCTTCGGGCAGCAATTGAGAACGCTCGCCATCGAAGTGCTGGAAGTCGATACCAGCCGCAGCCGTCGCGTCGGTGAACGCGATCCGCGGCACGTCCGCGGGCAGCTCGCGGGACAGCACATCGTCGATCCCGGCTGTCGGGTCCGTGGTGTCGGACATCCGCTCGACCATTGCTACCAGGCCGACGATGCTGATCACCAGTCCGGCCGAGCCAAGGCCATACTTCAACAGTCGCCGTTGTCTGGGGGTCATTCAGTTACCCACCGCGCGAGCGGCGTCCTGTCAGTTCGGCCAAGCGCCGGTATGGATCAGTTGGGTGAAACGACGATCCGGGCTTCAGCCGTGGACATGTCGGTGATGGTCGCGGTCAACCCGCTATCCGGCATCAAGAAATCGATTAGATACTGCTCGACCTTACGGTAGCGGAGGCGCGCGCGGACGTGTAGTGCTCCCGTTCCTTCCGGAGCTGAAACATCGACCGTGACCGGGTCGACGCCGCGACGCTCCATTGCCTCTCCACCCTCAGCGCCGGCGCTCGCCATCATCGACTGGTCCGGGCAGAAGAACGCGTACGTCGCGACATCCGAGTAGCCCGGGAAGAGGGTGCGCTTGAAGCGCGCCCCGACCATCTCCCACAGGTTGTGTTTGTCGATGCGGTTGCCGAACTGGTCGATCGCTTCCGCCTTGAAGATGGTCGTGTCGGACGGGAGGATGTTGTCCTCGCCTGGCCGGCCCGATTCGAACACGACGTTGCCCTGATCATCCTCGACCACAACCTCGACCCATGCCTGGATGATATCCAGGGGGCCCGTCGGGAAGTCGTGTCCGGCCTTGTTGTTGATCGCGATGACCTGCAGCTTGATCGGCTCACCGGGTCTGACGCTTTCAGGTGCGACTATCTGCAACGGTACCGCCGGGCCCGTGGTCCACTTGTCGGCGATCTCCGGGATCTCGGTCTCACCGCGCAGCCACTCTTCCGTCAGGCGTACCTGCTCGTCGGCCCCAGGCAGATCGAGCAGCTTCGGTAAGTACTGGTTGGCGCCGATGAATCGATGGCTACGGTGCTTGCCGTCGTCGGGCGTGCGGTTGTAGTCGAGCGCGTCGCCGGCCGCCGGGTCGGTCGAATCGGTGAGCGGCATATGGCACTCGCGGCAGGTGATGGAGGCCTCCAGGTCGTCGGTCACATGCCACCGGCTGGCCTTCCAGTTGTCGTATTGATTCTGCAACTGCACCCAGCCGACGTTGTTGATCTCCTCGTCGATGAATTGCTTGTGGCACGCACCGCAGAACTCCGGGGTCTTGTACAGGTCGCGCGCCCAGGAGGCCATATGCTGCCGCGGATACGCGCGGATCACGAAACGCCCGACCCACGACAGCACGGGGTCTTCCGTTTCCTCGTACAGGTAGCGGGGCTGGGCAGTGATCGTGTAGTTGGCGTTGCCGCGGACATCGGTGCGCTCGATCGAGTGACAGGCAACGCAGGAAATCCCCTCCTGGTACCCGTGCTTGGACAGGTCGTCGCTATAGAGGTTCTTGCTGCCGGAGAACAGCGCGATTGGATCGTGGCAGCCGCCGCAGTAGCGTGTGGACTCTGGACCGTTGTTGGCAGCCATCGCTCCCTGCACACCCTGGAAGAACGGCGATTGCGCCGCGTAACGGTGGGCGCTGGGTTGCCACTCCTCAACGACGTCGGCGTGGCAGTTGCCGGCGCCACATCCCTCCGACCCGGCGAGGGTGAGTGGATCGAGGGCAGTGCCGGTAGCAGTCATCGCCAGACTCGGCGCGAACGGATTATCGCCGAACGGCAGTACGTAGTCGTCAGGAAACTCACGATACAGCGGCCGCATCGGCGACATCGCCGTCCACGCGATCACCAGCACCGTCGTGCCCACCAGGATCCACGCATTGCGCCGCAGGAAGACCGCCTGCGCCGCGCGCATCTGTTGCGCTTTCTCGCCAATGTCTTGCCAGCGGTGGCGCAGCACGATGATCCCCAGATGCCAAACGACAAATGCGGTCGCCGCCAGTCCGCTAACCAGATGCACCAGATCCCAGGCGTAGCTGATCCGGGCCGTCGCGCCGGCCTGCCACGTCAAGACCATCCCGCTAATGCCCGTAACAGCTACCGAAATCAGACAAAGGTAGCCGAGCAGCTTGTGCTGGTTGAACGGGCGCTCGGAGTTGGTCTTCCAGTGGTGCGTTTGATAGATCGCGTACGGGACGGCGAACAACAGGCCGGCCACGGTATGCACTACAACCGTGACTTGCGCTGTGACCGAGAAGGGCGCCAGGTAGATCACCAGCCCGGTGATGGCCTCGACCAGGAACAATCCGGCGACAAACGCCGTAATACGTGCGCGCCATTCTGCAAGCTGAACGGCCTCGAAGAGGTTGCCGGACGGTCGTTCCATACCTAGCTCCACATGCAGTCAAAAGTAATGCGATATCTCGATACGCTTCACCATAATACTCGGGAGGGCGTCCGTGCGCGCGGTCCGACCCGCGCGCACCGTCGGCCGGACCGAATACGGGTCCGGATACGGGCCGCCGGCGTCAATTCGCGGCGTAGGTCCGCCGGGTCCCTTGGCTAGGCCCTTGGCGCCTTACTGGGGCCGCCGGGGGTGGAAGACCCCGGGGCTGACGTAGCGTGCCCACGCAATGGTCCCCAGCAGGAACAGGCCGGCAGCCAGGCCCAACCAGCCGAAGCTGCGCACTCGGTCCATCTCCATCAGAACGCGCGCCACGAGAGCTCCGCTCATGCAGGCGCACAGAACGAGCGCCGACGCGGGCCAGCCGCGTACGAGCTCGGGATAGTCCCCATGGCCCAGGAGGACCTGCGCGGCGATCGCCAGACTCAGCGTGGCAAATCCGCCGATCAGGGTGATGTGCAGACCGGCCCTGAAAGTCAGCGGCATCAGGGCAGCGACCAGATAGCCGATCGGCAACAGCCAGGCGGCGCACCACACGATGCGAGCGTTGGCGCCGGGTCGCGATGGCCGCCGCCAGAGCTGAGCGGCGCCGGCGACGACGCCGAAGGTGACCACTGCCCGAATGGCCATCGCGAGCTGCAGCGAGTAGTTCACCTCGAGCCAGAACGACGCCGCCAGGGAAACCGCCCCCAGCAGGTGAGCCGCCCGCGCCAGGCGATCGCCGCCTGTCAGCGGCCCGGACGCCGGACGCTCTCCACGAGTCATCAGCGGCAGCGCGAGACTACCGCCAACGCCGAGGATCAAGCCGATGAAGAAACCCTGCTGGACCATGCGTTGCCCCACAAGCAGCCAGCTCAACGGCAACACCGCGACCTCGGAAAGTAGCGTCAGCACCGACCCCGCCACCCCGAGGAGCAACGATGCCGGGATCCAGACGAAGCCATTCGGCGCACGGGACTCGCCCGGGCCACCGAAACGGCGGACGATGAACTCCACCACCATGAGCGCCACCAACATCCACACCGCCTGCGCCAGAATCCACTGTGAGTTCCAGGCTGCCAGCACCACCGCGACCGGCCCAACCGTCGCCAGCAGGAGCTGCCATGGCTGCGGAGGCGCCGTACTGGTGCGGCGCGGGATCATCGTAAAGAGGAATCCGAGCGCCATGCAGGTCATGAAACCCTGCGTCTGCGCCATGGCGTGGAAGCGCGGCCGATAGTCCAGGAACAAACCGGTGGCGTGCAGCAGCCAATGGCTGACACCGGCCCAGGACAGCGCCACGCCGATGGGGAACAGAAGTCGGTAGGGGTTGCGACAGAGTTCATCCACCCAGTCGGACTTCGTGGCGGTCCCTTCCGTCACGATCAACCCCGCACAGCCGCGGCCGCGAAGCCGGGCAGTTTCGCCCAGGTTGGACGCGCCTCGAAGTGGGCCCAGCGCTCGCCCAGCGTCGCCAAGCTGCGGTGAATTGGCCACCATGGTGGCTTTGGCCATTGCATGAACGCACCGTACGCTACCGATTTTTGAGGGTGGTCGAAGAACAGTGCGTTGCCGACCACGCCCACGCCGGAGCCGATCTGCTCGACTGCGTTGCCGGGAAAGGCGCCCCAAGTCGTGCTCGCCAATCCGAAGAGCGCCGAACCCCAGGAGTTCACGGCGGTCCCGCCGTAGCGCAGATCTGCGATGGCGTTCTCGAGACTGTCGCCGAGCCTCTCCTCTGTCCGTGGATCGACGAGTACGTTGCACGAGAGCGAACCCCAGATCTCCTCATTGGCGCAGCGCACCGCGACAGCCAGGAAATCCTCTGCGTCCGTACCGGGCACCGCCACGTCCGCCACGACGCCGCAGAACGCCTCGTGGCTGAGCGCGTACTCGCTGCGCGCTGGTGCGACATCGGGCAACAGCGTCCACGGCACGACGCCGTCAGGCCGGGCTCCGAGGACCTCGGCCGCCGGGTAGGCATCCACGAACTCCTTGTATCGTGCCTGGGCGCCAGGGTAATAGGCCTGCCGCGGCGGCGCGGTTCGCAGCGCCTGCCGCAGCGCATCCCGGAATTGCTCGCGCTGGGGCCAGCCTGCCGCCGTGAGAATGGCCTTGGCGGCCGTGCAGTTGAAGCTGGCGTTGTGGGTGACCATCCCGGCGACGCTGGCGGCCTGATAGGCAACCTCGCGATCGCTCCACTGACCCGGCACGACGAGCACCGGGGTCACACAGCCCAACTCGGCTGTCACGGGCTTGGTGATCAGCGGATCAGACGCGGCCTTGCGACGATCCTGTTCCTCCCGGCTCCCCCCCCAGACGATGGCATCGAAGGTGCGATCCGACCCCGTGAGGTGAATCGAGGTCACCAGATCGTGGCCGCACAGGAACTCTCCCACTCCCGCATCGCCTTCGCAGATGGCGAGATAACCGGCGTCGATGAGCGGCGCGAATGCGCTCTCGAACACAGATGTCAGATAACTCGTCACGGGGTGCATCTTCAAGATGACGACCTCGTTGTCGGCCACCAGCTTGTACACGATGTCCTTGGCCGCGATCGCCGAGACGTTCCCCGCCCCGAGCACCAACGCCAATCCGCCTGCGGCCGCCGGGTGGTCGGGATCACGATAGAGACCTCCCTGCGTCGGCGACGCGCCACGCTCCAGCCAGACTTCCCCCACCAACCCGCCCATCGAAAGGTTCTCGAGCCGCGACTGCGGCGTCACGGTGGCGATGACCTGGTCTCCCCGTCGCCGGATCGCGCGGGGTCGTGGGGAGGCGTCACGCAGGAGCGATTCGGCAGTTATGCGCAGAGTCCGAACTGTAGTCATCGGCCCCGAAAGCCAGGCTTCCCCAACCTGCTGCGAAGAAGGGTCTATGCCTTTGGCCAGACACACGAGGCGTACCCACTCAGGCGCCACCTTCAGCGTCGCTGCCATGCACGCCTGCAACAGCGACGCGCGTTGCCGGGCACCGAGGGTGGTCCACTCTGGACGGTGTCCGCTCAGCTTCACCAGCGTCGATTCGAGTGCTCCCCTCATCCGATCCGTTCAAACCACAGACTCTGGCTGGGACCCCAGTCCAGCGTGAACCCATCGACGGCTCCGCCGCTGTTGCGGGAGAAGTGCAGCTCGAAGCCCGTTTCCGGGTCGGTGAAATCCCCGTCGCCCAGGGCGTCGAGCGGACGGTCCCAACGTGCGGGAAGGCTCGCGACCAGGCCGCCGTCGCGGATCTCCAGCGAGTACGTCACGCCCAGCTCCCGGCTTACGTAGCGTCCTTCGAACTGGCGCAAGAGCGACACCGGGAGACTGAACTCCCCGCCCGCCGGTTCGCGAGCCGGCGCGTTCGGAGCATCATCCGCCACGGCCTGCACGCCCGGTTCAAGCAGGTCGCCCAGGAAGACTGCCGCAACCTGGCGCGCCAACCTGTGGGCGCGGGCCGTCGCAAGGTTGCACAGTGTGATCACGCCAATGCGGTGCTCCGGGTAGCGAACGACCTCCGCTCGAAATCCGACAAAACCGCCACCGTGGCCCACCTCATGGACACCGCGCCACTGCTTCGTGATGATCCCGGCGGCGTATCCGATGCTCGCGTGCGAACCGGCGACCTCGCCGCTGTTGAGACGGCCCGGCGTAAGCCAGCGCTCGATAAGTTCCGGATCTCCGTTCCCCAACCGATTGTCATAGGAGTTTCGATCCCAGGCGAGGAGATCGTTCACCGAGGTGAAGACGGAACCATCCCCGACGATGGGTAACGTCGTCATCGAGATGACGAACCCACCGTCGGTGGGAGCATAGCCACTGGCCCGTCGCGGGACGATCTGCGTCGTGTCGACGTAAAACTGGCTGTTCGCCATTCCGAGGGGCCCGAAGATCAGCTCTTCGCCGAGGTCATGCATGTCCTTGCCAGAGGCCCGCTCCGCTATCAGACCAAGAAGGAAATAACCCGTATTCGAGTACTTGAACTCCTCGCCAGGCGCGAAGTTCAAGGCTCGCTGCCGGCCAAGCAGCCCCAGCAGTTGTTCGGCACTGTAGAACTCCTGCTCACGATACCCGGCTAGCTCGGTGAGAACGAGATAGTCCCGCAGGCCACTCGTGTGATGCAGCAGATGACGGATGGTGATCGGACCGAGGTCCGGCATCTCCGGAATCCACTTCCGCAGATCGTCATCCAGCGTCAGCGCGCCGGCCTCATCCAGCAACAGAATCAGCATTCCGGTGAACTGCTTCGCCACCGAGCCGGTGCGAAACACGGTGTCGGCATCGAGCGGGATACCGTGCTCCAGGTTCGCCGCCCCGTACCCGCGACGGTAGATGAACTCACCGTCCTGGATGACGCCGAGCGAGCAGCCGGGCGAGGCCGTCCGGTCGTACTCGGCGAATATCGTGTCGACGTCGGATCGACCGGTCAACGGTCGTACGACCTCGGCGGCTCCTCCACAGGCAGAGGCCAGCGTGGCGGCCGCCATTAGCAGGGACGGCATCAGCCAACGCGGACGAGCGCGCGACGGGACAGACGCGGGAGCGATCATGGTGCGCGGATGATCGCCCGACCCAACAGCCGAAGCAAGTGGTACTTACTGGGGCCCTACATCGACGGCGACCATGCGCCGTTCGTTGCGCAGGTACAACGAACTGCCCAGCAATGTCGGTACGGTCCAGCTTCGCGCGTCGAAGACCTGGTGCTCGCCCAACACTTCGAGGCCCTGCGGCGAGAATCGCACCAGCCCAAGAGTGCCGTCCTCATCAAGGACGATGGCGCGGTCGTCCAGCGTCAACAGCTGCGCTTTCGCAAAGGTGCGGTCACGCCACAGGATCTCGCCATCGGCAAGGCTCACCGCAGTGAGAACCGACGGGCCGAAGTCACCGCTCGACAGATAGACCGTGCCGTCGATCAGCGCCGCGCTACCAAAGTGCAGCCGGACTGCAGCGTTGAACCAGGCCTCTTCGGGTTCGTTGTCACGGCCGAAGCGCACGGTTCGTGAACCGTGCCCATACGCCGATGAGATGAACAGAGAGGTGCCGTCCCAGGACGGCATGGAGATATTCAGCCCGTAGTTCGTCGGGTGCGGGAAGGTCCAAAGCACATCACCGTTATCAGGGCTCATACCGACGATGTCTGCCGGTGTCATCACCACGAACTCCGACCGCCCCGCGCGTTCGATGATTCGCGGCGACGAGTATCCGTTCACGAAGTCTCCGCCACGCCAGCGCTCTTCGCCCGTGGCGACATCGAACGCAACAACGGTCTTCCCCTCGCCTCCCACCATCACCAGCACCGTGTCTTTCCAGGCCAGCGGACTGGAGGCGTATCCACGATTGGGGATCGTGGCGCCGAAATCCTGGCGGAGATCGTGGGTCCAGAGCAACGCTCCATCGACGCGATCCCAGGCACGGAGGCCGCCGATCGAGCCGACTGTCACCAGCCGCCCACCGTGGATGAGCGGCGAGGCGTGCGGGCCAGGGCCGTACTCGTAGTTCATCCCGGCATGGTCCGACTCGTAGCTCTCGGCCCACAGAGTCGATCCGTCCGTTGCATCGACAGCGATCACTGTTTCGCTACTGTCGCCGCCATACATCGTGTAGAGCGCTTTGCCATCGCTAACGATCGCTGAATACCCCGGCCCCAGATAGCGCTCCCAAAGCGTGACTGGGGCAGCGTCCCAGCGCTCGGCCACCTGCGCGTCGTCCACCCGGAAGTCCCCCCTCGGACCGCCCCAGTTAGGCCACTGCGCACTTTCCTGCGCGCCGCCAGTGGACGTCGTCACCAGGACCATCGACCAAACGAGCACGGCGGCCACGATGAGCCCCCCTCGGTGTTTGCGCACTACTACTCCACTGTCAGCATGGGGGGAGGGCCGCCCGAGATTATCCCAACGGGCGTGTCCGCTGCACGTCCGGCCGGTACCGCCGACGACACCACCCGGCGACCGCGGTTAGCTGGCTTCGCGATCGCCCCGTGCATAGAGGACTACATCCCGAACATCGAGGACCAGCGACATCGAGTTGAGCACGATGACGGCGGCAAGCCACACCACGATAGCCCGTTCCTCGTGCAGCGGGACTCGTGTGACGAGCCATGGTACGAGGCCGAGCCACAGGACATGCCCGAGCCCGAGCAGCCGGGTAAAGCCGTGCTTCCAGGTCAGCAGTTCCATCAT
>JAJCXT010000102.1 GCA_029263295.1 Acidobacteriota bacterium | reverse complement strand
GTTGCCGGGCAGTTTGCCTTCGCGCGCCATGCGATAGACGGTCGATTTATGCAGCCGGAGGTACTTGGCAACCTCCTCCAGCGTCATGATGGTCGGACGGGTCTCGCGCTCGGCCATCTGTTCCCTCCTGGCCTGTTTCGTACCCGGCGCTTGCCGGAAAACGAAACGGTCAACTCCGGTCGCTGATCGCCACAACTGGCGTAGTCTGATTCAGCGTAACTAACAATGACCACTTTAGGCGCTGCGTCTTAGACTGTCAAGGTGGTACGCTGCGCAATCCTGCGCGACGGTGATTCCACCCAACTGGCGCAGTCGTCTCGCGCGATCCTCAGTGATCGCTTCTACCAGGAGTCGGCACGGTGGCGTTCGCCACCGGGAACTCCTAGAAGAAGACTCGGTCTTCGCCGATGATCTGACGGCCACTCGCGGTTCGGAACACCAGCCGCACGAGGCCTTCATCGGCTCGGGGCTCGCGATCGAAGATCGAGTAGTGGATCGGGCCGAAGGTCACGGCGGGTGGCGAGTAGTCGGTCGACATGAAGCCGATGCGACGCCGCGAGTACTCGCGACCGCTCACGTTGAATCGACGAGCGTAGAGAGTGGTCAGTGGCCGCGCCAGGCCGCCACCGGCGAACTGCGCGCGGATCCGCTCGCGTTCAACGATGTACATATCGACGGTGCCAGAGGTGACGACGGGTCGCCCCTGCCAATCCTCGAGGACGTAGAAGACCTCTATACGTTGGAGGCCATCGACGAACGCCGCCACCGTCCGGAACTTGACGGGCTCGCCAGCCCACCATGCTTCGGGGTGCGCGGTCGCCTCGACCACCTGATCGATCCAGTAGTTGTCGATTTCGCTGTTCTGGTGCACAAGAACGTCCGTTTCCGGACCGACCTGGCTGGTGACGTACTCCTGCTGGATCACTTCGCCTTGAGCGTCGAGCAGATCGAGTCGTACCTTCACAACAACGCCCACGTCGTTTGGATTCTCGATGCGGGTGCTCCATTCGAACGCCGTGGCGTTCGCGGTTTCTTCACCCCACACGATGGCCGGCATGGTGATGCGTACTTCAGGTCCGACCGAGGCTTCCAGGCGCGCGGGCTCGTACGGTCTTGGCTCCAGCGCGAGTGCGGCTGGAGCGCCGCCGGTGGCAGCGACAAGCATGGTCAGTACTGTGAGCGTGAGCAGCAGACGGGTTTTTCGCATGGGTATTCGCACTCATCTCAAAGGGTTCTGCACTGACGCGATGGTACCGGTGCCGGTTTGGTCAAGTCAGCCCTAAAATCACCATTGATGATTTTAAATGTGTAGACGTGGTCAGATGCGGCCTAAGCAGAGCTTTAACGACGGTTGCTAGCCTTTTAGCTTCGCCGGCGACTATGTCCGTCGCTAGAATTGTCGACAGACGAAACGCGCTGCCACAAGATTCGTGGTGGTGCCTAGCGGAGTGACCATGCCGGACCTGTCGGCCCCAGCCGCGGCTGCGAAACGCCGTAGCCCAAGAAAGCCTCAACTGCGCCTGGCGGTAGCCTTGCCGTTTGTTACCGGGCTGCTGGCCTTCGCGGTAGGTATGTACGCGTTCCAGATCGGACGCCATGACGCGACCGCGCAGATGTCACCGGAGAACGCGGCCCGCGTCTGGGCCACGTTCCCCGAATCCTGGTGGTGGCTCCTCGCGCTGGCGGGCTTCGGTGCTCTCATAGGCCTGGCCATAGCGCTGGCGTTCACGCGTCAGCTGCACACGCTCGCGCGTCGAACGGAGTTCCTTGCTCGTCGCAACTACAACTTTCCCGTGGAACTCGAGGCCGATGGTGAGGTGGCTCCGCTGGTGAGCGCGATCAACGGACTCTTGGAGTCGGTGCGCGACTACGCCCGGCATTCGGTTGCCGACGGCATGATCTCGTTTGCTCGCGACGGCCGCGTACTGTCGATTAACCCGCGCGCTGCTGTAGCACTTGGCGTGGATGCCGACGCCGTCATCGGTGACAGCTTCCAGGCCTTGATCCCCGATCTCGCCGAGAATCAGCCGATCGCCGCCGCGCTGGCCTCCGCATTCAATAAGGGCGAAGCCTTCGATCTGCGTCAACTGTGCTGGGTCAACAGCCGCGGCCAACAGCTGGAGGTCGACCTGCAGGGCACTGTGCTTGCGGGTGAGGAGGTGATCATCTCCGTGCTGGTCGTGTTCGATCAAGCGCCCGATCTCGAACGAGTCCAGCGGCAGGTAAGCCGCGCGCACCGGCTCATGGTCGTAGGTGGATTCGCGGCCGAGCTCGCGCATGAGATTCGCAACCCGCTGAGCTCGGTCCTCGGGTTGGTGGAGTTGCTGCACGAGAGGCTGCCCGACGGGGACGATGGGCACAGGCATCTCGAGGTGCTCTCTCGCGCCGCCGGCCGTATTGAGCGACTGGTTAGTCAGCTTCTCGACCTGGTGCCGACAGAGATCCACGATCTCGAAGAGCGCGACCTGAACGGCCTCGTGCACGAGGCCGTCGAGTTCACCGTTGTTGGTGAATCCGGACGTCACGTCGAAGTGGAAGAGAACTACCCAGAGGGGCTGCCGCTCTGCACGGTCGACCCGGATCGCATCACAAGGGTGTTCGACAACCTGCTCCGCAACGCGTTCGCACACACACCTGATGGCGGCACGATCGTGGTCACGACGGGGCAGCGCGACGATGATCTGGTCGTCAGGATCCACAACACGGACTCGTTCGTCGAACTCGAGGACCGCGAGCGAATATTTCAGCCGTTCGTCTCCGGGCGCGGCAGCGGGACCGGTCTGGGCCTGGCTATTGCGCAGCAGATTGCCTACGCGCATGGCGGTGCCATCGAAGTGGAGAGCGCCCGGGCGACGGGGACCAGCTTTGTGCTGAGTTTGCCGGCGCGGGCAAAGGCGCCCACGGAGCTCATCGCTCCCGATGCCAGTCAGCTTCTGGCAGGGGCGGCATGAAATGAAGGGGCGCCGGCTGCTGATCATCGATGACGACCCGGAGGTGCGCTACACGCTGCGTGCGGCGCTAGCCCGTGACGGGTTGCAGATAGATGAGGCGGAGACCGGCGCAGCAGGATTGGAGCGCCTCGACGGCGAATCATACGACTTCGTGCTGCTGGATCACCGCCTGCCCGACATCGAGGGCCTGGACCTCGTTCCGGACATCCGTCGCCGTCAGCCGAACGTGCTGGTAGTGATGATGACTGCCTACGGAACGCGGAAGACCGCGGTCGAGGCGATCCGGCGGGGTGCCTACGACTTCTTCACCAAACCCATCAAGCTCGACGAACTGCGCGTGGTCATGGCCCGAGCGCTGGAGCGCCGTCAGCTGGTGCGCGAATCGGGGAAGCTGCGCACGCGGCGGGCAAGCGAGGCAGCGTTCGGTGGACTGATTGGCAAGTCGGCCGCCATGCATGGTGTATTCGACACGCTAACCAAGGTTGTCGAAGCCGACACGACCGTGCTGATTCTGGGGGAGAGTGGCACGGGTAAGGAACTCGTTGCCGAAGCCGTCCATTCCAAGAGTCGTAGGCGCGATGGTCCGTTCGTAAAGCTGAATTGCGTGGCGATACCGGAGACTTTGCTCGAGAGCGAGCTCTTCGGCCACGAGAAAGGCGCGTTTACTGGGGCGCACGATCGCAAGGTCGGCAAGTTCGAGCTCGCCAACGGCGGCACGATTTTGTTGGATGAGATCGGCGACATGAGCCTCGACACGCAGGCCAAGATTCTGCGCGTCCTGCAGGAGCGTGAGTTCGAGCGCGTCGGCGGGACTGCCCCGGTGAATGTCGATGTGCGAATCGTCGCCGCCACTAATCGCGATCTCGTTCAAGACGTTCGTGAGGGTCGGTTCCGCGAGGACCTCTACTTCAGGCTCAATGTGGTGACGGTACGGCTGCCGCCGCTGCGCGAGCGGCCTGTGGACATCCCGCTCCTGGCGGAGCACTTCATGCAAGAGTTCGCCGAGCACCAGGGCAAGTCGCTCGAGCGGATATCACCGGGCGCGCTCGACGCGATGTGCGAATTCCAATGGCCTGGCAACGTGCGCCAGTTGCGCCACGCCATCGAACGAGCGGTGATCTGGAGCGAGGGAGACGAGTTGGGCGCCGACGATCTGCCGACCGAGGTTCTCAGCGGATCGATCGTCGCTGCCAGCGCATTGCGTACCGGGACTGACGACAGCCTGCCCGACACGATGGAGCGCATCGAGCGCCGTATCCTCATCGACACGTTGCGAGGGGCTGGTGGAGTCCAGGCTACGGCAGCCCGTCGCCTCGGGATTTCGGAGCGCTCGATGTGGCACAAGGTGAAGAAGCACGGCATCGACATCGATCGTCTCAAGGGCTAGCAGACCGCAATCCGCCCGCAGGCGCAGGTCGATTCCCGCTCATTCCCCCATCCGGCGTAGAGGTTCCTACAAATTTTGTAGGCCCACCAGTAAGTCGCTGTTTTTCAGCAACTTAGGCCGATTCGCCGTCGGCAATCCGCACATTCTAGTGGCGGCCCCACCTTGCCTGTAGGTACACAACGTGGCCGCCGGTGGCCCGGGCTGCGTGGTCGGACCCCGTCTTCAAGAAATAATAACTCCTTATGTTTCAGCTATTTGGAGCGATTGCGAAGGCGGGAGCTAGCGACTGCGGCCGTGGTAGTCGCGTGTTGGCACGAGGGTTGCTCTTATGACAGGCCGTCGGCGAGATGTCGGCACTTGCTTGAACAACGAGCAAGACCCCACACCTCCCACAACAGAAGGGAGTTTGAAGTGCAGAAGCTCTACACGACCGAGACACTCGGTGAGCTGCTCCAGGTCTCGCCGCGCACGATCCGGCGTGAGCGAAAAGAAGGGCGCCTGCCCTTTGTCCGTGTCCGTGGCCAGATCCGCTATCGCGAGAGCGATGTCCGCGCGTATCTGGAGCGCAACGCCAGCTTGTCCGCTGAGGGCACTTTGACGTCGCAGGCCAGCTGGGCCGATCGCTAGATCACGTCGTTCCTACGACGGATTTCCAATAGACACGAACCCGCCCAGGCGCGGGGACAGGAGGCAGGGATGCTGGGTCTTTATACAACCGAGACACTGGCCGACTATCTGCAGGTATCACCGCACACGGTTCGCCGTGAGCGCGAGGCCGGCAGGCTACCGTTCGTGCGCATCCGCGACCTGATTCGGTATCGCCCCGAAGATGTCGAGGCGTACTTGCAGTACCAGGCGCACGATGGTCAGGACATGCACACCTTCACCACGGCCAAGATCGCCGCGATCCGTTGACGTCCCGAACGGAACCCCTCGGAGTTTCGCTCGGTACCGCAAGCGGACCGATTTAGGGAGGTACGCAGTGTTCCGTCAGCAAGGCATGACGTTGGTCGAGGTAACGGTGCTCCTGGCCGTTGTCGGACTTCTCGTTGGTCTCATGACAACCGCCGCTGGTGATCTGCTCGGGCAGTCGCAGACGGTTCGGACGCATGAGGACGTGGAGTACATCGGCCGCGCCATAGGCGAGTTCTACGCCGACAATGGCTTCTTTCCCCGTACCGAGGACTCCATCGAGGGGCGATCCGGCACACGGGAGATCGGAGCCCTGATCAGCGACGCGCCGTTGCCTGGCACGACGAGTTCGACCGGCTTGTGGACCGACTCGCAGGTCAGTTCGATGACCGGTCAGCTCATTCGCAACGAACCTGGCTATCGCGTGCGCGACACCTCGCGGCGGCCGGGATGGAACGGTCCGTACGTATCGACGGCGATCCAGGACGACGCCTGGGGACATGCCTACATGGCGAATGTGTTCTGGCTCGACCAGCGGGACATCGTGCAGGACAGCAAGGGGACGAAGCTCGGCGCCGTTTGGGTGATCTCGGCTGGCGCCAATGGAGTCATCGAGACGCCGTTCTATCAGGCTCGCGACAACGCGCGTCTGTACGGCGATGACATCGGGTACCGACTGCAATGAGAAGTATGGACAAACTCAAGAATCAACGTGGCTTTACGCTCGTCGAGGTGTCTATTCTCCTCACGGTTGTCGTGATCTTGTCGGCAACGATCACGCCGGTGATGAGCGGCGCTATCGATTCCGCTCGGCACAGCTCCGCACGAGCGGAGATGATCGCCATATCGGGCGCGCTTCAGGCGTTCCTCAACGACATCGGTTGCGTCTTCGTGCCGCAGAATCAGGGTGATGGAGCGAGTCGTTCGTCACGTGGTGGACGGTCCCGCAACGATGGTCTGGTCATCGCTCCCATGCAGTCGGCCCCCACTCAGCCGCCGACCAGCGAGGGCGACGGTTCGCGTGCTCTGAGCGCCGCGCTTGGCGCCTCCGCGTGCAGCGCGCCGAGTGTTTGCACGGGTGACGCCGTGGAGATCTTGATCAGCGCGGGGGATATCCCGGCGCTGGGACCGGACGGTGACGATTTTTGGGTCGACCCTCCGGACGGCGAGTGGGTCGACTTTCTCGAGTACTACTTGATCTCGAACACTCCGGGCGATGATGCCGGGCGCCGATTCCCGACGCTCGCAGATTGCGGCGATGCGATCGGGGACCTGTTCGGCGGTGTTCGGGCATGGCAAGGCGCCTACCTCAACGTCGGCGCCGGCGACCCTTGGGGAAACCGCTACGCGGTCAGCACGCATCTCCTCACCCAGACCACGGGCGAGGACGTCGTGATCCTGTCGGCCGGGCCCGACCAGGAGATCGATTCACAGTTCTATATGGATGGTTTCGTGCCGGGCGACGATGATCTCGCTCTGATCTTCTCGACAGGTCCCACCGAGGTTCCAGGTCGATGAATGGCAACGACACGAATCGCAGCGTAGGGAGACAGCAGATGTTCAACACGAGAATCCGGGATCAACGCGGCTTCACGCTGGTCGAGGTTGCGATCATCGTGATGTCGCTGGCGATTCTCTCGTCGATCCTGTTGCCGCAGATCGGCGTGTTCCTGCGGGACGCGCGGTTCGCGCGGGTACATGAAGACGTAGCCGTCCTTGGGGTCGCGATGATGCAGTTGCTCAAGGACACGGGCGAGAGTTCGTTTCACGCGGCTCCGCAAGGTAACTGGCGTTCGCCACGCCGCTTTACCGAGAGCGACGGGCAGCCCGTGGGCCTGCTAATCGGCGATGGTGATACACCGGACGGTCGAGATCGTTTCTACGACTGGCGCACCCCGCTCGGCAGCACGGTTTCAGGCGCGGGGACGGACTTCGCCGACGCCTGGGTTACCGGCGGTATCGTCGATACGTTCGCGAACCACCTGATTCAGAACAAGCCTGCCGACGTCAGCCATGAAGGTGGCGCCGGCGAGTCGTGGGAGCGCTATCGCACCCCGGCCGACATGGTCGGCGGCGACTACAGCTCTGGCGTGCCTGGCGGCCTGCAGTTCGACGGCGCGTCCGGCCAGGGCTTCAATTCGGAGTTCGCCTGGCGTGGGCCCTACCTGGACGCCGTGCGCCCCGACCCTTGGGGCAACCGCTACATGGCCAACGTGCAGTGGCTAACGATGCCGCAGGGCGAGGATTCCTCCGGCTTCATTCGCCCGGTCATCGTTCTCTCAGCCGGTCCCGACGAGGAGGTCGACACACGATTCGACTCCGTTGGTGGCTTCGTGCTGGGCGACGATGACATCGCCTATCCCGTCTCGTACGGCTCACTACGGTAGAGCGACCCTGATGATCAAGCCCACCTTCAAGCACCGTAACCTGGCCCGGGAGCCGCGCGACTGCGCGCTTGGCTTCACCCTGGTCGAGGTCACCATCATCCTCATGGTGGTGTCTGTGCTGAGCCTTGTCTTGCTGCCGGGTCTCGGCAGCTACCTGCGCGACGCGCGGCTGGCACGTGCGCGTGGCGATCTCAACGCAATTCACGAAGCGGTCGTACGTTTTCTCGAGGACACCGGTGAGGGGGTGTTCCGCTGCATCGGCAACGGTAACCGCGACACGTCTGACGGCGGGCCCGATGACCCCTCGAGCCCCGAGCCCTACTACACCCTCGACATGCTGATTTCCGACGGCGACACACCCGATGGCGGCGATACTGGCGACGGCTGGAAGTGGCGCGAGCCCTGGTCCGGCCATCCGGTAGATACGTTGGCCAACCATCTCGTGCAGAACACGCCGGGCAACGACCCGACGGCACGCTACCGGACGCCGGCCGATATCTACAACAACGGGTCCGAACAGCAGGTCGCCTTTGCGAGCCAGGCCGGAATGGGAGCTCGGTTCGCGTGGCGCGGCGCCTACGTGAGCGGGCCGGTGCGCTCCGATCCCTGGGGTAACCGGTATGCCGTGAACGTCCGCTTCCTGGATCCGGTCGCCGACTCGGCCACGGGTGACGGTTCGGGCTACCTCTACGACGTCTTCGTGCTCTCCGCGGGACCGGATGAGGAGCTCGACACGCCGTTCTCGATGGACGGTGTCGTGCCGGGCGACGACGATCTCATTCGTGTGATCGCCGGAGGCAGCCGATGAACGCGACACGCGCTCGGCACCAGCGGGGTTTCACGCTGCTCGAGATCACGATCGTCCTGGCGGTGATGGCCATTCTCGGATTGATCCTGGCCCCGTCGATCGTGAATTTCCTGAATCAGTCGCGGCTGGCGCGTGCCGAGAACGACGTCCGCACGATCGCCGGCGCGGTGGTGGAATTCGTAGAGGACAATGGCTTTCATCCGCAGTGGGCAGATGGACAGCGCAGCGCGCGCATCCAATTGCTGGTTTCGCCTGGTGCGACCGGCGACGCCCAGCCGGGCGCGGAGCCATGGCTCAACACTCAGCCCGGTTCGATCGACCGCATCTCCAACCAGCTGGTAAACAACCGGCCGTCGTTCGGGGCTACCGGGTATCCCCTGAAGACCCCCCTGTCCGGCGCGGGGTGGAATGGGCCGTATCTCGCCAGCCTTCTGCCCGAGGACCCCTGGGGCAATCGTTACGTGGTCAACGTCGAGCATCTGTCCAACAGCATCGATGCCATGGAGGCGGACGGAGTGCAGGAGAAGCGGGCAGTCTGGGTCCTCTCTGCAGGGCCGGACGGCGTTTTCGACACGGCCTACCCGACATCATCGAGTCAGCTGCGTAGCAACGCCGCCGCTAGCCCGGCGGATATCAGTGCTCGAATCCAGTGATGCGCGCTGGTGCGCGTGTCGGCACGGCACCGTCCACCGCAGACTCGCGCTTGGCCGCAGCTGGCCACCCGGGATTTGGACGAGGCGACGCGGGCGGTCAACGTCGGCCAGTCGTGAGCCAGTCGCGTTGCCGTGAGGGTGATCTGCGCCTTACCGTGGCGTTGTTGCCCGAGTGCTGGTGGGCAAGAGACTCCGAAGATTCTGCTACTCAGTGAAACGACAAGGCCGGTCCAAGGTGAACGACAATCTCTTCACAACCTACACGCTGGCGAAGTACCTGCAGGTCAGCGCACGCACCGTTCAGCGTGAGGTTTCGCGCGGAAGGCTCACCTTCGTGATGGTTGGCGGGCGGCGCCGCTACCGGCGTGACGATGTCGAGTACTACCTCCGCCGCCAGTTGCAACGCTCGGGCTTCCGGGTCATCGATGGCGGTCGCGCCCAGGTGGCTCGCTTCGGCTAGCGAAACGAGGACAGAGGGCCTTCAGGCGTCTGGTCGTTCGCGGCCAGGCGCCTTTTTCGTGGTTACGGGGGACAGCGGCGGACAGGGGCGGTGGCTCCTGGTTGAAGTTGACTATCGACTCGGCAATCCTGTTCTCGCAGCGTCGCAAGAAAGCGCTCCGAGATTTCTTCGAACCTCCCCGGTCGACGATGAAACAGAAACGACTCGAGACTGTTGAGACCCTGGCGGCCCGCCTCGGGCTGCCGCGCCGCACCATCGTCCGCGAGGTCATGCGCTGCCGGCTGCCATACGTCTCCATTGCAGGCAAGTGGCGCTTCCGCGAGCGCGACATCGAACTGTGGCTCGATCGTGCCGGCGCCATGCCCAACCTGCTGCTTATGCAAGGGGGGAGGGCGACCGAACTCCGAATCCAGGAACCAGCTCGCGCCGGGAGCCGCTTCTAGCGGACAAGAGCGGACAGATGAGGCCACACGGTGTTGTGATTGCCGTTCGGCGGGCATAGCTTCTTGGGTAATCGGAAACTCGAGCCTGGACCCAAGGGAGATTCTCCCGTGAGCAATACTCTTCGCGTGGAGACGGTGGCGTCGCTGGCCGCCCGCCTGGGGCTGACCCGCGACGCGGTGGTACGCGAGGTCGTCGGTGGGCGCATGCCCTACGTCAACGTCGGCGGGCACTGGCGCTTTCGCGAGTCCGATATCGACTACTGGATGAAGAATCACGGTGGCGCGGTTCGCCTGCGCGTAGTCGAGCCGCGCAAAGCCGGATCGGCCTGACGCGAGTAATCGCGACACAGGCCCGTTTTGGGAGCCAGTGGCGGCCGCCGATGGCCGGCCCTGTCGTGAGGGGCTAGCCGCAGACCTCGGCCGCGAAGCTCGGTCGGAGGCTGGCGCAACCTGCCAGCGACGCCTACGCATTCCTGTGTAGCGGCGGACAGACGCGGCCAGGTGCGTCACGATTTTGTTTGGCGCTGACCACCTAGTTCGTACAGTGGCCTCGACCCAACGGCTGGGAGGCCCAATATCATGTACAAGGTCGCGCAAGAAGAACGAGGTTTCACCCTCGTCGAAGTCACTATCATCCTGCTCGTGCTCGTAATACTGAGCGCGATCATGTTGCCCCAGATGGGCAACTTCAATCGTCTGGCTCGGTTCGTCAAGGTCAAAGAGGACCTCGGAGCGATCTGCTCCGTGCTCAAGGTCATGCTCGATGACGTCGGCGAGAGCGCTTTCTACGAGGACCCCGGATACTCGGGTCCGCCGGATCGGACCTGGGCTGTTGGCCTCCTCATCGGCAACGGTGACACCCCGACGAGTTCGGGTGGGGGACGCAGGCATTGGACGCTGCCGTTCGACTCGGAGTTCAGCGAGACGACCGCGGGCGGCGGCGAGGTCTACTTCAACGTCGACACTCTCGACAATCACCTGATCGCGAACGCTCCGATGGGTGATGCTGGCAATCGCTGGCGCACGCCGATCGACATGGACCGCGGGTTCAACTCGATGTACGCCTGGCGAGGTCCCTATATCAATGACTACGTGACGGCCGACCCCTGGGGCAATCGGTACGCGGCCAACGTATTCGCCATGTACAACCCGCCCGAGGCGGGAGCGTTTGATCGTTTCAGTTCAGCTGTAGTTTGTCTGAGCGCCGGGCCTGACGCGCACGTCGACACCGACTTCAACCAGCCCTTCGGCTGGAGCACTGGTGACGACGATCTCACAGCGGTACTCCATTCCGGAGGTCCCATGTAGGGCTTCAGGCCCGGGAAGGGGGCATCTGCGGCGTTACCGACGCCTCGACGGCCGGTGGCCGTCTTCGGCCTCGGTGCCTTGCATCTGCCCCCTTCTCGGGCCTGAAGCTCCTGAGGGAGGCGGCGACGCTTTGCGCGCCGCCCTGACGACTCGAGCTATTGCGGTGACTCTTCCCTGGTCGCGCCGCTCGACAGAACGGGAGACCCAGATCATGTTCAAGCTGAATGACCGCGGATTCACGCTGGTTGAAGTTACGATTATTCTGCTGGTCCTCGTGATCCTGTCCGGGATCATGTTGCCGCAGTTGGGCAACTTCAATCGCCTGGCGCGCTACGTGAAGGTGAAAGAAGACCTAGGCGCGATCTGTTCGGGCATGAAGAAGATGCTCGACGAGGTGATGCTCGGCGGCTTCTACGGTGAGCCGCGCTGGCGCTCAGAGCCGATCGGCCTGCTCGTTGGACCCGGGTCGCGGCCGATGATCTACGGCGGTGGCACCGACCATTGGGAACTCGACCCCTTCGACGGCTTTAGCGAGACAACGGATGATGGCGCCAACGATGTCGACTTCGAAGTCGATACGTTCATCAATCACCTGCAGCAGAATCGGCCGCTAGACTCGGGCGACCCTGGCAATCGCTACAAGAACCCGCTCGACGATCCGGAGCCGTGGGCGGCTGGCGCTTTCTTCGGCTGGCGCGGCCCGTACTTCGACGAGTTCACCTCCGACCCGTGGGGCAACCGCTATGCCGCCAACGTATTCGCCATGCATCGTGATCACGATGCTCCGGATCACGGCGGCATCTTCACCTCGGCTGTCGTATGTCTCTCGGCCGGGATCGACGGAACTATCCGCACGACGTTCAACCAGCCGATGGACGATGCCGACGGCGACGACTTCAACGGCTGGCACACCGCCGATGATGACATCGCGGTCGTGCTGAGCGCAGGCGGCCCCTTCTAGGTCATCGCCCATACCAGTGTGGCGGCTTCATGCCGCGCCTCCCCAGGGCCCGTCCGGTTTGAGCACCGGGCGGGCTTTGCTGTGTTTGGTGGAGATCTCACGTGGGTGTGACTTTTCCCTGCTCGGTTAGGCGCCGGGCGGTGCCCGCTGCGTTTCTGGCGCGGCGTTCCGCCGCGGCACTGCACTGGGCGGGCCCCATCCCGGGATTCGGCGCGGATCGCGCAGTTTCTCGCCGCACATGGCCGCTCCGGGGAACGGGGGAGCGCTGGCGGCAGGGGGCGACCGAGGCTGTCCTTCTGGGCGCGGGTCAGTCTGCTGCAGCACACCGTCGCGTAGCCTCTGGGTCGTCGTTTCCAGGGTTGGACCCGGTTGCCACGAGTGCAGGCTTTGTCGGCAGGAGGGCGTGACAGGTGCGGCCTGTGGTGATGCGGGCGTGCCCTTTAGTTGCGGCGGCAGTTCTATGCTGCTCCGTAGCTCGTCAATGAGACGGTTTGCCGGGGCCACCTTGGGGGTGGCCTCGGAGCCGACTCGGTTTGACGGGCGAAAAGCGGCACGTTTTCTCCCCGGTGCGTGGCCGCGCACAGCAAGGGAGACCATCATGCTCAGCAACTTCCGGCGCGCCGCGCGTCAAGACGGATTCACTCTCGTGGAAGTCACCATCATCCTTCTGGTGCTGGTGATTCTGTCGACGATCATGTTGCCGCAGCTCGGCAACTTCAATCGCCTCGCACGGTTCGTGAAGGTGAAGGAAGATCTCGGCGCGCTCTGCGCCACCATGAAGAAGTTCCTCGACGAGGTCATGGTGCCCGGCCCGTTCGAGCAGCCCGGTGGTGGCGTCGCTGCTCCGCAGTGGCCCATTGGCTTGCTCGTGGGTCCTGGCTCGGTGCCAGCGATTACGCCTAGCGTCGATCACAAGACGGTATTTGGCGATTGGTCGGCACCCGCGCCGGGAGTGTTCGGGACACTTACGATCGAGACCGACATCTACGGCATCGAACAGGCCGACTTCAAGACCGACCGGCTGGAGAACCACCTGCAGCGCAACGATCCGTTTGGCTACGGTGGCTCATCGGTGTGGGACCGTTACAAGAACGTGATCGACGATCCGTCAGTCGGGGCTTTCTTCGGCTGGCGTGGCCCCTACTTCAACGAGATCACCTCCGATCCGTGGGGGACGCGCTACGCGGTCAATACCTTCGGGCTCCACTACAGCGACAGCGGCTACGCGTTTTCCAGCGCTGTGGTGTGCTACTCGGCGGGGCCGAACAAGTCGGCTGACACCGGCATGAACCAGCCCGCCGGTGAGGAGCCGTTCGGTTGGGTCACGGGCGGTGACGATCTGATCGCCACCCTCAGCGCCATGGGGCCCTTCTAACCCGACTCTCCTGCGCCCTGGTGGCGCTACTCCCCGGTACGACAGGCTCGGACGCACCAGCGTCCGGGCTTTCGTCCGTTCAGGCGTAGAGGGCTGCGGCGGAGGCGTCGGGCCGGGTCGGCCGTTCCTGGACGCGTCACGCCAGGGATGGAAAAGGGAGATCAAACGGGGACAGGAAGCCCCGAATCGGGTTCACCAGGTATCAATGGTGGACAAGAGCGGACAGGAGCGTCCTCGGGCCTTTGCGTCTGCGCTGGCACCCCGGCACAGTGAACACCACACGGACGCGATCGAATCACGCGTCCAGCCAGTCGGGCCTGGGAGGAGCACGGCGGGATGAAAGCGAGGCGCAAACGCGTGGCAGCCGATCGGGGATTCACCCTCGTCGAGGTCACCATCATCCTGCTCGTCCTGGTGATCTTGTCGTCGATCATGTTGCCGCAACTCGGCAACTTCAATCGACTGGCACGTCGGGTCAAGGTGAGTGAGGATGTCGGCGCTCTGTGCGCGTCCATCAAGAAGTGGCTCGACGAAGTGATGCTGGGTGGGCCCTATGTCCGGCCGGGTGGCGGAGTGGACGACCCACGCGAGCCCATCGGCCTTCTAGTGGGGCCCGGGAGCAGTCCGACCATCAGCACCGCGATCTTCGGCCTTGCCCCACGAACCTCGAGCGATGTCTGGGACGCGGCGGTGATCGCGCAGAATGCCTTCAATGTCGAGACCGATGGAGTACTCCACAGCCCCGTCGAATTCGACACCGACCTTCTGTTCAATCACCTGCAGGTGAACAACCCCCAGGGGCTCTCGATCGATTTTCGCGGGCGCTACAAGAACGTCATCGAACTGCCCAGCGTCGGTTCGTGGTTCGGTTGGCGTGGCCCGTACTTCAACGAACTCACGGCGGACCCGTGGGGCACGCGCTACTCGGTCAACACTTTCGGACTACACAGCGGCCCTTCGGGCGCGGTCGACGACATCTTCACGACCGCCGTGGTCTGTATCTCCTTCGGGCCGGACAAGGCGGCGTCCACCTTGGCCAACCAGCCCATCGATCTGGAGCCGTACGGGTTCATCGTCGGCGGCGATGACGTCGTCGCCGTGCTCAGTGGAGTAGGTCCTTTCTGAGAGCGCTTTGCCAACAGCGTTCGTCCTCGCCGGTCTCGAGCCGGCGGCACACCTGTCAAAGGCCCGGCACGCTCAGGCGTTCCGGGCCTTCGTGCGCCCGGGCCCCGACGCTGTCCAGCGACTAAGAGCGGCTGCTTGCCAGCTCGCAGGGCTGTCGGCGGAGGCCAACGTCGTTTCGGGTCTTGGTGCTGGCGGCGCTCGCCCGCTGGACTCGCGCAAACGGCCCTGTGCGACGGTGTGCAGCACCCGGCATTTGCGGACAGCATCAGTCGCGAGCGGCCATGGCCCACGGAGTGCGTCCAGGTGCGGCCAGGTGTGTCCTGGTGGGGTCAAGTGGTGATCTAAATCGTGCGCAGGCTGTTCATCGTGTGAAGGGGCAGACAGGTGTGGCCAGGTGCGTCCGTGTGTCTTTGACTGTGTGCTGCGGTGACGGCAAAGTGCGCGTGACAGGTAAGACCGCTGACTACAACAGAGTCTGGGAACGGAGGACGACTGGATGTTGGCAATACGTAAGGAACTCCAGAGCGAGCGAGGGTTCACCCTCGTTGAGGTGACCATCATCTTGCTCGTTCTGGTGATCCTCTCCACAATCATGCTGCCGCAGCTGGGTAACTTTAACCGCCTGGCTCGGTTCGTTGTCGTCAAG
>JAJCXT010000101.1 GCA_029263295.1 Acidobacteriota bacterium | reverse complement strand
GTATTTCGGCCCCCGGGCGCGCCGCGCTCAGCGCGGGGATGTTCGCCGTGCCGCTCGCGAAGCGCCAGGCATCGTCGCGATAGGACGCGTCATGAGGATCGAAGGCGAACGGATTGGTGCGGGCAAACCAGCCGGTCAGCGCCGGTTCCACGCGACCGATCATCTTCGGGCTGGCGTACATGTAGGCGACTCCCGGACCGCCGCAGAGCCACTTGAGCGTGCCGCCCACCGCGAAGTCGACCCCCAGAGCCGCAACATCAAGAGGCACGATCCCCGCCGACTGATAGACATCCAGGACCACCAGGGCACCTACCTCGTGCGCCCGTTCGACAATCGCCTCGACGTCCTGCACGAAACTGCTGCGGAAGATCACGTGCGAGATCGGAACGAGCAGCGTGGTTTCGTCGATCGCCTCCACCATGGCCTCGATCGGCACCGTGAAGCCGTCCGACGACGGAACGAGAGTGACTCGCGCCCCCCGCCGTTCCTGGGCTCGATACAGATGCACGATGGAAGGAAAGTTCAGTTCGGAGCACACAACGCCGTTGCGCGCCCCGGCGAAGTCAAAGCAAGAAGCGACGACCGCCGACGCCAGGGTGACGTTCTGATGCATCGACACCGTGCCGGCTGGAGCACCGATGATCTGGGCTATCGCCGTTGCCACGCGGTCCGGCAGGGCCGACCAATCGCCTTCCCAGCAGCGGACGCCACGCTCGGCCCACCCCTCCGCGTACCCTGCGAGCGAATCGCGCACCTCGCGCGGCATCGCCCCTAGCGAGTTCGAGATCAGGTAGGTCGAAGTCTCGAGGATCGGAAATTCGGCACGCAGTGCTAGTAATTCCTGCTCGGTCGCAGGGACTGTCGACAAGGGCATCACGAGTCTCGTTTTAGCGGACAGTGGCTGAAAGTAGCCGCTAAACTACTGCGACTCGCACATCCCGCGCCAGTTGTACCCGCCCGACCACAGCAACCGGACCCACAAGAGCAATGTCCCGACGACGACTTCGTATCGGCCAGTCGGCCGACCCGGATGATGCCTTCATGGCCTGGGGTCTCCCGGCCCAGTTGGCTACGCGAGACCTCGAGGCCGAGATGGTGTTCGATGACATCCAGAGCCTCAACCTCGCCGCATTGCGAGGCGATCTCGACCTCACGGCGATCTCGGTGGGTGCCTACCCGGAGCTGGCCGACGACTACCGTGTGCTCAGATGCGGTGCGAGCTTCGGCGACACCTATGGACCGCTCGTCGTCGCGACGAAGGCGCCCGACACGATCGGGCCAGCCGCGGTTGCGGGGATGCGCGTGGCGATACCGGGCGCCCACACGAGCGCACGAATGCTGCTGCGCATCTATGCCGGCGACACCTACGAGGAGATCCAGATGCCCTTCGACCGCATCATGGACGCGGTGATGGCCGGCGACGTGGACGCTGGTCTCATCATCCACGAAGGACAACTGACCTTCGAGGAGCAGGGCTTCCATTCGCTCTTCGAGCCTGCGGCGGAGTGGACTCGTACGGAACGACTCCCCGTGCCGCTCGGCGTCGTTGCGGTTCGCCGGGACCTGCCGGCCGACATTCAGAGCGATGTGGCCGACGCCTTCCTACGCGGCGTTCATGCCGGCTTCGAGAACATGGAAGACGCACTGGACTTTGCCGCTCAGTACGCTCGCGGGCTACCGCGCGACGTACTCGAGGAGTACGTCAGCCGCTACGTCAACGCGGCCACGCTCGACATGGGCGAAAGTGGCATACGAGCGATCGACCGCCTGTTCGAACTCGCGGCCGAACGCGGGATGATCGCCGCGGCTCCGCAGTTCGACCCCCTCTAGCGGATCGACCAGGACGTTCACCCACGGGTGCCACTGAAACCGGTTGGTGGCGGTTCTCAGTGCGAAATGTCGTTTTCGCTCGCGGCATTTTTGGGGTTTTGGCCTGATTCATGTCTATTGGTAGTATTCAAAAGACATCAAAAGACAGCTATGCTGCGTATAGGACCACGATGAACTATTCAGGTCGTCGAAGGATGGCACCGGCTGCTCTTGCGGTACTTATCGCTGGCGCAGCTATCGGGCAGGCCTCCGCCCAGGAATCGGGTCTGAGTGTGTCCGTGCGCATCATCGAAACCGCTGGCATCGCTCGCCAGAACTCTCCCGTGCGCCTCAGCGTGCCACTGCCATCGCAGGGGCCAGCCGATCTGGACGCCTTCCGGCTACTGGCGGCCGATGGCAGCGAGATCGCGGCTGATCGCTGGGCGATCGCTCGATGGCACGGCCCCCCCGAAGACACTTCGCTACCCGTCCGCTGGCTAGGCGTGAGCTTTGTTGCTGACAGCGCTCCGCTCGAGACCCGCGCCGTCACCGTCGTGGCCGGCCCGCCAGCGGCAATCGACAAGCCTCTGCTCGCTCGCCAGCTCGAGGACGGCGTGCGTCTCGAGACCGGCTCGCTCTCCTTGCGGCTCCCCAATACCGGCACGAGCCTCCTCGACGACCTGTGGATCGATCTGGACGGCCGGCCGGGCGTCGACGCCGAGATGCTCCCCGGCGGACACAGCGGCGGCCTCCTGATAGCGAACACCTCCGGTACGGCGCCGCGATGGCAATCCGCCGGCGCGCGTATCGTGCGTAACGGTCACGAGACCGCCGTAGCCCGCGTCGACCTCGTCTCCGACACTCCAGGCATGGGCGGCGCCACCCTGTGGGCCGAGGTCGGAGTCAACACTTCGTGGGTCAGGCTGACGCTCACGGTACAGCCCGGCGACGGCACCCGCGCAGCCGGCCCCGTATCAGTGGTCCTGCCGATTCGAACACTCGGCGACCCGCTGCAGCTCGGTGTCCGCCGCAGCTTCGACGAGGAAGTACTGGAGGGCCCGCTGCCAGCAGACGGCACCCTCTTGGTCGCACCCGAAGACCAGGGCTGGAGCGGCACTCTCGGTGGCATGCGGGCGGAGGGCCTCCTGCCCTGGGCACAGATGAGCACACTCACGTGGAGCACTGCCATGGCAGTGGATCTGAGTTCGCCACAACGTGGCCTACGGGTCGGCGGCAACGGCGCCATGTGGTTTGATCTCGCGCCCGACCCGAACACTGGAGTGACACATGCCGCATTCTTCCTGGAATCACGGCGGCGCTCAGCCCGCGCCGAGCGCGTCGTCGACTTCGACAACCCACTGGTCGCGATACTACCGGCCGAATGGTACCGACAGACTCGAGTAATGGGGCCGCTACCAATCCCGACTGCGGCCAGTGTTGCGCTCCGTTCCGACAATGATCGGGATCCCGCCCTCGAACACCTCCTGCGCTATATCGCCACGGGCGATCGCGAGTGGCTTGCCCGCGCGGCCGCGAGAGTTCGCAGCCAGATGGCGACACCGACCCGTGGAGGTCTCCGTGGAGCCGCACTCTATTCATGGATCAGTGGCGACCCGACGACGACCGCGCAAGTGCAGCAACTTGCTCTCGCGGCGGACAGGCCCGAGCCCACTGGATGGCAAGCCTCCGATGCCATCGTCGCCTGGGAGGTGACCGGCGACCCACGCTTCCTCGAACGTGCGCGTGCCTCCCTACGCACAGGCATCAGCGTCGCCTGGGCGGCAGATGCCTGCGCGAGCGCCGGCCAGGATGCCACCGGGATCGCGGCTCTCCTTCAAGCAACTGCACAGTATGTCTGGACGCTGCGCGACCAGAACCGCACGGATCAGGCGGCAGAGAACGCATTGTTCGGCATGCTCGATCGGCTCGAAAGCTGCCCGCCGGCGGACCCGAGTTGGGCTGACACCTGGGCATATGGCGCACTGCTGGTAGCGGACGCCCCCCGCCGCGACCGCTGGGCAGCACTCGCCGGATCCGCCGCCGGACCGCGCCGCGGACAGTAGCCTCGCGCAGGAGGCCGGTTGCCTCGCGCGCATGGATCCGTATGATGGGCGCGCACTTCACCCACATGGAGGCTGTACTCGTGCGCCAACGACCTGCCGGATCGATGTTTATTGGGCTACTCGCCGTTCTCCTGGCCTCGCCTGTCCTGGCCCAGGAGGCCCCCGCCGCGGAGGATGCGGAAAACCGCCTGTCGACGTCGCCGCGCCATGGCGAGTGGATGCTGGTCGATACCGCTAGCGGTCCAGTAAACAGCTGGGTGGTGTATCCGGAACGACCCGACGCGGCACCGGTCATCGTCGTGATCCACGAGATCTTCGGGCTCACTGACTGGGTTCGGAGCGTGGCCGACGAGTTCGCGGCTGCGGGATTCATCGCCATTGCTCCCGACCTGCTGTCTGGCAAGGGGCCGGACGGTGGCGGAACCTCCAGCCTCGAGTCCCCGGTTCGCGCCATCCGCGACCTGGATCCTGACGAGGTCAGACTACGACTCAACGGCATCGCCGAGTACGGCATGAGCCTGCCCGCGGCCACCAAGAAGTTCGGGGTCGTGGGATTCTGCTGGGGCGGCTCCACGTCGTTCCGCTACGCCACCCAGCAGCCGCTTGCGGGAGCGGCCGTCGTCTATTACGGCGGGGCTCCATCGACGGAGGATCTCGCCAACCTGAGCGTGCCCGTGTTGGGCCTGTACGGCGGCAACGACAATCGTGTGAACGCCACGATCGCACCCGCCCAGCAGACGCTCGCGGGCACCCCGAACCGCTACGAAGTCGAGATCTACGAGGGTGCTGGCCACGGGTTCCTACGCGCGCAGAACCACGAGGAACTCGCTGCCGCCAACACGCTCGCCGCGGGCGCCGCGTGGTCGCGGACGATCGCGTTCTTCCGCGAGTTACTCGAGCAGTAGCAGCCTGCCGCCGGCTGTACGGTTCAGCGTTCGCGGCTCATCTGCTCGATGAGGACGTCGATCATCGGCACGCGCTTCAGTGTGGTCCCGGGAGCCGGCTGCACGGGCACCATGGTGATCCGATCGACGACATCCATACCGTCGACGACAACGCCAAACACCGTGTAGCCGTAGTTGTCGGGGCTGTGGTCCAAGAGCGGCGCGTCCAGATAGTTGATGAAGAACTGCGATGTCGCGCTATCAGGATCGCTGGTTCGCGCCATGACCACGGCCCCGCGAACGTTGTTCAGACCGTTGTCTGACTCGCCACGAATGGGGCCTCGGGTGGGCTTCGGCTCGAGCTCGGAGGTGAAGCCCCCTCCCTGAATGACGGGCGGTCCGGGTGACTCGGGTTCTACCCGATGGACGATCGTGTCGTCGTAGAAGCCAGCGTCCACGTAGCGCAGGAAGTTCTCGACGCTCACCGGAGCGTAGCCAGGGTAAAGAGCGATCACCACGTCACCGACGCTGGTCGTAATCCGAACACGCGGGGCGTCGCTAGCCAGAGGTGCCGGTGGCTCCACCGTGCCCCGATCGGGCAGCGGCACGTTCAGCCACTCGTTGCGACCGCCACACGCCAACATCGACGCCGCGATGACGGAGATCAGCAGGCCGCGAGCGACTGGAGTTCCTCTCATGGCTGCCTCAGTAGGTCTCGACCACGTCGTAGAGCGGGGTGCCGCGCCGCGCTGGTGTGAAACCCGACTCGCGGATCAACTGGATCGTCTCTTCGGTCGTCGTCTTCACGTGGTGAGCCGCCTCGGCCAGAACATTCTCCTCAATCAATGTTCCGCCGAAGTCGTCGGTACCAAAGTGGAGGGCAACCTGCCCAGCCTTCTTTCCCTCGGAGAACCAGGAGGACTGAATGTGCTGAATGTTGTCGAGGTAGATCCGAGAGACAGCCAGAACGCGCAGATACACGGACGGCCCGACCTCGTCGGGGAACTGGCGCTCGAACGGCGTATTCGCTGGCTTGTACGACCATGGGATGAAGGCGGTGAAGCCCGCGCCGGCAGGCACCTGGCCCACCCCGGCGTCGCCGCGGGAACCGCCGGCCTCATCCTGCACGCGGCGCAAGCATTCCAGGTGCTCGATGATGTCGACGGGCTGTTCGGCATGTCCGTACATCATGGTCGCGGTGGTCCGCAGCCCCTGACGATGCGCCGCCTTGTGTATCTCGATCCACTCGCGGCAGCTCTGCTTCTTCGGCGAGAGCCTCATGCGCACCCGGTCCGACAGGATCTCGGCGCCTCCGCCCGGCATCGTCCGCAGGCCCGCCTCACGCAGGGCCACCATTATGTCGTCGTACGACAACCCACTGACTTCGCGCATCTTGCCAATCTCGGGCGCCGAGTACAGATGCGGATGCACGTTCGGAAAGCGTCGATTGAACTCGCGCACGACTTCGAGGTAATAGTCGAACGGGATCTCGTCGTGGAGGCCGCCCTGCAGGAGCACGGTCGTCGCCCCGAGGTCGACTGACCTCCCGATCACGGCCATGAGCTCTTCGATCGAGTACGCGTACCCGTCTTCCTTGTCGCCCGGCTTGCGGTAGAACGCGCAGAACAGGCAATCGGCGTCACAGAAGTTCGTGTAGTTCGGATTCGTGTCAATTACGAACGTCACCCGGGGATCCGGGTTGTGGCGAAACCGCCAGAGATTGGCGAGCTCCGCCAGCGCAATGAGTGGAGCCTCAGTAAGGAGCCACAGCCCTTCCTGCGGCGTGATGCGGTCGCCCGCGCTCACTTTGGCGCGAATCGTCTCGAGGCCAGCGGTACCCGGCCCCGCCGTGACGAGGTCGCTGAGCACGATCCCGGGCAACAGATCGGCAGCCTCTGCACGCTCGGCAGCTGTCTGCATACGTTGTCGTTCTGCACGCATCACCTGCGACGCCTTGGTCACCAACTCTGGTGTGCTCATTGGCCGATCTCCACGGGCGCTGCGACCGTCTCGGGCTCCCACCAGTCGGTGGCTTCGAGGAGGCCGAGGAAGATCCCCTGCCCCGCTTTCTCGCGCGGCCCGCACTCGTAGCCGAACGCAGCCAGGTATGCGCGCGCCGCCTCGCCATCCAATCCCGCAGCCGCGCAGCTAGCCGTGGCCAACGGCAGCAACTCGAGGAGACTAGCTGCGAGCGAACGTTCGATTCGGTCGCTGAGTTCAGCGCGATCATCGCAACTGACGTGCTGGTCAACCGCCCAGCGAGCAAACACGAAGGGCAATCCTTGCCAGCGTCGCCAGGCTGCGCCGAGATCGGTCACGTGCGTCCAGTCACCTGCGGTCGGGCGGGCCAGAGCAATGAGCTCGGCCGAGTAGTCCGCCAGGCCGGGCACCAGGCCACCCGAGGCGGCCAGCCTCAGCGCAGCGTCGCCGATCAGAAGCGCCGCACCGTCGTCCGGCTGCGGACCCTGCGGGCGACGAACGTATTCGCCAGGAACGACACCAATATGCTGCTCCAACAACAGCCGCAAGAGCGGGAAAGACGTGCTCGTTTCGCCCGTAATCGCGATGGTGGCGCCACCGAGATCTGCCGGTGCGCCGCGCGTGAACAACAGGACCGAGTGCGCCGGCCCGTCCACGCTGATGCCAAGAGAGCCGAGAGGTTCGAACGCTTCGGTACGATGCAAATCACAGAGCGAGAGAATCCCCGCGTCCACGCATCCGTCAATCGCCAGGCGACCGAGTTCGCGCGGCGGCATGTCCACCAGTTCGTAGCCCGCGCCCTCGAGATTCTGGTAGAAGGGCACCGAGTTCAGGTAAGGAATCCGGGCAACACGTAGCGCGCTCATGCCAACTCCTCCGCGACAGGCTCCGGCGCCGTATTCGGCAGCCACCGTGCTTGGTCCGATACCGCTCCGAGCGGGGTTGTGGCCAGCTCCCGAACCTCTCGCCCGGCATCGCCCACGAGATCCCACGTGTGCACCCCGTGATGTTCCACGTCGAGCGCGCGGGCGTCGGCGATCTCTCCACGAGTCGCCACGGGGTCGATGCCGGCAATCCCCTGCCGCTGCGACCAGTGCGTCGCGTGGCCCGGCGCGGGGTACACGCCAACTACGTTGTAGAGCGCATCACGCTGGACGGGCAGCCGACCGGCCTCGCGAATCAACTTCACCAACTTGTGAGTGGTCATCCCGGCGGGCGATGAAGCTAGCGCCGCGTGCGCGATGAGTTCCTCGCCGATCGTGCCATCGAGATCGTCGGCACCCCACTGCAATGCCATCGACGCCGTCTCCGCGCCGAGCATTACCCAGTAAGCCTTGATGTGAGGGAAATTGTCGAGCATCAGGCGGGACGCGGCAATCGTGCGGAGGTCTTCGAGCGCCGAGGCCTGCCTGGCGACGATGTTTGTGTAGCCAGGTTGAAACGCCAGCGGGATGAAGCTCAAGAAGCCGCCGGTCTTGTCCTGCAAATCACGCAGCATGAGGAGATGGGCAACGCGCTCCTCGTACGTTTCAACGTGCCCATAGAGCAACGTCGCGTTAGTGCGCAATCCTCGCTGGTGGGCGATCTCGTGAATCTCGAGCCAACGTTCGTGCCCGATCTTCTCCTTGTACATGATCCCGCGAACGCGCTCGGAAAAGACCTCGGCGCCACCGCCAGGCATGGCCTGCATGCCAACGGCCTCGAGCCGTTCGAACACCTCTTCGACCGAGATCTTCTCGAGGTGCGCAAAGAAGTCGATCTCCACCGCCGTGTACGCCTTGATCTGAGCGACCGGGTTGGCTTCGCGGATCACTTCGAGCACTTCGATGTAGCGTTCGAAGGGCCAGTCCGTATGCATCCCGCCGACCACGTGGACTTCCCGAATAGGCCCGGATACCTGCTCGCGTATCTTCTCGAGACTCAATTCGTAGGCGTGGTCATCGCCAACCTTCGCGGCGAAGTCACAGAAGCGACAACTGAGCACGCACACGTTCGTCGGGTTGACCTGGCGATTGAGGACGAACGCCACAAAGGGGCCCGTGCGGCGCTCTTTCTCGGCATTGGCCAGTCGACCCAGCCCAACGACATCGTGAGTCTCGAACATGGCCAGACCGTCGGCCTCGTCCAGGCGCTCACCAGCTGCCAGCTTGTCGATCACTCTCTGGAGTCGTGGATCCGCGGACACTTGCATTCTGATCAACTCGACATGAACAAGATATTGAGAATACCCAGCCGGGCGACTATCCCGACCGGCGTCAGTCTAGCCCGTATTCTGCCCAGCGACTGTCGACCCGCGCCACGATGTCTGGAGTCATTTCCAGCCGCTCCGGATAACCCGGTTTGAAGGTCGCGTCGATGCCCAGCACCCCGTAGTTGGTCGTCCAGGGACCGCGACTCTCCGAGCGCGTAAAGGTGACGTCGCGGGCGCAATCGAAACGAGTGAACACTCCCCAGAGCAGCAGGTCGCGGTCGTGCAGATCGACATCCGGACTGACGGCAGCGACGATTCGAACCGGGCCGAGATCCGCGGTTACCAGCGCCTCGACAACCTCCCGGCCCTCCCCTGCCACCTTCACCACCATCATGGCGTCCTCAACCACGACGAATTCGAGCACGCGAGCATCGAGTTGCCGCGCATCGGGCACCCGTGATCCGCTCGCGCCCGTCGCCTGGCCTACCCCGTAGGCAGCTGGCTCGCCTATATCCGTGTTGCCCGATCCGATCGCCGCCAGCACAGCATCGCGGTCCGCTCCCGGCCGGCCGTGCAAGGCGTCGCTGGATCCGCTCGTCGCGTCGATCACCATCTTGCTGCCCAGATTCATCCGATAGCTGGTGAAGTCGAGCGTATCCAGCGGTACTCCTGGCAGCAGCAGGTAGTCGCGCTCGGGACGGAAGTTATCGCGGACAGCTCGCATCACTGCGTCGAAGTCGCGTGCCGACACATCGTCATCGACGAGCACGAGGGATTTGGTCAGAGACAACTGCCCCGTACCCATGAGAGCCAACGCGGTCTTCACGGCTTCCTTGTAGAAGCGCTGCCTGACCGACACCACCAGAAGATTGTGGAAGCCGGCCTCGAAGTACGCCCACACGTCGTCGATTTCCGGATGAATGAGCTTGATGAGCGGTCCGAGGATGTCCTGGGTCGCGTTGCCGATGTACTTGTCTTCCTGTGGCGGCAGGCCAACGATCGCCGACAGATAGATCGGGTCGCTCCGCCGAGTAATCTGCTGCACGCGAAAGACCGGGAACGGCGCCGCGTGCGAGTAGTGACCGAAGTGATCACCGAACGGCCCCTCCTGACGGCGCTCGCCTGGAGCCACCGTGCCTTCGAGGATCATCTCGGCGTTGGCCGGAACCTGCATCTTGATCGAGCGAGCCTGCACCATTGGACACGGCGCTCCACGCAGAATGCCGGAGAACGCGATCTCGTCCATGCCTTCCGGCAGGGCGGCGATCGCGGCGATGAGCAGTGCCGGGTCGGCGCCAACGACCACCGCGACCTCGAGCGGCCGGCCCAACTCCTCGGCCCGAGCGTAGTGGTTGCCGCAGCCACGCACGATCTGCCAGTGCATTCCCGTGCTGCTGCTGTCGAAGACCTGCAGTCGGTAGAGGCCCGTGTTGCGTTCGCCGGTCACCGGATCATGCGTGATCGTGACCGCGAACGTCATGAAAGGGCCGCCGTCGCGCGGCCATGCCGTCTGCACCGGGAGCCGCGTGAGATCCGGCGCTTCGACAACCTGCTGACAGGGGGCGGCGCGCACGGTCTTGGTGCGCATGGCGATCACCTCGAAGATCGATGACCGCGCCTCCCATAGGGCGCGGGGCTTCGGCGGATTCGCACGATGGGCCAGGTCCAGCAACATCGCGCCGATTTCCTGCGGGTGCCGGCCGAGCGCCATTTCGATTCGTCGTTCGCTCCCGAGCGTATTGATCAGCAGCGGGTAGCTCGACCCCGCGACGTTCTCGAACAGCAGTGCCGGCCCCTCGCGTTTGATCATCCGATCGGCGATCTCGGTAATCTCGAACGCGGGGTCAACGCGGGCGGCCACACGTCTCAGTTCGCCTGCGTTCTCCAGATCGGCAACGAAGCCGCGCAGGTCACGGGGCGTCAATCGCCGCTCTCCTGGCCGAGTTGTTCGGGCCGCCAACTGCGTTCCGGCGTGCCTCCTAGGGCACCCTCGATCTTGTCCACCATGTGCTCCACGAGTTCCTCGAGCGACGTCGGCCGATGATAAAAGGGCGGTGAGGCAGGCACGATGATCACACCGTCGCGCGAAAGCCTGGCGGCATTCTCCAGCGCGCTTGTTGGCCATGGCGCCTCACGAACAACCATCACCAGACGCCGCCGTTCCTTCAGCGCGACAAGCGCAGCGCGCGTGATCAACGAGTCGGCGATCCCGACGGCGATCTTCGCCATCGTGCTGAGCGAACAGGGCGCAATCACCATCGCATCGAACGAATTCGAGCCGGAGGCAAACGGGTTGGCGAGATCCTTGTCGGAGAAGACCCTCTTCACGTAGGGCCGCAGGTCCTCTTCGTCGAGTCCTGTCTCCTCGCGTAGAACCATGCGGCCCCATTGGCTCAGCACGAGGTACTTGTCGCCCAGGTCACGGCGCAGCAGTGCCGCGGCGTAAGGAGCCCCGGAGGCTCCGGTGATCGCAACGAGTACACGCTGGCTCATGATGCTGGCACTGGGTTGAGGTAACGAGCGAATTGCTGAGTGACGCTGGCTGAGTGACGCTGGCCGAATGGCGGTGTCCGGCCACGCGGCTCAAACGCCGAACATGACCAACGCGAAGACCGCGAATCCCACCGCGATGTTGATTTGGAAGAACGCGAGATTCACACGATCAGCCAAACGTTGCTCGGCAAACAGCAGCAAAGCAACCAGGACGACGCCGAACCCCGCGATTGGCCCCGTCAAGAAACGGGAGTACAGCACCGCCAGCGCGATCATCGCAAGCGTGTGGAAGCCGGCCGATACTCGTAGGGCGTTGTGCGAACCGAGCCAGGCGGGCAGGCTGCGGATCCCGGTATGTCGATCCGACTCCTGGTCGAGGGTGGAGTAGATCACGTCGAAGCCGGCCACCCAGAAGAGCGTGAACGCGGCCAGCAACCACGCCGCACCCAGTTGTTCGAGATCGCCGCGAACCGCGACCCACCCGCCCAGCGGCGCCAGCGCGAGGGCCGTGCCAATTCCCAGATGAGCGAACGGCGTGATCCGCTTGAGGTACGGATAGACCACAAATACCAACACCGGCAGCGGCGCCAGCTGTCGACAGATCGGCGGCAGATTCCAGCACGCGAGTGCGTACACCAGCAAACCGAGGGTGGCGATGCCCCAGCCCTCAGCCGTGCTCATCTTGCCGCTTGGCAGTTCGCGGCTGGCAGTGCGCGGGTTGGCGGCATCGACCCTGCGATCGATCAACCGATTCAACGCCATCGCCAGAGTTCGCGCCCCGACACCAGCGAGCAGGATCCACACCAGCACACCCGAACCCGGCAACCCCTCCGCGGCCAGAACCGCCCCCGCGAACATCACGGGCAACGAAAACAGCGTGTGCTCGACCTTGACGAACGACGCCCAGTTGCCCGCCCGCGTCGCAGTGCTCATGGGGTCCGACCTGTCACGGCAACTCTACGGCGACCTTGCCGAACTGCTCGGCTGCTTGCAGCCGCCGAAAAGCACCCACGGTGTCCTCGAGCGCGAAGACGCTGTCAACGACGGGATCGATCACGCCGCTGTCTACGGCCTTCAGCATCGACCGAAAGTCGTCTTCGCTGCCCATCGTCGACCCCATGATGCGGAGATGATTCCAGAACAGGTAGCGCACATCAACAGGGAGCTCGGGGCCGGTGGTGCCGCCACAAGTGACGATCACGCCCCCTTTACGGCACGCCTTGATCGACGTCGCAAAAGTAGCCGTACCGACGTTGTCGACAACGACATCGACACCGACCTTGCCAGTGGCCGCCCGCACCTCACGCGCGATGTTCGCCTCGCGGTAGTTCCAGCCACGCGTGGCGCCGAGTTCGGCTGCCCGCTCCAGCTTCTCGTCCGAGTGGCTGGTAACAAAAACCTGTCCGCCCGCCGCCAGAGCGATCTGCATCGCAACCAGCCCCACCCCGCCGCCAACGCCATGAATCAGCGTGGTCTGGCCGGGACCAACCTGCGCATTTCTTACCAGCATGCGCCAGGCGGTCAGTGTCGCGAGCCCAAACGAGCCTGCCTGCTCCCAGCTGAGGCGCGACGGTTTGGGGTGGCAGTTGACCGCCGGCACGACGATCGACTGCGCCAGCGTGCCATCGACGTGCTCACCGAGCAGCTGGTAGCGAGGACACATGCTCTGCTCGCCGGCGAGGCAACTGGCGCACCGGCCGCACCACAGCCCGGGGTTCAGTACGACTTCGTCACCTACGGCGACCCCGTGAGCCTCCGGGCCAACTGCATCGACCACGCCGGCACCATCGCCACCAAGCACGTGCGGCAGTGGCATGTCGATGCCCGGAATGCCCTCGAGAACGAACAAGTCGAGATGGTTGAGCGCGGCGACGCGTACTCTCACACGCACCTGGCCCGGACCGGGCTCCGGGGTGTCGAACTCATCGAGCGTGATCTGCTCGAGCCCCCCGTGTGCGTGGATGCGGGCGCCGCGAACGCTCATGGAGTCTCCTCTGCGTGAAGTTCGATGTTGTATTTGTCCAGCAGCGAGCCCGTCGCTCTGCCGAGTTCGGCGGTCGCAAGACGGTAAGCGATTCTGGCGCGCAACTCCTGCGAGCGCGACACCGCCAGATCATCCTGGAAACGCAGCACCTCGAAATTAGTTGACATTCCCACGTCGAATCGGTCGACCTCAATGCGCAGTTGTTCTTCGGCCAGCTCGCGCGTCTTGCGCGTCGACTGCACCGCTTCGGCGGCCGCTTCCACGCCCCGCGCGGAGCGCCGCACCTCGAGCGTCACCTGCTGCTGCAGGCGCTGCAACTCCGTCAGCGATCGGTCGTGGTCCAGGGTCGCCTGCGCATGGTCGCCTTTGGCTGCGCTGTTACCGAGCGGCACGGTCACGTTGAGCCCCACACGCCAGGAAACGAAGTCGAGACTGAACATCTGGTCGAGAGCGTCTCCATACCCGCCAGGGATGACGTCGACGATCTCTCCGGGAAATCCGTCGCGAATGATCAGATCCCCGCCGACGCCGTTCGTGGAGAGCTGGGCCAGCAAGTCCAATCGGGGTTGCAGGCCGTTACTTGTCGCCTTGACCGCGACGTTGCGGGCCGCGACGGTCGCGTCGGCACCGGTGATTTCAGCCCTCCGTGCCAGTGCGGTCCGCACGAGGTCGGCAGCGTCGAGCTGGGTGACATCCACTACGGGCTCGTCGGTCGGGCGCAACGCCGTTTCCCAGCCGCCCGGCAGACTGTCGGCGCGCAGCAGCGCTCGCATCAGGTCCAGCGCGTTGGCGAGATTGTTACGCGCCACGATGAGGTCGGTCTCGCGAGCCGCCACCTGCACCTCGGCCTGGGTTGCCTCTACCGGCGCGATCATTCCCACCTCTACCTGTGCCTGTGTACGCCCGAGCTGTTCCTGGGCCAACACAAGGGACGATTGTTTGACCTCGAGATCGCGCTCAGCGAACACAAGCTCCCAATAGGAACTCTCCACCTGCAGCAGCACCTCCTCTACCTGGGCGCGGAAAGCCGCCCGCGAAACCCGCGTGTTGGCCTGCGCCAGCAGAAGTTCGGCCGCGGTCGCGTCCTCGCCACGCCCGTTGAGCAGGGGCTGCATCACGCTGACCGCCAGAGTGTTGTTCCAGCCCGGGTTGAGGCTCTGGAAGAGGCTATTGGTGTCCGTCCGCCCGACGTTGTAGCTGACGTCATAGCGCAGGCCAAATGGGAGCGTCTGCTGGAAGTCGAACAGCCCCGCGACGGACTCACTGGTGCTCACATCCGCGCCGGCCAGCGCGGTCGATGCCGGCGTCTTCACTCCTGAGATTCCGAACCCGCCAAATCCCGTGCCAGCGCCGAATGCCGCGCCACCAGGAAACGGGTTGATCGAGTTGGCGCCCGGTATTCCCACGAACAGAAGCGGCTCAAAACGACCCCGCGCACTTGTCACTTTTTGCTCGGAGATCGAGCGCTCGAAGGAGATCACGCGAATATCGAGGTTCCTTTCGAAGGCAAGCCGCGCGGCATCCGCCAGAGACAGTTCCATCTCCGCAGTTTCTTGCGCCTGCGCCGAGGAGGGAGCGAGCAGCGCGAATGCTGCAACCAACACGATGAGCAGGACTGATTTCTGGTTGCGCACTGTCTCTCCTCGGTGTCGCCGACCTCGCGATCTGGGCCATGCGGGAAGCGATCAGGAACGGGCTCTCTCAGCGTGGAAACTGCCGAGAACGGAAGAGTATCCGGTGCACGCAAGCACGTGCGCCGCCAGGCGATCTCGGCAAACACAGAAAGGCGCGCGGGGACTCCGTTTTTAGCTGCTCAACCTTCTAGCGCGTCGCTCAAACGCGTGTACAATGGCGTTTCAGAGACTAGACACGTTTTTTGTAGCGGGTAACGGGTGTCCCCGTTGTCACGTTCTCTCAGTTTCGTGCGTCTTTCGGCGTCGATGCCCTGGAGGGATTGATAGATGCGTCGCTTCCTTACGTTGCTCGCAGTAGTCGGGCTGGTAGCAGGTATGAGTTCACCTGTGTTCGCCCAGATCCACGACGACCCGACCACGTCGGGCACCACGGGTCTGTTCACGGTCCCCCGCGCCGGCACGGTCGAGGAAGGGCGCTGGGCGATTGGCACCTACTATCAGTACCTCTCGCGAGAGGAAGGCGACACCAAGGTCGTGTCTCTCGGCTTCTCAGGAGCCTACGGGCTGACCGACCGGCTGGAGGTCTACCTGGGCTTCGAGCCGCGCGTCGAGATCGACCGGCGCTTCACGGCAGAAGCCGACATCTACAAGTACCTGATCGCCGGACTGGGGAACCCTAACAACCAGATCCTCCCGGATCCGTTGTCCGGCACCGGCCTCAACGAACATCCCTTCGCCGTCGGCCCCGAGCAGACAGGGTTCGGTGACGTCTGGGTCGGCGCGAAGCTGAAAGTTGCGGGCGATCCCTATGAGTACGACGGCCTCGCCCTCCAGGCCGGCGTGAAGCTGCCGACTTCCAAGACCAGCGACGGCATCGGTACGGGTGCGTTCAGCGCGGAAGGTCGTGTAGTGGGCTCGCTCGAAGCATGGGACCTGATCGGGTGGAACGTCTACGTCGGCTACATGTACAACGCCACGCCCGGTCTGGACTCGAAGCTCAACGGCATCCCGCTGACGCGCAACATTCTCGGTGAGCGGTTCGTCACTCTGCCTACGCAGTGGAACTACTACGTCGCGGACGAGTTTCTGTACGGCGTCGGTTTCCAGTTGCCGACCCGCGGCCAGTTGCAGCTCATCGGTGAGTGGACCGGCCGGGTAACGACCGAGGACACGTTCCAGGCCTTCACCGGAGGCGACGACCAGAGTCTTCTTGCCCTCGGTGTCCGCGCGACGCTGGATTCCGGTCTCGCGGTCAACGCATCCGGCAACTACCAGTACGACATCAAGATCCCCTACTCCGCCCTGCAGACTGACCTGGACTTCGTCGAAGACCGCGTCCGCCGCTGGGGCTGGCACTTCGGACTCAGCTACAGCACGAGTCGCCGCATGCCTCTGGCCTACGCCGGCACCGCGCCGCGTGAGGTGCCGCTGCTGAACGGTGCACCGACACTCTCCTGCCGTGCGGAACGCACTTCGTTGCGCCAGGGAGAGAGCGTACGTCTCATCGCCACGACCAGCGATCCCGACGGCGATTCCATCGAGGTCATGTGGGACGCCGCGGCTGGCACCCTCAGTTCGCGGACCGGCGACACGGTTACCTGGAATACGACTGACGTGGCTCCCGGCTCGGGTCGCATCGTAGCGCGCGCTAACGATGGCTACGGCGGCACCGCCGATTGTGAGGTCCGCGTGACCGTCACCGCGATTCCGGCTCCTGCCGAGCCGACCGTGCTGGACTTCATGTGCGCCGAGTTCGGTTCGGGCAGCAGTCGCATCGACAACCGCTGCAAGGCGGTCCTCGACGATGTCGCCCTGCAGATGCGCCAGAACGCCGGCGCCACGGCTGTCATCGTGGGCCACAGTGACTCGCGCGGCTCCGACGACGCCAACGCCGAGGCGGCGATGGAGCGGGCGGAGAATGCGCAGACGTACCTGATGGACACGCACGGCATCGACGCTTCGCGCATCAGCATCGACGGTCACGGTTCTTCCGAGCCGATGGCGGATAACGACACGAACGCAGGCCGCGCGCAGAACCGCCGCATCGAGATCGTCGTCACGATCCCGCCGCGCTAGGTTCCATATGATCGCTCGGACTTTCCGAGCACCGGCTCTGACGGCCGGGGCGATGCTGATCATCGCCCCGGCCGTTGTCTTCACTGCACAAGTCGGTGCCCGGCAGGAGACACCCGCCGCAATCGTCGCCGGACTGGCGGCCCGGACCGGAAGTAGCCTTGGGCCGCCGGGTGGCGAAACGCGGTCGATCGTGGTCGCGCCTAGCGCCACGGAGCGGCTCTTCGTCGGCACCGCCACCGGGCACGTGTTTCGTTCCGACAACGCAGCAGCTACGTGGCGGGAACTGCCGTTGAGCCTCGGGCACGAGGCTGTGGTGGATAACCTGCTGGTTCATCCAGCGGACGCTGACGGCGTCTTTGCGGCGTATTGGCGCGCGAACGGGACCGGTGGTCTCGTGCACAGCCTCGATGGCGGCGACACCTGGGCGCCCCTGCCGGTGCCTAGCGACCCCTCACTCCGCGCTATCGCGATGGCTCCCAGCGATAGCCAGCGGATGTACGTCGGCGGCATCGGCGGCGTGTGGCGAAGCGATGATTCCGGCGCCAGTTGGCGGAATATCAACGGCGTAGGACTCTCCAGCGAGTTCATCGAATCGCTGGCGGTCGATCCGCGGGACCCCGATCATCTCTACGCAGGTACCTGGCGACAGGTCTACCGCACTCGCGACGGCGGCGAGACCTGGAACAGGATCTACCAGGGGATGGCCGTCGACCGCGATATCTTCTCGCTCACGATCAGCCCGCACGATCCCGACACGGTCCTCGCCGGCACCTGCAATTTCCTGTACCGGTCCAACGATGGTGGCGGCAGCTGGAACGAGCGGCGGACGGGACTCGAACGACGCCACAATCGTGTCCACACGATCGTCCACGATCCACGTGATGCCAGCGTGTTGTTCGCCGGCACCCGTGGCGCCCTGTACCGCTCCTCCGACGCGGGCGGCAAGTGGGAGATGGCGATTCCTGACGTGACCATCAGCGGCATGGCGCTCGATGCCGAGAATGACCGCCTGTACGTGGCCACCGAGGAGCGCGGAGTGATGGTGGGATCGCCGGACGGCGAGATGGCCGAGAGCAACACGGGGTTGAGCACCGCGCGAGTGATCGCCTTCGACGCGCTACCCGGCTCCCCGCGCGTGCTGTTCGCCGCCCGGGCCGACGGCACTTCGACCAGCACGATCCACCACTCCACGGACATGGGCCACACCTGGAACCCCCTCGGCCGGACGCCGGCCATCGGCGAGATCCGGCTGCTGCGGGCCCAACCGCGACCGGTCAATCGGCTACTCGTGATCGCTCAGGGCGGCTGGTGGAGCGCGTATCCCGGTGGGCGATGGGAACCAATCCCGAACCCTCCTGGTACCACGATCGCCGTCGAGATCGCTGACGACGTCGGCGGCGCTGTGATCGCTGCAACGGACACCGGCATCTACGTGGCACGCGCGGAGTCGTTACAGGGCAGCGACGGCGCCACGATGCCGTTCGACGCAGAGAGCGAGCCCGTGTGGCGGCCGATCCGCGAGTCCGGGGCCGTCCACGCCCTGGCAGTCGCCGGCGACCGGATCCTGGCGCTCGGAGAGGGCCGCACGACCTCTGGCAGCATCACGGCGATCCTGGCTGGCGCCCTTCCGACAGACGGGCCGGCCACTGGTCTCACCGGCATGCCCGTAGCTGTGGCGCTCGACCCCACGGACCCGGCCGTGGCCTACGCGATGAGCCGCACTGAGATCTTCCGCAGTGATGACGCCGGGGACACATGGACGAAGTTGCCGCTACCGTGGCCGGCCGCTCAGCTCAGGTCTCTTGCCGTCGACCCCTCTCGCCCGGAGCAGGTGCTGGCCCTCGACTACCGCGGAGCGATCTATCGTGGCCACGGCAAGGGGATGCACTGGCTGATCCTCGACGAGGATCCAGGACTCTTCCGCGCCTGGAGCCTGAGCGTCAGTGCCGAGGCGCCGGGCTATGCGCTGGTCGCGACACTTGGGCACGGCCTTCGCGTGGTCGGTCTTGATCCGCTTGCCCAATCCGCCGGTGGCGGAGGACAATGACGCTGGAATCTCATTTGGCCCCTGTCTCTAAGTCGTGCTTTCGAGAATTGCGCGCTACAATATGCGCGTCCCGTGACCGATCAAGGAGTAAGAAACTGATGCGACGCTTGACCACCGCCGTCACAATTCTCGCCCTGCTTGCAGTGGCGATGCCCGCAATGGCTCAGGACGTTATCGTCGTCCGCGCCACGAACCCGTCCTTCTCCTGGGGCGCCAAGCAGGACCAGCAGGCGACCTACGAGTGGACCTCGACGCTCAGCAACCCGAGCCGCCGGGACACCACCGTCACGGTGTCGCTGCAGTTGCTTGACAGTTCGGGTGGAGTCGTCGCCGCTGACACCAAGCTGGTGACCATCGCTGGCGAGACCGAGATGAGTGTCGGTGGAGAGGCGATGCTCGCCTACCCCGACGCCCGTAGCGCCGCGAAGTACCGCATCGTCGTAGAGGAAGCAGTAGCCGAAGGCTCCTGACTCCCCGCGTCACTGAAGATCGTCTTGAGCACCCCTTGCGGGGTGCTCAATTCATATCCGGCAGCGATCACTTATGCCCTCGTTCGGTCTATTCGCCCGCCAGCGCACAATTCCGCTCGTTGCAGCGGCCGTAATCATCGCGGACCAGATCACGAAAGCGATCGCGGTCGCCAATATCCCGCTGCATACGCGCGTGGCCGTGATCGACGGTTTCTTCGCGTTCACACACGCGCACAACCGCGGCATGGCCTTCGGCCTCTTCAACAGTGTCGGCGGCCCGTGGCTCCGGTGGATCCTCGTAGGCGTCGCGCTCGTTGCGGTCATGATCATCTGGTCCTATGCCCGCCATGAGACGAACCGGCCCGGCGTTCTGCTCGCGTTCGGAGCGATCCTGGGCGGGGCCCTGGGGAACCTGGTAGACCGTCTCCGATTCGGCTACGTGGAGGATTTCATCCTCGCCCACTGGGACACACACGAGTGGCCGGCTTTCAACGTGGCCGACGCTGCGATTACCATGGGAGGGATCGCCTTGTTCCTGACTCTGGCGCGCGAGCAAGACGAGCCTGAGGCACCGACGCCTCTCACCGCAGAAACACCCGGCGAACTCGGGCCCGATGCTGGGTCAACCGCTGCCAAAGACGTCTAAGAGGTCCGCATGTTCCCGATTCTGTTCCGCATTCCACTCCCAGGAATCGGCCCGATTACGATCCACACCTATGGCGTGCTGCTGGTCGTGGCGTTCCTCGTGGCCATCACCGTTGCGCGCAAGCTGGCCCGTCGTGAGCAGATCGACCCTGACCGGATGGTCGACCTTGGTGTCTACGCCATTCTCGGCGGGCTGGTGGGAGCCAAGCTCCTCTTGCTCATCGTCGATCGCGACTTCTACTCGCGCCAGTTCAGCGCCATCCTGGCCGATGGTGGTGGCAGCGTTGGCGGAGCACTGTCCGGGCTCGGCAGCGTGGGCCCGATCATCGGCACGATCAGTGAGATGGCGCTCAGCTTGCTGCAGGCCGGTGGTGTCTTCTATGGCGGCCTGATCGCCGGGGTCGTGGTAGCACTGTGGTACATGCGGCGCACGGGCATGCCTGTGTGGCGCGCAGCGGATGTGGCCGCGCCCGCGATCGCCGTCGCCCACGCGTTCGGGCGTGTCGGCTGCTTCGCGGCGGGCTGCTGCTACGGCATCCCCACCGACCTGCCTTGGGGAACGACCTTCACCGACAGTTACAGCGGCACGCTGGTCGGTGTGCCACTGAACATCGCGCTACACCCGACGCAGCTGTATTCCGTGTTCGGGAACCTGATGATCTTCGGCATCCTCTTGTGGTTCTACACACGCAAGCAGTTCGACGGGCAGATCTTCTGGCTCTACGCACTCAGCTACGGCATCTTCCGTTTCGTGGTGGAGTTCTGGCGTGGTGACCCACGCGGGACGCTGTTTGGAGGCGCTCTCTCGACGTCGCAGTTCGTCGCGATCGTGATGGTCACCGTAGCCCTCGGCATGCTCGCGCGGCTGCGCATGAATAACGATCCGGACGCCGCCGAAGGTTAGCAGCCAGTGGCTAGAGTCTGTTAGTGGAGATTATCGAGTTCGTTGTGACCTCCGAAGAGGCGGGCGAACGACTCGATCGTCTGGTCGCGCTCCGCGTTGCGGACCTGTCCCGCGCCCGCGCGCAGCGGCTGATCCGGGCCGGGGCTGTCGCGGTGAACGACGAGGTCGCTGTGAAGTCGTCGCACATCGTCGATGCGGAAGCTCGCATCGTGGTGCAACTCCGCACTCGACCGCCCGAAATGGGAGTCGTGCCAGAGGCGATTCCCCTCGACGTGCTCTACGAGGACGGCGATCTGGCGGTCATCGACAAGCCCGCCGGGATGGTGATGCACCCGGCGCCGGGGCACCGAACCGGAACGCTGGTGCACGCTCTGGTGTACCGCTTCGGGGACCGGTTGGCAGCGGTGGCGGATGGTTCGCGCCCAGGAATCGTCCACCGGCTCGATCGGGGCACCAGCGGCGTCGTTGTAGTCGCCCTCACCGACCGCTCCCACCAGCACCTGGCGGCGCAGTTCGCCGCGCGCACCGTGCGCAAGGAATACGTGGCCCTCGTGTACGGAGAGCCCGCGGAAGACTCGGGCACCATCGACGTGCCCTTGGGCCGGGACCCCAAGGATCGCAAGCGGATCTCGACGCGAGCTCGACAGTCCCGCGCGGCCGTAACCGACTGGCGGAGGCTGGAGTCGTTTCCTGGCTTCGCGCTGATCGAAGCTCAGCCACGCACCGGCCGCACCCATCAGATTCGGGTGCACCTCGCCCACATTCATCACGCCATCGTGGGCGACGACGATTACTCCGGTCGACAGTGGAAGGGAGTGCCTGACGGACGCACGCGATCGCTGGTTCGCGGCTTCGCTCGCCCCGCGCTCCACGCTCGCCGACTGGAGTTCGAGCATCCGTCGACAGGTGCTCGCGTGGCCTTCGAAGCGCCCCTGGCAACCGACTTCAAGCGGCTCCTCGCCACCCTGCGTGAATGGCGCGACGCGGGCTGATCCACCCGGCAATTCGCCATCTTTCAAAGTGGTAGAATCGCCTTTTAGCTCACCCCCCGCGCCGTCAGCAATCGGCCGCCGGGGCGATCGCCCCCGGCCAATCGAGCCGTGGACTGCGCGGAGCCATGCCGGAGGACGCGCACCCATGGGCAAGTACACGACCGCGGATCTACGTAACGTAGGTGTAATCGGGCACGGCGATACTGGCAAGACGATGCTGGTCTCGGCGTGCCTGTTCACGACTGGGGCACAGAACCGCCTCGGCCGGGTCGAGGACGGTCACGCGGTGACCGACTTTGACGCCCAGGAGATCGAACGCCAGATCTCCATCCAGGCAGCCCTGGCTCACATGGACTGGAAGGGATCGCAGATCACCTTCATCGACACGCCGGGGTACGCCGTGTTTCGCGCCGAGACCAAGGGCGCGCTGCGCGTCGCCGACGGTGCGGTAGTGGTCGTCGACGCCCTGGCCGGCGTTGACACCATGACCGAGAAGGTCTGGGAGTATCGCCGCGACGACTCGATCCCCGCAATCATCGTGATCAACCGACTCGATCGCGAGAACAGCGAGTTCGCGCATGCCGTGGAGACGTGCGTTGAAGCCTTCGGCCGCGAGGCCGTCCCGGTGCAGTTGCCACTCGGCGAGGGCCATGACTTCAAGGGCGTGATCGACCTGATCCAGATGAAGGCCTATACCTACGACTTCGATGGCGACGGCAAAGGCACGGTCTGCGAGATTCCCGAGGACATGGCAGAGGCGGCCCAGGAGGCCCACGTAGCGCTCGTCGAGATGGTCGCGGAGAGCAACGAGAAGCTCATGGACCTGTACTTCAATCAGGGCGACCTGGACAAGGTCCAGTTGACGGACGGGATCCGGCGCGCGGTTCACCGCCGTCGACTTCATCCCGTCTATTGCATGGCTGGTGGGCATGGGATTGGCACGGATCGCCTGCTGGACGCGTGCGTCAAGCTACTCCCGTCGCCCCTCGAGCATCCGCAGTTGATCAAGCATGACGAGGAAGGACACCGTGTCTTCGCGGAGACCGATCCTGAGGCGCCCTTCGCGGCATTGGTCTTCAAGACCGTTTCCGACGACTTTGCGGGCCGCATCAACTTCCTCAAGGTCTTCGCCGGCACTCTCCAGGCGGACGATCACGCCTTCAACGTCCGCACCGGCGCGGACGAGCGACTGACGAACCTCTCGTCGCCGCAGGGTAAGGAGTTGCAGCAGATCAACTTCGCGGTCGCGGGCCAGATCTGTGCGGTAGCGAAGCTCAGAGACACCGCTACGTCCGACACCCTGCGCGCCAAGGGCAGCGAGATGGAGATCGAGCATGTGGAGTACCCACAAGCCGCAATCTCCTTCGCGATCGAGCCCGAGAGCAAGAGCGATGAAGAGAAGATCTCGGCCGCGATCGCGCGGCTTACCGACGAGGATCCCGTGCTGCAGGTCAATCGCGACGCTCAGACGCACGAACTCGTGCTCTCGGGTGTCGGACAGCTGCATGTCGAAGTGACCCTCGCCAAACTGCAGGGACGCTTCGGGGTAAAGGCGAAGTTACATCCGCCCAAGGTCCCCTACCGCGAGACCATCCGTGCACGCGCCGAGGCGGAAGGGCGACACAAGAAACAGTCGGGAGGCCGCGGCCAGTTCGGTGTGGCCACGATCTCGGTCGAGCCCTTGCCGGCGGGCAGTGGCTACCAGTTCGAAGACAAGATCTTCGGCGGCTCGATCTCGCAGTCGTACCGTCCCGCGGTTGAGAAGGGCATTGCCGAGACAGCCGCCCGCGGAGTCTTGGCGGGCTTCCCCATGGTCGACTTCAAAGTCCAGCTGCTCGATGGCAAGGAGCACTCGGTGGACTCTTCCGAGATGGCTTTCAAGATCGCCGGGTCGATGGCTTTCAAGGAGGCCGTCCCCAAAGCTCATCCGGTTCTGCTCGAGCCGATCATGAAGATCGAGATCACGGTGCCCGACGAGTCGCTGGGCGACGTGATGGGCGATCTGACCAGCCGTCGTGGTCGGGTTCAGGGTATGGATCCCCGCCGTGGCAGACAGATCATCAAGGCCGAGGTACCGCTCGCCGAGGTACTCAGCTACGCGATCGACCTGACCTCCATGACCGCCGGCCGGGGGAGCTACACGATGGAGTTCTCCCGTTACGAAGACGTGCCGCCCAACATCGCCCAGAGGGTGATCGCAGCGACCAAGAAGGCAGACGAGGCTACGCACTGAAGCCATGAACAAGCCACGCCGTGCCCTCGTTCGTACAGGTTTGTCTTGCGCGCTGCTAGTTCTTGTGGCGGCGTCGGCCGCGCAGGGACTCGCCGCGCAACTTTTCGATCAGGAACGCGTCGGCGCGGCAGCTGTCGTCGGCTCTAGCCCCTTGGTTCAGGGCACGAGAGTGCACGCCGCGGTCCAGATCCGCGTCGGCAACGGCTTCCATGTGAACGCCAACCCTGCGTCGGAGGACTTCTTGATCGCCACTACCGTGGAGGTCGACGCTCCTGGAGTGGAGGTCCTGGAAGTCTTCTATCCGGACCCGCTCGAGCGCACGTTCGGCTTCTGGCCGGAAGCACTGAAGGTCTGGGAGGGCGACGTGGTCGCCGGTGTGGTGCTCCGCGTGACCGACGCAGCGGCGCTCGGCGACACGAACCTGGACTTCCTAGTCGGCTATCAAGCCTGCAACGACGAGGCCTGTTTCGCGCCGGCCCAGGTCACGGCTCGCGTGCCGGTCGTCATCGCGGCGGCGGGCACGCCGGCACGCACCGTCGAGTCACCACTACTGGACAGGGCGCGCTTCGCCGACGACTCCTAGCAGCATGCGAGGACGGGATATCAGGCCGAGGGTCGCGTTGCCCAATGCAACGCCACCGTACCGAGGCTCAATCGACGATAGCCGACATCCGCAAACCCGCACTCGCTGAGCATGGCCGCGAACTCGTCCGGGCTGAACCAGGCATCGATGCTCCGATTCAAGTAGTCGAACGGCTCGCGATCCCCGGTCAGCAGACCGCCGATCCGCGGCACCAGTACGCGCGTGTACAGATAATGACCCCAGCGAACCGGAGCGACGGTGGGTTCAGTGAATTCGAGAATCACGACGCGCCCACCGGGTTGAAGCACTCGCAGAATCTCGCTCAGTACCGGCTTGAGTATGGGTCGCACGTTGCGCATCGCGAAGGCTGACACCGCGCCCGCGTACGAACCCGACCGATAAGGAAGCGCATCGGCGCTCGCGACCTGGAACGCTGCCGTTGAGTCGGTCTCGCCAGCCTTGTCAGCCGCAATGCGCACCATGGCCGCGGCAAAGTCGCACCCCACCACATGCCCGCCCGCGCGCTCTGAGGCGAAGGCGAGATCACCAGTCCCGGTCGCCACATCGAGCACCCGTCCGCCCGGTGCCACCGCCAATCGCGCTATCGCAGCGCGCCGCCAGCCTTCGTCCATTCCGAGGCTCGCCCAGCGATTGAAGCTGTCATAGCGAGGCGCCAGGCCATCGAACATGCGGCGCACGGCCCCCTGAAAAGAGCCTCCGTCGGCCTCGACCTGATCCGGTGCTATTGCTGGCGTCATACATCACCGTGGAGTCAAGCCCACTGAACTGTAGCGGAACTCGCGCGCCATGAGGCCCCGTCAGTACTTCTTCGAGAACGGGTACTTGGCGTGCTCGCGCGTCTCCGGCAGATAGTGCTGCAACGACTTCACGTACCCGAATTCCTTCGGGAACGACAGTTCGTAGCTGTCAGGGTTGACGCTGTCGTCGAAGTACACCTTCTTCACATCGCGCGCCGCCTTCGTCATCAGGATCCCGCCCCGGATCGACTCCGCCGGGTAGGCGCGCGTGCACACCAAATCGGCGTTCATGACGCCAGCCGGCTCCAGGTAGAAGATGTAGTCGGTGTCCGCGAACTCGCCTTCGAGAACGCCGCGCTCGAGCGCTTCCTGCCCGATAACGATCCCATAGCAGGTCTCGGGGTCGGGTTCCGGGGCTGGCACCTCCGGCGCCTCTTCGACCGCCACAGCCTTTGCTGGGGCGGGCTTGGCGGCAGCCGGTTTGGCCGCGGGTTCGGCGGCAGGTTCGTCCGCTTCGGGCTTGTCTGACATCATCACGATCTCCTGTCTCACCGGCGTCCTTGCGAGCGCGCCGAGCATAGCAGCTTGATCCAGCATTGACAGGCTGAAGTCACCGAAAGAAGATGCCTGCTCCACTGCTTACTCCCACCCGAAGAAATGCCCGACGACGCTTGGAGCACACCACTCCGGCTCGATGCCGGTTCGACGTCCATCGTGGGGTCGGTGCGCGACCACAACGAAGACGCCGCATGCGCCCACCCGGACATCGGTCTCGTAGCGGTCGCGGACGGACTCGGCGGGCACCATGCTGGGGAACACGCGAGCGGTATCGCGATCGAGGTGCTTGAAGAGCGCCTGCGCAACGCCCGTGCAGCGGGTCGGCCACCGAGCGTGGAGGAACTCCTTGCAGCGTTCGACGCGGCCAACGAACGGATTCTGGCCGACGCGAATCAACACCCCGAACGCACCGGCATGGGCACGACTCTTACCTCGATCGTCGTAACAGAAGACAAAGTCCTTCTCGCCCACATCGGCGACAGTCGTGCCTGGCGGATACGCGACGGGGTCGTGGAGCAGTTGACCCGCGACCACACTCTCGTGGGTCAACAGGTACGGGACGGAGTCCTTACCGAGGAGCAGGCAGAGACGCATCCCATGCGTCATGTACTCAGCCGCTGCCTCGGCGCGCAGGACGCCATCGAAGTCGATCTGGCCGAGGGCGACGTGGCCATCGACGATGTCTATGTGCTGGCGTCGGACGGTCTCGTGCATGGTCTGACCAAGGAAGACGTCGCGCGAATCGTCCTCGCCGGCAGCGACGCTACCGAATCATCTGCGGTCCTGGTGAACACCGCGTGCGAGCGCGACGGCCAGGACAACATCACCGCCGCGGTGCTCATATGTCGAGACGACTGAGATCGACGCTGGTCGCCGTATCTGTGGCCGCACTCGCGGTTCCCTTGATTGCCGCCGCCCCGCAGTCCAGCGCCGAGACGATCTTCGCTACCGCCGAAGGCCTGCTGCGCACCGGGCAGATCGCGGATGCCCGCAGTGCCTACCTGGAACTGGTGCAAACGTACCCTCGTGCTACCCACCCGCAGTTGGTGTGGCGCGCGGCGGCGCGCGTACGCCTTGGCGACCTGCTGTGGCGCGCTGGCGCCTGGCAACTCGCCGGAGCCGAGTACGTCGACGTTGTCGAGTTCGAACCGAGCTCCAAATGGACATCACGGGCCAGCCTGAAGCTGGCGTACGTTGCCCTGGCTGAGGAAGATTGGGCGGGTGCTATCGATCTCTTGCAGCGCGTGGTCTCGGCAACGGACGCCGCGACCGACCCCAGCGCGGCGACGAGCGCCAGGCGTGCACTCACGCTCGTTGAGCGATTCCACATACGCGCCAGCAACTCGGCCCCGCCCTATCTCCGCGCCAGCGTGGTAGACATGGGCGCCGAGATCGACCGCCCGGTGGCTATCGCCGCAAGCGCCGACGGCCAGGTTCTGGTGATCGACGAAGGCGCGCCGGCGGTACTGCTCAAAGACCCTGCACGCGATGCGGCCAGCCGCCTAGCCTACAACGCGCACTCGCGCCCCTGGTGGGGTGTTGATGGTCTGCCCTACCTCCCTACACGCAAGGCGGGCGTCATCGCCCTCGGCGGCTCGCGGCTCGGGTTCATGAGCGACGAAGGTGGACGTTCCATGCCGCTGAAGGACCTGCAGGCTGGGGTCCGCACTCCTGACGGTTCATGGTTCCTACTCGATGCCGACCCACGGCGCGTGCTCAAGTTCGATCCGGATGGCACCTATCGCGGCATGGCCACGACAACCCGTGAAGAGCCCGTCGACGTCGCCATTGACGGCGTGGGCCGGTTATATGTCCTCGATCGTGCCGGCGCCCGGGTTATCCGTTTCGCGCCGGACGGCGAACGCGATGGCATCGTAGTGGCCTCTGCCTGGCGCCGACCTGAAGCGTTGGCCGTGGATCGACTCGGCAACAGCTACGTGCTCGATCGCGATGCGCGGACGATCGACATCTTCTCGTCCGCAGGGCAGCGCCTGAGCCGCCTGGGGCCGACCCTGCCGGGGAACATCGAACTGCGCGCACCGCGCGACCTCGCAGTCGATGACGCTGGCCGCATCTACATCGCCGACCGCAACGCGCGCAGTGTGGTGATCGTCCAATGAGAGGCATGCGCGTAACGAAGGCCGGTGGCTGGAGCCGGCTGGCGGTTCTGACGCTGCTGGTGGCGGGCGCCGCCGCGCCGCGGGCCGCGTCCGGGCAACAGGTCGACCCCGAGACATTGCGCCTGCTACTTGCTCGCGCCGAAGCTCTGCTAGATGCCGGCGACGCGGAGGCCGGCATGGATGCTCTCGAACGCATGTTCGCTCGCGCCGAGAGTCTCGGCGCCGGTTCGCCTGAGCCCTTGCGACTCCTCCTGCGCCGGGCGCTCGAGACCCGCGCCGACGCCCGCTGGAATAGCGGTGAGAGGGACGGACTCGACGACGATCTGGATCGGCTGATCGAACTCGATCCGGCGTACGACCTGGCAGCTACTGGAGCTGAAGAGGGGCTAATGACCCGATTCAACCGCCGGCGCGAGCGCCTGGTCGGATTCCTGAGCATCGGACTCTCTCCCGCCGACGCGGAACTGACCCTCAACGGGGCCGTCGTCGAGCGCATCGGCGACATCATCCCCGTGCTGGCCGGCGATCACGTGGTGGGGGCACACCGGCGCGGCTTCGCACCGCACGAGGAAGAGGTGAGCGTCCGCGCCAATCGAACCGAAGGAGTGGGCCTAAGCCTGGAACGATCCAGTGCAACCGTGCAGGTAGCCACCCGTCCGGCGGGTGCCCGCGTCGTGCTGGACGGGGAGCTTGTGGGAACCACGGCCGAAGCCCAAGAAGGTGCCGCGTCCGCGGCACTCGTAGTGGAGGGCCTGCTCCCCGGCTGGCACGAGATCGAGATCACACTTACCGACCATCGGCCCTTCCGGCAGCGATTCGAGGTGCCCACTCTGACCGACTTCGACCTGGGCACGCTGGACATGCGTCTGGCGGTTGGTGCGGTGACCCTGCGCGGGGTCCCAGTTTCCGCCGAGGTCTGGGTGGATGGCGCGTCCATGGCCGTCAGCCGCGGCGGCGGCGGCGGCGGTAGCGTTCGACTGCAGCTGCCCGTAGGCGACCACGACATCATGATCGGAGCGGACGGTGGACGCGTGTGGAGTAGCGGCGTCGCGGTCGTCGACGGAGGTACCGCGGCACGCGACGTGCGTCTGGCGCCAGGGCTAGCCTTCCTTGGCGTGGCCGGCGGCGACGCACTCGACCGCGAGTCCGCCAACGGCCCCCTGCTGCAAGCCCTAACTCAGGTCAGTGGCTGGAGCGTGCTGAATCGCAGCTCTGCCGCTGCCGACATCCGTGCCCGCGAAGCCCTGGAGATCGACGACGACGCGCAGCAGGAACTGCGCCGCCGCTTGGAGCGGGAGACGCCGGCCGGGATCTTCGTACTCGGCGCGTTCGACCGCAACGATCAGGGCATGATCCGCCTCAGGTTCTGGGCCGCCGGCTCGGCCCTGCCGGCCGCGCGTGCCGCGATACCCCAGGGTGATCCCGACGCACTCCGAACGGCCTTGAGGGAGCTGTCCGTGCCGCTTCCGGAAGTACGCGCATGGCACGGCCTGGTGCTCCTGGACGGCCCGCTGGGCCCGATCGTAGGGGCGGTCGACGCGGACAGTCCGGCAGCGAACGCCGGTTTCCTTACGGGCGACCGTCTGGTCACGCTGGATGGAGGTGGCGCAACCACGACACGCGCGTTCAGCGAATGGATCCTGGCGGCCGGGCCGCAACGCAGCGTGGAGGTTGCGATAGACCGCGCGGGACAGCCGCTCAGCCTGCGACTCGACCTGGACGCTTCGCCGCAGGTGGCGAGCGCCGATAACCCTGCGACTGCGCTGAACTGGTGGGCAAGGGCCGCCGCGGGGATCGCGGCCAGCGACGGCAGTCAGCCCATTTGGGCGCTTCACCTGCAGCAGGTACTGCTGCTCATCGACGACGGCCAAATCGACACCGCCGTGGACATGCTCTGGGACGCCACCGCCCCCGCCGCCAGCCCATTCGGTCAGCCTGCCGTCGACTACTGGCTGGGAGTAGCCTTGAGCATGGCGACAAACGCGGATCTCAGCGCGGCCCGCAACGCCCTGAATCGCGCAGCAAGCGCGCCCGACGCGCGCCTGTTTCACAACGACGGCCCGTTCATCGGCCCACGCGCGCGGGCTCGTATCGCGCAGATCGCCGCCGCCAGCGAACGCTAGCAGGCCGTCTTGTCGAACGCCGGACCCGCGGTTATCCTGAAATGAGAGTTCACCCAGCACCAACGGACCCGTACATGGACACCCCATCACAAGCGCCCGCGGCCGACCGCGGCGCGCCGCCAGCATCTGACGCCCTGCTCGTCTTCACCGACGCAGCTGTCGCCAAGGTGCGCAGCTTCGTCGACGGCCTCGCCGAGGCGAAAGACAAACATCTGCGCATCTTCGTCCAGGGGGGGGGCTGCTCCGGCTTCGAGTACGGCTTCACTTTCGACGAACGCAAGGACACCGATCTGGTCATCGCCCAGGACGGTATCGAGGTGCTGCTCGACTCCTTCAGCCGCCCGTACCTAGAGGGTTGCGAGGTCGACTATCAGGAGTCACTGATGGGTTCAGGCTTTTCCGTGAAGAACCCGAATGCCGCGGGCACCTGCGGCTGTGGGCACTCCTTCTCGACGTAGCTACTGGCGTCCGCGAAGCCCTCTTGAGTCCGTTTTCGCTGCCTGAACGCGCCGCTTGATCAGGGTGTTCGCACCGGCCCAGTAAAAGTTGACGAAATCGTCAGCTTTTCGTAAGCTTGACCACAGTCAAGATGCCCGCCGCGTCTCGCTGACCCCGCTCAGCCCCGATCCGCGGCTCCCCTACGTAGCAGCCACCCGATGAAGATCACCGCGCTTGAAGAGTACGGACTGCGCTGCATGGTGCAGCTGGCGCGAGGCGCCAGTGACTCGCCTATGACCGGTGCGCACGTAGCCGAGAAAGAGGGCCTGACCTCCGACTACGCTGGCAAGTTGCTCAACTTGCTGAGCCAACGCGACCTGGTGAAGAGTGTGAGGGGTCGCAACGGTGGATTCACGCTCGGCCGGCCGGCCAGCGAGATCACCGTGGCCGACATCGTCCGCGCGCTTTCCAACGACATCTTCGACTCCGAGTACTGCGAACGCCACGTGGGCGCCGAGAGCGTCTGCGTGCACGAGTCGTCATGTGCGCTGCGACCCGTGTGGACGACGGTCTCGGAGATGATCACGCTCACGCTGCAGAGCATCACGCTTCTGGACCTGCTGCGCTCCGAAGGCCAGCTGTCGCAGGAGCTTCAACCTCTTGGCGACCTTGCTACAGAAGCCGCCGACTCGGCGCGCCCGTTGCACCAGGTCGAACTTCGCGGACAGAACTAACTTCAGCAAAGAACGCGGTCCTCGCGGACCGGGAGAAACGAACAGAGATGAGCGACCAGACCCCTATTTTTGAAGCTCGCGGCCTGCGCGTCGCGATCGAGGGCAAGGAAATCCTGCGCGGCGTAAACCTCACCATCGAGCGTGGCCAGGTCCACGCGCTGATGGGCCGCAACGGTTCCGGCAAGAGCACTCTCGCCTACGTTGCGCTGGGGCACCCCAGCTACGAGGTCCTGGGCGGCCAGGTCTTCTACAACGGCCAGGACGTGACGGAACTCGACACCGATGAGCGCGCGCGCCTCGGCATGTTTCTGGCGTTCCAGTACCCGATGGCGATTCCCGGCGTGACAGTCTCTAAGTTCATGCACTCGGCCCTGAAGGCGCGCGCCGAGGGCGGCAACGTGCAGCTGCGCGAGTTCCGCGAAAAGCTGACCTCGGCCATGGACCTGCTCGGCGTCGACAAGTCGTTCACCGGCCGGTACGTCAACGAGGGCTTCTCGGGCGGTGAGAAGAAGCGCCTGGAGATTCTCCAGATGTTCATGCTCGAGCCGAGCTTCTCGATTCTCGATGAGACCGACTCGGGCCTCGACATCGACGCGCTGAAGACCGTGGCGGAGGGCGTGAATGCCACCCGCTCGGACGAACGTTCACACCTGGTGATCACCCACTACCAGCGGCTCCTGAACTACATCGCCCCCGATGTCGTACACGTCATGATGGACGGCAAGATCGTGCGCACGGGAGGACCCGAACTCGCCCACCAGCTCGAAGAGAAGGGCTACGAGTGGCTCGAGGACGAGCTGCTGCAGCCGGCCGGAGCATAGGAGACACCATGAGTAGTCGACCCGACGATCTGGACATCAACGACGAGTACAAGTACGGCTTCCACGATCCTGAACAGGCGGTCTACAAGGCCGAGAAGGGGCTCACCGAAGAAGTCGTTCGCAACATGTCGGCGATGAAGGACGAGCCTGAATGGATGCTCGAGTTCCGCCTCAAGGCGCTCGCCACGTTTCACGCCAAGCCGATGCCGAAGTGGGGCAGCACGGAGTTGCTCAACTCGATCGACTTCGAGGAGATCTACTACTACCTGAAGCCCACCGAACAACAGGGAGAGACCTGGGACGACGTCCCCGAGTACATCAAGAACACCTTCGAGAAGCTCGGTATTCCCGAAGCCGAGCGTAAGTTCCTCGCCGGTGTCTCGGCCCAGTACGAGTCCGAGGTCGTCTACCACTCCCTGCAAAAAGAGATCGAAAAGCAGGGCGTGATCTTCCTCGACATGGACGCTGGCCTGCGCGAGCACGAAGATCTCGTGCGCAAGTACTTCGCGTCGGTGATCCCGGCGGAGGACAACAAGTTCTCGGCGCTCAACTCGGCCGTGTGGTCGGGCGGCTCCTTCGTGTACATCCCGCCCGGCGTCGAGGTAACGATGCCGCTGCAGGCGTACTTCCGCATCAACGCGGAGAACATGGGGCAGTTCGAACGGACGCTGATCATCGCCGACGAAGGTTCGCGCGTGCACTACATCGAGGGCTGCACGGCACCGACCTATGTGAAGGACTCGTTGCACTCTGCGGTCGTCGAGATCATCGCGCTGCCGGGTGCCCAGTTGCGTTACACGACGATCCAGAACTGGTCCAAGAACGTGTACAACCTGGTCACCAAGCGGGCCAACGCCTACGAGAACGCTCTCGTTGAATGGGTTGACGGCAATCTGGGCTCGAAGCTCACGATGAAGTACCCGTGCGTGAACCTGCTCGGCGAAGGCGCCCACGGCGAGATCCTGTCGGTGGCGTTCGCCAACGAGGGTCAGCATCAGGACGCTGGCGCCAAAATCCACCACGTGGCGCCGCGCACGACGTCGCGCATCACCTCGAAGTCGATCTCGAAGGCGGGCGGACGTTCGTCGTACCGAGGGATGATCAAGGTGGAACCGGGTGCCGTCGATTCGAAGGTGCACGTGGAATGCGACGCGCTGCTGATGGGCGACAGCTCACGCTCCGACACCTATCCGACGATGGAAATCGCCGAAGAACAGGTCCAGGTGGAGCACGAAGCGCGCGTTTCCAAGGTCGGCGACGAGCAGCTCTTCTATCTCATGAGCCGTGGGCTCACCGAGGAAGAGGCGCTCGTCATGGTGGTCAATGGCTTCATCGAGCCGTTCGTCAAAGAACTGCCGATGGAATACGCCGTCGAACTCAACCGCCTCATCCAGCTCGAGATGGAAGGCTCGGTCGGCTAGCGCCGGACGGCAAAAGGAATCTGAGGACAAAGATGGAAGCAACACTCAAGAGCGGTGCGAGCGCCGACGATGTGCGTGCCATTGCCGAGGCCGCTGGTGAACCCGAGTGGTTGGCCGGCTGGCGTCACGATGCCTGGGACGTGTGGGAACAGACTCCCCTGCCCGACCGTGTGCGGCATCTCTGGCGGTACACCGACCCCGAGAAGTTCCTGATCGACAAGGTCACCCCGGTGCTGCCGGCGGCGGCTGGCCAGGCAGAGGACGAACTCCCCGCGGGCATGCAGGAGTCGCCCGCTGGTGTCGGCATCGTCGACGATGCGAGCCTGCAGACCGCATGGCTCGCTCCTGAGTGGCGCGAGGCCGGCGTGATCATCGCCGACCTTGCCACCGCCGCGAGCACGCACGAGGACATCGTGCGCGAGCACCTCGGTCGCGCAGTGGGCCGCGACGCCGGCAAGTTCGAGGCGCTAAACGCGGCGCTCTTCCCCGGCGGCGTCTTCGTCTACGTACCTCGCAACGTCGCGGTGAACGGCCCCATCCATCTGTTCCGCCGCCACGGTCTGGACCTGTCAGCAGCGTTCCCACGCCTGTTGATAGTGCTCGACGAAGGCGCCGAGGCCACGATCATCGACGAGTACAGCAGCCCGGGTGACGCGCGCATCGTGGCGAACTCGGTGGTCGAGGGCACCGTACTGCCCAACGCGAAGCTGAGCTACTTCAACATCCAGCGTTGGGGTTCCCGCACTCGCAGCCATGCCCGTCAGCGGTTCCTGTTGCAGCGCGACGCATCGGCATCAACGGTCAACATCGCGCTGGGCGGTCAGCACAGCAAGACCGACATCGCCAACGTCCAGCAGGGCGAGAACGCCCAGTCGGAGATGATCGGCGTAACGTTCGGTTCGGGATCGCAGCGCTTCGACACCCATACCGAACACGTCCACCAGGCGAGCAACAGCTACTCCGACATGGACTTCAAGGTTGTGCTCGAGGACGAGGCGTACTCGGCCTACACCGGGCTCATCCGCGTCGATCTCGAGGCGGCAAACTGCGAGGCGTATCAGGAGAACCGCAACCTGATGCTCGACCCGACCTGCTCGGCACAGTCGATCCCGGAACTCGAGATCCTCAACCAGGACGTGAGTTGCACACACGGGGCCACCGTCGGTCCGATCGACCAGGACCAGGTCTACTACCTGAAGACACGTGGGCTGCCCGAGCGCGAGGCAGAGAAACTCATCGTCGAAGGGTTCTTCGGGCCGGCGCTCGACCGCATTGAAGACGAGGGCCTCCGCGATCGCCTCTGGGGTCTTATCGACGACAAGATCGCAGGCTGATGCCATGGACGCAGTTGTTCGCGAGTGGTTCGACGTTGCCGGGGCTGGAGAGATAGCCGAAGGTGATGTCTGCACGTACATCGTAGGCGCGGACCGGGTTGTCGTAGCTCGGGCCGAAGGCGCGCTGTACGCGGTGCAGGACCGCTGCTCGCACGACAACGGTCCGCTGGGCGAAGGCTGTCTTGTCGGCTTTGACGTGCAGTGCCCGCGCCATGGTGCGAGTTTCGACGTGCGCGACGGGCGGGTGACTTCCGCACCAGCGCTCGTCGGGATCGGAACGTTTGAGGTTCGCGAACTGGACGGCAGAGTGCAGGTCTCTGGCACACCAGCCGGCGACGACGATTGGTAGGAGTAGACGGATGACGATCGACACGGAAGCCACGACGCCAACCGCGCAACTGGACGTCGCCAAGGTGCGACAGGACTTCCCGATCCTGCAGCGCGAGATCCACGGCAAGCCGCTCATCTACCTGGACAATTCCGCGACGACTCAGCGGCCGGACTCCGTCATTGACGCGATGTCCGATTTCTACCGGACCTCGAACGCCAATGTTCACCGCGGCGTGCATCTCCTCTCGGAGGAGGCGACCGACGCCTACGAGGGGGCGCGTAGCAAGGTGGCGGCGTTCCTGAACGCGGACTCGACCCAGAGCATCATCTTCACGCGCAACACGACCGAGTCCATCAATCTCGTGGCCCACGCCTGGGCTCGACGACACGTGCGCGAGGGCGACGAGATCCTGCTCACGGTGATGGAGCATCACAGCAACCTGGTGCCCTGGCAGTTGCTGGCACAGGAGCGCGGCTGCAAGCTGCGGTTCCTGGACATCGATGAATCGGGGCACCTGCAGCTGGACCATCTCGACGAGGTACTGAACGAACACACCCGCCTCGTCGCGTTGACCCATGTCTCCAACGCACTCGGAACCGTGAACGCCATTCCCACGATCGCCTGCGCCGCCCACTCGGTGGGCGCCAAGGTGCTCGTCGATGGTGCCCAGGGCGTGCCACACGGCCCGGTGGACGTCCAGGCGCTCGACTGCGACTTCTACGCCTACTCGCCTCACAAGGCCCTCGGCCCACTCGGCATTGGCGTGCTCTGGGGACGCCGCGATGTGCTCGAGGAGATGGATCCGTTCCTCGGGGGCGGTGAGATGATCCGCGACGTCACTCTCGAGCGGAGTACCTGGGCTGCGGTGCCGCACAAGTTCGAGGCCGGCACACCGAGCGTTGCCGACGCGGTGGGACTCGGCGCCAGCATCGACTATCTGAACGAGTTGGGCACGGCGGCCATCCGCCAGCACGAGGTGAGGATCAACGAGTATCTCCTCGGCCGGCTGCGCGAGCTGCCTTGGCTGACCGTCTACGGGCCGCAGGACCCGCACGACCGCTGTAGCCTCGCTTCCTTCAACGACAATCAGATTCACGCCCACGATCTGGGGACGATCCTCGATCAACACGGCATCGCGATTCGCGCCGGGCATCACTGCGCCAAGCCGCTCATGCGGCGGCTCGGCGTCATGGCCACCGCGCGTGCGTCGTTTTACGTTTACAACGATCTCGACGAAGTCGACCGGCTCGTCGATGCGCTGTTCGAAGCCCGCAAGGTCTTCGGACTGGCCACCTGAACTCTGGAGTAAGCACCCGATGCAGGGACTCGACGACCTGTACCGCGAAGTCATTCTCGACCACTACCGCACGCCGCATGGCGCCGACGCGATCGACGGTCCGGCCATCAAGGTAGAGGGCTTCAACCCGCTCTGCGGCGACGAGCTCGTCATGGAACTATCGGTGGACGCGGACGGCCGCATCGCCGCCCTGCACATCGAGCCCAACGGCTGCTCGATATCGGTGGCATCGGCCTCCATGCTCGTGCAGCAGCTGTCGGGCAAGACGCTGGCCGAGGCCATCGCGCTCAAGGACACCTTCAAGGCTGTCATGCGCGGCGAGTCGTGGCCGGAAGGTCAGGACTTCGGCGACCTGGAAGCTCTCGAGGGCGTGAAGAACTTCCCCGTACGCATCAAGTGCGCGCTTCTCGCATGGACGACGCTGGAGCAGGCGCTGGCGCAATACGACCCTGACCTCGCCGACCAGGTCGAGGCCGACGACGACATCGAAGTCAAAACCCACTGAGAGCGAACAAAATGTCGATGCCCAACAAGGAAGAGGTCCTCGAGGCCATCCACCCAGTTACCGACCCGGAGATGAACATCTCGATTGTCGATCTGGGACTCATCTACGACGTCGAGCCCGACGAAGAAGCCAGCAAGCTCAACATCAAGATGACCCTCACCTCGCCGATGTGCCCCGTGGGGCCCCAGATCATGGGCGCCGTGCACAGCACCGTTCTGCAGATGGAGAACGTTGAGGAAGTCGAGATCGAGCTCGTCTGGTCGCCACCCTGGGATCCTCGGAGCATGGCCACCGACGATGTCAAGATGATGCTCGGCATCTGGGAGTAGCACCGCGCCCGGTGCCCCTGGCCAACGCTGTCCTGACCATGCCTCGGCTCACGGCGTTCCGGCGCGCGGCCAAGACTGGATCCAGATGGCCGTGGTAATCTCAAAGTCTCGCAACGTAATCACCGACGTGGAGCTATCGTCGTGTCTCTGAAACGCTTGGCGCTCACAGTCTGCAGCATGGCGCTCGTCGCCAGCCCGGCATGGGCGCAGGATGTCCCCAGCAACGAAGATGTCCTGTACGCGTTGCAGGACGTCAGTTTGGCACTGGAAGGCGTACAGGTGCGTAGCGCGCTCGGCACGGCCGACACCGGCGGCAGCGCGCTGCTGCAGTTGGACGACGGCACGCTGGTGGATCTCCGCATCGTGGCGAAGCAGGAAGGCTGGGCAGTCCGCGATATCTCGCTGGTGGCAGGCAACGCTGACAGCTTCCGCGGTTGGACCGAGCCCTGGCGCGAACGCGTAACGGCGGCCGGGGATTTCCTCGCCAGCGTCGAGAACCCCGGCAACCCCGAACAGCGTTCCGCCGAAGAGCTCGCGCCGCTGTCGTGGTTCGAGGACCCAGACCAGAGCACGCGCCTGTGGGGCATGAACCCGATGACCTATCGGATGATGCAGACCCTGCAGATGATGCCGACTCTGACCGGACCCACCGGCGGCGGTTCGCCGACGAACCCTGTCCCGCGTCGCCAGTAATAGCTGCAGCGCGCGACCCCTCCCGCGGAATCTCCTAGCGCCTGGCCATCTCAGCCCGGTGACGGACCTATCGATATCAATTCCCAAAATTGATATCATTTCGGGATGATACGTACGGTGATCTCGCTGAGCGAGGATGACAAACGATGGCTCGACGCTGAGGCAGCGCGCCAGGGCATAACAATGACGGCATTGGTGCGCCGCGCCGTCGGCGACCTACGCGAGAGCTCGACGGACGACAAGGCCGACTTCGGGGCACTGCTCGATAGCGTGGCTGGGACATGGCAACACGGAGACGCGCTTGAATACCAACGTAGGATCCGCGCCGAATGGGAAGAGCGTCTTGCTCGACTCCATGGTCCTGATCGATCATCTGAACGGAACCCGGACGGCGACTGAGTTCCTGCTGCGACTCGAGAAGAACAATCTGGGCGCTGTCTCAGCGATCACGCGTGCCGAGGTGCTCACGGGGTGCGGCGTCGACACGGAAGCCGTTGTCGAAGAGATTCTCGACCGCTACCAGTTCTTGCCCGTCGGCAAACGCGTGGCAGTCGCGGCGGCGCGTCTGCGGAGGCGTTACCGGTGGGCCCTGCCGGACGCCATGCAGGCAGCAACCGCACAGGTACACGGACTCCTTCTCGCCACTCGGAACACGCGTGACTTCCCGCCCGACCGGCACCACTTCGTCATCGTCCCCTACGCGGTCTAGTAGCCCATGCGGCCCGGCTCCTTGGCCAGCACGACGATCATCCGAACCAGTGCGTCAAGGTCTCGCAGGTCGAGGACCTCGATCGGCGAATGCGAGTAGCGACCCGGCCACGAAATCGGCACGCTCGGGATTCCCCGGCCAACCCAGGGCAGACCGTCGGTTCCGCCTGAGGTCATTCCACGCTGGGTCGGAATATCGTTCGCAGCTGCCAGGGCCTCGAGATGGGTCACCCACTCCGGCCTGGCAAAGTTGATGCTCTCCACCACACGGATCACGAGCCCCGCGCCCAGCGGCGCGTATGCGGTACGTGGTGACTCCAGTGGCGCGTCCGAGGAGACGAACGTGTCCACCGGGAATACCACCGTGGCGTCGTCGAAGCGCTCCGCGAGCCCCTGCGCGCCCACCAGGCCGACTTCCTCACCAACCGACCACGCAAACGTCACTCGCTGCCGCAGAGATGCCGGATCGATCCGGCGCGCGGCCTCGATCAGAGCCGTGGAGCCGGCGCGGTCGTCGAACGCCCTCGCCAGGGCCCGATACCAACCCAATCGGCGCATTGCCTTTGGCATGGTGAGCGTGTCCCCTACCCGCACCCCCAGGGCCTCGACGGCGGCCGGGCTATCCGCGCCGACGTAGGCTGTCAGTTCTTCATCTGATGCTCGACGGGCAGCGTTGAGGTGCCCGAATCGTGGCTCGAACACCGCCGCGACATCGCCGTCGGCCGTGTGCGCGAGTCCAGCCTGCGCCTCCCAGACCCACTCGAGATTGCCGCCTTCCGTATCGAGCACGAGACGTCCGTCCGGACGCACCTCCCGAATTCGATAGCCCGTTTCGTCCATGTGGGCAACGAAGACGATGTGACTCTCCCCCTGCCCGACGCTGATCGAGAGATTGCCGGCGTCGTCAACCTCGGGATCCGCCCAGCCCGGCAGCAGACTCGCGATCTGCGCACGCACGGGTGCCTCGTCGCCACTGACTCCGTAGCGATCCACCAGGCTGCTCAGAGTCTCTGCCAGCTCACCGAATGGACGATCTGGTATCGGGGCCGGGCCAAGCGTTGGCACGAGCGGAAGCTCTGTTGGAGGAGTGTCGGCTCCAGCGGTCGCGACATAGAAGTCAGCCAGCGCCGCCACATCGGCCACGCTGACAGTTTCGACCGGTGTGTCCTGGTAGAGCGTCGGCAGGCCGATGAAGCGCGCACGCGCGGAACCGCGCGCAAGCGTACTGTACGGATTCGGGAACCGTGGCGCGTGCGGCGCCCGCATCGTTCCGACCAGGGGCTCAGCGCTAAGCACGCCCGCCCCGGGGGCCGGTGATTCCGGCATCACATACGTGCGCTCCACAACTTCCCAGCCGAAGTTCCTGCTGAAGATGTAGCTCTCGTCAAAGGCCTGGCGGTGGAGCACCGTTTCGAGCCCCTTGCCGTTCAGCAACTCCAGCGTGGTCCAGGCCAACACGACGGTGCCGTCTACTTCGGCGGCCGCGATCCGGTGTGCCGCTTCGGCCAGAGCCACGGCTGCCGCCTTTACCTGCATCGACGGCGCGGCCACCAGTTCCCCGCGCAACACGGACGGCCGCTTGGTCAGCGTGAGCGTGTCCATCGGTCGCACACCCAAAGCCGCCACCTCTCCAGCGGCGCTTGCGCCGATGTCTACATAGGCGTCCTGCCAGGCGAATGGAGCCGCGCGATCAATCCGCGTTCTGGCGAATGACGTCAGGTGCGCCGACGGAACTCCGACCGCGCCGCGAACGATGCTGTCGCGCGTCACCACGGTGACCTCGTTGCCCTCCAGCGACTGATGCGCGAGCGTCCCGCGATAACCCAGTCCCACGGGCGTGATGCGCAGAAAGCCGTCGTCCTGAACACGCGTCACCACGTACCCGGGCTCATCGAGCGGCACCGCCATGAGGCGCCGCGGGCTACCCGAGCCGAGTTCCACGGTCACGTTGCCGATCGCGTCCGTCCGCACGTCGAGACCCGCCAACAGCGCGCGGACATGATCGGCGGCCTGCCCTTCGCGGCCGACGACGCTGGATGTGCGCGCCATCGACACGACCGCTCCCAGCAGCCTGGCCGTCTCGGGCTCCTGCGCCGACGTCGCAACGACGTCCGTCACCAGCGCGAAGAGCAAGGCCAGGATCGTCCAACCCAATCCTCTTCTGCCGGCGACGGTCATCGACTTCTGCCGGCGACGGTCATCGACGACGAGCGCCCTCGAGTGCACGCGGCAACTTCGGATTCAGCCCGATGTGAATCCGATAGATCGAAATGTCGGCCCAGTGCGCCACCATCTCCGCCGAGGGCCGGCCTGCCCAAGGATCGCTGCCTTCCTCCGGCGGCGCGCCGAAGAAACTCGGCTCGTTGCCGGTCGCGATCATCACCGCGAAGTCGCCCGCGGAGACCACGGCACCGGTCGGAATCCGCACCATGCAGTGATTGGAACTCATCTCGCCGACGAAAGGACAGCGGGCACCACCCAGCCAGACGTGACCGCCGCCGACCACCGCCTCAGGCGGATAACCGTCGGAGTAGCCAATTGGCAGCACCGCGATAGTCTCCTCCTCCGCCGCCACGTGCACCCTGTGATAACCGACCGACTCGCCCTGCTGCAGCGTTTTGACCTGCGCCACCCGCGCTCGCAGCCCGAGCACCGGCTTCAGGCCGAGTTCGGGTTCCTTGTCCCGGGCGCCAGCGGACGGATAGTGCCCATAGAGCAGGATGCCCGGCCGCACCATATCCAGGTGCGCCGCTGGAGTCGCCAGCAGCGCGGCGCTCGAGGCAGCATGCATCTGGCCGACGTCGATGCCGGCGGCCTTGGCCGCCTCACAGATCTCGATGAACCGCGCCAGTTGCACCTGATCGAACTCCGGATCCTCGGTGAAGACGGTGCTGACCCCTGCGATCCTCACCCGCGAGCGGCCACCGACATACGCCAGCAACTCCCCGGCTTCGCGCCAGGGCACGCCCATACGCCCCATCCCGGTGTCAACGTGGACCTGAACGGTCACCTGGGCGCGGTTCTGCGCCGCGGAGGCAACAAGGCCCGAAATGCTCTCGCGCGAATCGACCATCTGCTGGATGTCGTTCTCGATCAGCAGCTCCGCGCCCCCGAAGATGGGGCCGAAGTTGAGAATCGGCTCGGTGACCTCGGCCAGACGCAGCGCCATCGCTTCCTGGGTGTTGCCCACCATGAACGCATCCGCGCCGGCACGCGCGAGGGTCTGGGCAACCGGCACGATGCCGTGGCCGTACGCATCCGCCTTGATCACCGCCATCACCGGACGGCCGCCCGCGCGCTCCTTCACGAGATTGAAGTTGGAGGTCAGGTTGGCGACGTCCACGCCGACCCAGGCGTCGTTGCGGCGCCCCGGCTCATTGCGCGTTCCGCCGCGCTGGGCGCTAACGGTTGTCGCGCCCGCGGTGGCGCCACCCAGCGCGAACGCCCCACCGAGCAGAGCACTGCCGCCACGCAGGACGTCACGACGATCCATCAGTGCACGAAGCCGATGTCTTCCGGCCGCGGAGTGTCGCCGGGATCCTCGACCTCGCCGAACTGTTCCTCGTACTTGCGCAGGTTATCGGCCAACGCTGCCACGATGCGCTTGTAGTGCGAGGGCGAGACGATGACACGCGACACCAGGTGCCCGCGCGGACCTTCCCCAGCAGGGGTGACGGCGAAGAAATCGAGGACGAACTCCTCGGGCGTGTGGCTCACCGACATCAGGTTGGCGTAACGGCCCTTGAGCTCGTCGTCGCTGGCGGAAATCTGAACGTGGCCATCCTGGCTCGGTACGGTGTCGTCTTGTTCGTTGTCGTCCATGTGCTCCGCTACCTTCAGGGTTTCAACTTTGAACTTTGCTCGCCATCTTACCGACTCCACCCGAACTGTCCACCGGCAAGCCTCGTCGCATCGGACGCGCTGGAATCTGAGTTTGCTCCACGGCCCCGTGCGGCTATCATGGGGACCTTGCTGAGTCCGTGTGACGGCACTCGCCAGCAGCGGATCCTCGGATCCTGCGGCAACCCTTGGTGGGCGCGTAACTCAGCGGCTAGAGTGCCATCTTCACACGGTGGAAGTCGGAGGTTCGATTCCTCCCGCGCCCACTCTTGTTTGGCCTGAACTCACCTTCCGGCGCCGATCGAGGGTCCGTTCTTTGCATCTGGTACGCCCCGCGTACGGTTGCGGACTCTCGGCCGGGACGGGTACGGTGGCGTCGACCCTAGGCATGGTGTCTGGGATCCTGGCTGCAGCCAATCGCCGAGTGGATCCGACGCGGGGCATAGTCGCTCCACGGCGTGGTTGGCACGAGAGTGACGGGCCTGTTCGGCGCCTCGATACGCGCGGAGGCTCGCGAGAAGGACTGACCGCATGACGAGCACGAAGCGAATCCAGTTCTCCACGACCATCGAGGCGCCGGCGGATGTCGTCTGGGAGGCGATGCTCGGCGAACAGACCTACCGCCGGTGGACGGCTCCCTTCACGGAGGGGTCGTACTACGAGGGGACCTGGGACCAGGGCAGCCGCATGCGATTCCTGGCGCCGTCGGGCGACGGGATGGTGGCGGAAATCGTCGAGAACCGAAAGAACGAGTTCATCTCGATTCGCCACATCGGCATGGTGGTGAACGGCGTCGAAGACACCGAGAGCGCGTCCGCGCGTAGTGACTGGCAAGAACATCGGCCATGTCCGCAGCGAAGTGGGCGCGGAAGCACCGCGGCAACACCACCATCGCCAGCCGGAGCGGCACGGGCAGCTTGTTCACGAGCCACTCTCTGGCAAGAACGCCCGCTCGCGCGCCATGGCCACGGCGGCTTCGAGGCGCTCAGCCTCGGCCCGCCCGACTTCGCGTCCGAGATCGGTGAGGGCGTAGGCCCGGCGAGTCTGGTTCCGAGGGCCAGACTCCACTTCCACCGCCTCTACGAGCAGGCCGTCGGTGCGGAGGCGGTTGAGCGTGCGGTACAGCGAGCCGATTTCGAGACGCACGCCGCCGGGTTCGGCATTGAGTGTGGCCTTGCTGATGCCATAGGCGTGCATGGGGCCGCCGGCCAACAGCATCAGGATCTGGAAATCAGCAGGCCGCAGGGGGAGGCGGGCTTGTATGGCGTGGTCGAGCATCCGGTACCTCTCTAACACGCGGCGGACGGAACGAGCAGTGTCCGCAACGTGCGGATATCTATATCAGTAGTCAACAGATAACTGCAAATTACAGATACAGAAGAAGGCCGGGACGACTGGGCTCCAGGCCCGGCGCGATAGCCACCGGTCAGACAAGCACACCTGGGTAGCAGACCTTGAGCCGAGGCGGCATGTGCCGAGTCGGTAACGGGGCCCTCGCCGGCAGTCCTACTTGCCGAGCATCCCCATGATGTCGTCGAGCGGGTTGCCGTCGCCGTCGAAGTCGAGCATCGAGGCGAGGCCGACGGCTCCGCCACCGCCGCCTCCGCCCCCAAGCAGGCCGCCCACGAGGCTACCGAGCCCGCCGCCCGAGGAGCGCTGTGAGTCGCCGCCCTGCTTGGCCATGTAGCCCGCCACCATCATCGCCAGCATCGGCAGCATCTTCTTGAGCAGGCCGGCGTCCAGGCCGGCTCCTGCGGAGGCGTTCTGTGCCACCGCGCGGCTGACGTCCTTGGAGCCGAAGATCTGGCCGAGCACGTCGTTGCCGCGGCTCACGTCGGTGGGCTGGGCGCCGAGCACGCTGTCGAGCAGGCCGCTGCCGCCGAGCTGACCGAGCAGGCCGCCGAGTCCGGCCACGCCGGTGGGCTGCTGCTGGGCCTGCTTCTTGAAGCCGCCGAGGATCGCCGGCAGCATCGCCGCGGCACCCTGTTGCGCCTGGCTCTCGCTGACGCCGAGTTCCTTCGCCATCGATTGGAGGCCGCCCATCTGGGCGAGGAGATCCGTGATCTGCATGAGAGTGACTCCGGGGTGGGCGAGCGCGGGCGCTCAGTCGAGCAGACTAGCGGGGACGTTGCCGCCGTTGGCCGCGACACGGGCGAGCACCGTCTTGTGTAGCCACATGTTCATCTGCGCCGAATCAGCCATCAGCTCCTCGGGGCAGTCGAGCTCGCGGGCGAGTTCCTTGCGCGCCGAGTAGCTGCTGTCGATCTCGAGCAGCTTGAGCAGGTCGACGATCGAAGTCTCCCAGTTCAGCTGCTGAGGATTCGCCGCGGCACTTTGCTCCAGCTGCGCCACCACGTCGACCACCGGCACCTCGGCGGGCCGCGGCGGCAGCGGTGGTGCGACGTGTATGCGCGGGGCCTCGGGAGCGGCCGGGCCGGGGGCCGGAGTGGGCGGCGCCGGCTCCGCTTCGCCACCCAGACCCAGCTTCGCCATGATGTCACCGAACATTCCCATGTTGAGCTCCTCGCTCGCCGGGCGAATGGCGCGGCGCGACCGGGATGGTGGGCTTCGGCGCCGCCCGCTGCAGCTGGATGTTACAACAGCGCGGCCGCCGCAACCGGCAGTGGGAGGTTGCGATTCCTCCCGCGCCCATTCTTGCTAGCGCCTACGTACCAAAGGTCTACACACTCCGCGTGTTCGGGAGCGCGCGGTGCGGTCAGCGGGCGGATTCGAGACCCTGATTGGCGAGCGCGTCGGCACGCTCGTTGCCGTCGTGACCGGCATGCCCTTTCACCCACTTCCAGTGCATCTCGTGGCGGCCGCACTCTGCTTCGAGCTCCTGCCAGAGTTCCGCGTTCTTGACCGGCTTCCTCGCAGCGGTTCGCCAGCCGTTACGTTTCCAGTTGTGGATCCACTTGGTGATGCCGTCGCGCACGTAGGTACTGTCGGTGTGCAGCTCGACGAGGCTTGGTCCGGTCAACGCGCGCAGGGCCTCGATCGCGGCGGTCAGCTCCATCCGATTGTTGGTCGTGGCGCGTTCACCGCCGCACAGCTCCTTGACCACATCCCCGGCCTCGAGGATCGCGCCCCAGCCACCGGGGCCAGGGTTGCCGGAGCAGGCACCGTCCGTGTGGATGACGATAGTGGGTCGTTCGGGCATGACGATCAATCCGTGGTTGGGCAAGGGTGCGTGGCAAAGTCGGAGCCGCCGGGCACGGTGCCGCGCCATTGTCGCCGACAGCCGGGCCGGACCCAAGTCGATGTCCCCCTGCCCACTACGAGCCGCCGGCCGAGGGCAGGCGCTCCGTGCCGAACACGAAGGAATCCAGGAACAACCGGGCGAACGGCGAGTCGAGGAGATCTCCCTCCCCCAAGCGCGGGTGTCTGCTGCTCATCGCGTCCGTGTTGGCCATCACGACGAACGCGAGTTCCTTCTCAGGGGCGCGCAGGATCAGCGTCGAGGTCGCGTCCCACCAGCCGTAGTGCCACTGGAGCGCGACGCCGCGGAGAGGTGTCACGAACCACCCGATCGCGTACGGCAAGGTCGCGCCGGAGTTTGACACGGCGGGTGTGAACATCGATCGAGTCCCCCCCTCCGTCAGCAGCCGGCGCTCGTCGAGCGCGATGGAGAAGCGAGCCATGTCCTCGACCGAGCCGACCATGCCAGCCGCGGGGCCGAAGTAGTCTCGATAGGCTGCCGGCTCGAGGCCGGCATCACCCAGGGCGTACGGTCGCGCCGTATTGGCTCGAAACGCCTCGCGGGAAAGCCCCGTCAGGCCGAACGCGGCGTCCTCGACATTCGGCGCCGTGTTCTCGAGCGCGAGCGGGCGGAGGATTCTCTCGACCAGCAGTTCGCCGAACGTCCTCCCGGTGGCGCCCTCGAGGACTGCGTCGATGCGGCCGAAGCGGCCGCCATCGTAGCGGTAGGAATCCCCCGGCACACCGCGCGATGTGTGGTTGAGCAAGTGTCGGACGCGGATCGCTCCGTCGCTCGCGACGTTGATCCCGTACTGCGACACAGGATCATCCAGGTCCACCACACCCTGTTCCACGAGCTGCATCATGAGCAGCGCGGCATAGGGCTTGGTGAGCGACGCCAAGTGGTACGACGTCGATGCCGTGGCCACGATACCCGCCACCGGATCGGCGTATCCGAACCCCCTCGACCAGACGATCTCCCCCTCGGAGACCACCGCTGCCGACATGGAGGGGATGTCGTGAGACACGCGCAGCGCGTCCAGGGCGGCCTCGAAGCCGACGAGCCCCTCCGTCGGCATGACTTCTTCCTGGCGGGCTGTCACGAACACACCGAGGCCAACAACGAGCACACAACACCAGAAGCGCATCGGCGAACTCCTAACCGGGGATGGTTGGCGACCAAGATCCTACGCCGCCCGGCTATCCTCCACCCGGCGGGCAGACGACCAATGGGCGCTCGCTTACGGTTTGCTCCCGCCGAACCGCTTCATCCACTCCCGCCGCTCCGCGCTGAGGAAATACTCGCGTGATCGGAATGGCGGCACGTGGTGCTCCATCAAGGGGAGGAGCGATTCCTCGGGCAAGTCGACGGCGTCTACCGGGACGAAGGCACCAAGGCGGGTCTTGGTGTCGGCATGCTGGGGATCCTCAGCCAGGTTGTGCCACTCCTCTGAGTCGGATTCCAGGTCGTAGAGCTCCTCGGAGTCGTCGATATAGCGGATGTAGTGCCAATTCTCGTAGCGAACGGAATAGCTGCTGTAGTCGTACGTGGTGATCACCGACCTCGGCACGGCCTCTTCGGGATCGGCCAGCATCGAGCGCAGGCTGATGCCGTCAAAGTCGTCCCGCGGGGTGAGGTTGCAGAGGTCGGCAAGCGTCGGGTAGATGTCGAGCAGCGAAGTGAGATTGTCGGTGGCAACGCCGCGCGCGGAACCCAGAGGCATCTTCTCGATGCCCTCGGGCACGCGCATCATCATCACCGTACGGATGACGTTCTCCCACAACGCGAACTTCCGCCAGTGCTGCTTTTCGCCCAACTGCCAGCCGTGATCGGACCAGATGACCACGATCGTGTTGTCGGCGTAGGGGCTGCTCTCGAGCGCGTCGAGCAGGCGACCCAGCATCGCGTCGGCGTAGGCGATGGAGGCCAGATAGCCCTGAATAGCCTTCTCCCACTCCCCCGCCTCGACGACGTGCTGGTGGTAGTCGCCACCGCGGGCAATCAGCTCCTTGGCGACGGGGCCCAGGTCATCCAGGTCACTATCCAGCACGTCCGGCTTGCGGATCTGGTCCAGGGGGAATCGATCGAAGTACTCCTGCGGCACGTGCCACGGCAGGTGCGGCCGATAGATTCCGGCGGCGAGAAAGAACGGCTTTTCGTGATCTCGCTCGAGTTGCCTGGAGATGTACTCGACGCTCTCGTAGTCGGCAGTCTCCTCGTCGGCGATGTCTAGCGGTCCCCAGTCGAACATGTTGTACATGTACTGGAACGGCGGCATGCTCGCCGGTCGCTCGGCGGGGAAATCGTCCTGCGGCATCGGGTTAAGGATGCTCGGGTAGTAATCGTCCCAGCCCGCCTCGTCGACCTGCTGGTAGTGGAAGATCTTGCCCGCCCCCGCGGTGTAGTACCCGCTACCGCGGAAGTGCTGCCCGATGGTCTGAACCTGCTGCAGCTTGGGAACCTCGCGCCAGTCCTGGTAGTTGGAGTACATGCCCGAGGTAATCGTGTGCAGGCCGGTCAGTGTCGCCGACCGAGACGGATTGCAGCCCGGGCTGGGCGCGTAGTTGCGGGTGAAGGTGACGCCGCTCCGCGCGAAGCGGTCGAGATTCGGCGTGACCGCCTGGGGGTGGCCTGCCAGCGGCTCCACCCAGTCGTTCATGTCGTCGAGCGAGATGAACAGAACGTTGGGTTGGCGGACCAGTTCAGCCTCGTCCTGCGACACGCATCCGGCCAGGGACACAAAGGCAGCAAGCAAAGCCGCGGTGCGCGGAAGACCGTTCAAATGCACACTCCGGTAGCGAAATTCAGCCGCCTCGCCGAGATTCTGGAGCCTAACGATAGCACTGCCGGCGCACCCAGCAGCGGGCTCGAGCGCCGGGATGAGCCCCGAGCGATTCAAGTATCAGTCACATCGTTCGCGGAGAATCTGCTCACTGCCACCTGCATCTGTGGGAACCGGCAGTGCGCGGGGCTGGCATCGGGCCCCGGTTCCTGGCCAAGTCCATCGATCTCTACTTCGAGCGCCCGTTCTAGAACGGAATCCATATTTGTGCTATAAGCAAAGATATGCGACAACGTGAATACCTGACCGACTTCGAACAACTCGTCATGCTGGCGGTGCTGCAGATGGGCGAGGACGCCTATGGCGCGCCCATCCGCCGGGCGCTGGAGGAGCAGGCCGACCGGGCTGTTTCCATCGCCACCATCTACGTCTCGCTCGGACGCCTCGAGGAGCGCGACCTCGTCCGCAGCTGGTTCGCGGCCCCGACGAAGGTCCGCGGGGGCCGTAGCAAACGCCTCTACGCGGTGACCGAGCCCGGTCTCGCCGCGCTGGAGCGCTCGCGTGCCCATCTGGAACAGATGTGGGAGCAGGCTCGCGCGGCGATGTCGCGAGGCACCCCATGACGGCTTCGGCCTGGCAACGCTTGCCCTTCTTGCTGGTGGCAGCGGTCTGGGTTCTTGCGCCCCGGCGGGTCCGTGGATCGTTGCTCGGCGATCTCGCCGAGGAGTTCGTTGCCTTGCGGCGCAGGCACGGACTCCCCCACGCGCGTGCGTGGGCGTGGCGACAACTGCGATCGGCCGACTGGCTGCGTCTGCGCGTCTATCACCATCACCCGCGTAGATGGTTCGGCGCCCGAGGCTTCGGCCGGTCGGGCTCTGCGTTTCCTCCACCTCCTCGTCGCGAATCCCCGCTCGAGTCCAACACCATGGAAAACCTGCTTTTCGATCTGAAGTTCGCGCTGCGAACCCTCCGACACCAGCCGCAGCTCGCCGCCACGGTGATCGCAACCGTGGCCATCGGCGTTGTGGGCGCCGCGGCCACACTCGCGGTGATCGACACAGTCCTGTGGAAGCCTGTGCCCTACTTCGATGCAGCCCGCATCGTGGCGCTACGAACCCAGAACGCCGACAACCAGATCACAGACGGCCCAGTTTCCGTGGTCAACATGGCGGAATGGCGCGAACTCGATGTGTTCGATGGTGTGTTCGCGGTGCAGGGCACCGGGATGACCTACCGCGGCGGCGACCATCCCGAGAACCTGAATGGCGCACGCATTTCCCCGGGCGCGCTCGCAACGCTGGGTGTGGAACCGCAAAGCGGCCGCGGCTTCCTCCCTGAGGAGGGCATCGTCGGCAGAGACCGCGTCGTGGTCATCAGCCACCATGTCTGGCAGACGCGGTTCAGCGGCACGATCGTGCTCGGCGAGTCGATGCTGCTCGACGACGAGGAGCACACCATCGTCGGTATTCTGCCGGAGGACTTCGGCATGCCGGCCGAGATCGTCGCAGGGGTCCGGCGCGATCTTCTGCTGCCGCTGGCGCCAGACCCCGAGGACTGGCCGCGCAAGCGCCGGTCGGTGTTTGGCTACGCGCGCGTCGCCGAAGGAGTCTCCATTCGCCGCGCCCAACAAGCGCTCGACGGCGCCTTCGCCGGACAGACCGCGCTTGACCCCGACGCCAACGAGGGCTGGGTAGTTGCCGTCCGTAGCTTCGCCGATGTGGTCGTTGGTCCTTTCCGCACAGTGCTGATGGTAATGATGGGAGCAGCGACACTGCTGCTCCTTCTGGCGGCGGTGAACCTCATCAACCTGATGATGGTGCACGGCCTCAATCGACAGACCGAGCTGGCGGTACGCGCGTCGCTCGGCGCAGCGAGGCCAAGACTCGTTCGCTCGTTGCTTACCGAAGGAGCGGTCCTCGGCCTCCTGGGCGGCGCGGCCGGGCTCGTCGGAGCCGTGGTATTGCTCGGGGCGCTCAAGCAACTGACTCCGGGAACCGTTCCCCGGCTGGAGGAGGCTGCGCTCAGTGCACGCGTGATCGTTGCCACCATCGCCGCGTCCGGGTTCGCTGGTCTGCTGTTCGGCGGCGTCCCCGCACTGCTCACCACGCGCTCAGGAATCCTCGGCCGGTTGGTAGGCACGTCGCGCGGGATGACGCTCAGCCCCTGGCAAAGGCGCGCGATCGACGGCGCGGCCACAACTCAGATCGCCCTGGCGGTGATGCTTCTCGTGGGAGCGGGGCTGTTGGGCCGCAGTTTCATGGGCTTGCTCGGGGTCGATCCCGGTTTCAATCCGAGTAACGTAGTAAACGTACAGCTGGTGGCGATTCCACCCACCTACGCGGACTTGGCGGCACGCACGCAGTTCGTGGACGAAGCGAAGGCACGGTTCGCGGCGCTGCCGGGAGTGACTCAGGTAGGAGTAACCAACTTCATGCCGTACAGCGGCGCCAATACAGTCGACGGTTTCACGCTGCGCGACATGGAACGGACCCGCGCCCAGCAGGCCGGCTATCGCGCCATCGACGCCGACTACCTCGACGTCCTGCAGATCGAGATGGCAACCGGCCGCGCATTCACCGCGGTCGACATTGCCTCGCGCGCCCCGGTGGCACTAATCAACGAGAGCATGGCAGCAGCGTTTTTTGCCGACACCGATCCCATCGGACAGGGAATTACTCGGGGCGGCGAGGACGAGCCCGGCCATGTATGGCTGGAGATCGTGGGCGTCGTGGCCGATGTGCGTCACGAGGGCCCCGATTCGGCTGGCGAACCAGAATGGTACGCGACCTACGATCGCGACCCCTACGCGCTCAAGAGCTTCGTGATCCGGACGGCGGTTCCGCCGGAGCAGCTGTTGCTGCCCGTGCGTTCGGCGCTGGCGGAGGTCGATCCGTTTCTGGCACCGTTCGCAGTACAAACAATGGACGCGTACCTCGAAGATCACATCGCAGGCCCCCGCTTCAACGTCGCCACCGTGGGCGCGTTCGCAGTGGTGGCCATCCTGCTCGCGGCCATCGGCATGGTCGGCGTCATCGCCAACTCCGTGTCACGCCGCGTGCGCGAGACGGGCATCCGCATGGCGCTCGGCGCGCGCGGCCCCCAGGTCCGAAATCGTCTGGTCGCCGAGGGGTTGCGCCTGGCGGTCGCAGGAACCGCCGCCGGACTGATTGCGTCGTTCTTTCTATCCCGCGTACTCGCTAGCCTGCTCCGCGGAGTCGGACCGCGCGATCCCGCGACGCTTGTGGCCGTGGCAATCACCACCCTCGTGGTCGCGGCCGTGGCCTGCTATCTCCCGGCGCGCCGTGCAGCCCGGGTCGACCCGGCGCGCGCCCTGCGTGCCAACTGATAAGAAGGGGCGATGGTCAAGGGTCTAGAAGAGATCGATCGTGAGAGCCTCCTGGGTTAACGGGAGGTCGTCCGAGGCGTAAGGCGACGGTGATCCTACTGATATACGCCGATTAGGCCGAAGCCCAGCGCGGCACGGACCGGATTCGTCGGTAGGTTCTAGTCGCCGTGGTCTGCGTCCTAGGCTGCAACCATGTATGGTGCGCGGTGGCGTTAGCCTCAAGGGAGCAACGCTCGATTGTTCTTCCGGTTGCTTTGATCACATAGGCGCGAGCTGACTATGACCGAAACACGAAGATATTCGACGCCGCGCCGGGTGACCTCAGGGCCAGAAACGAGTGCGCGCCAATGGGCCCCACCAAGAGTCATTCTCCTCGGCGGGCTTTCGACTCACGCTGGCGGTGGAACCGGCATGAACGCGAGCGAGGGCACTCTGGGCGCAAGTACCAAGTTCGTCGGGCCCACTGAGGCGAACGGCGCTTGCCCATGCCCAATCGGCCCCGGTACGGACCCAGGGGCCAGCTAGTTATTGGTAGCAAGCTGCCGACCACGAGTTGCGTAGGAAGTTTCCCAGGAGCGGTCGGGCTGGGCAACGGGATGAACCGGGCCAAATGTACAACCGCGCCGGTGCGATTGGTGTCAGCGTGGCCGGCGGAATCAACGCCGTTTTGTGCCCCTTCGGGGGCGGGCGTCGGTCGCTAGTCCATCAGCTCGCTCACCGCGCGCCACGCCTCGTCGATCGCAACGTGGGTGTAGGCGTTGGCGCCGGCGTCGGCGTTGGCGAACGCGATCCGTCCAAACCGCTGCCGGGCGATTTCGTGGGGCGCCTCGCCAGGCGGCCATTCCGGATCCCAGAGATCGAGGTAGTCGTAGGCGTAGCCGTGAGGCCAGCGGTTGACGGTCATGGCCAGGATGTCGTCCGCCGCACTGAAACCGGCCGAGCCCAACATCCCGTCAAGAACGACCCTGACCTCGCGCTCGAAGTCCTCGAAGTTCATGGCCAGCAAACGGGCTCGCGAGGCGCGATGCTGCGTGCGGGCATCAACTCCTCGCATCTGCGGGTCGACGGACCCCCAGAACTGCATGACGACCGCGCCCGGGTCTTCCCATTCGTGCCGGTAGGAGCCCGAATCGAATCCCTTGACCATCCATGTCGCGCCGTGAAGACGCCCAGGGCAGTAGGCACCCGAAACACCCAGCTCGTCGGCAGCGTCGCTATTGCGCAGGAGAACGTTCGTGACCAGAAGAGGGCGTTTGACCTGGTAGCGCAGCGCCTGCCTCTGCGGCTCGGGCAGTTGTGGACACAGGAACGGAACGATCGAGTGGTAGCAGGCCAGGACCGCCTGGCGCGCCCGCACGCTGAGGGTCTCCCTTTCGCGCACGTAGGCCACCTGCACGGCTTCGCCCCGCTCCTCCACGCCCACCGCCGTCGAGTTGAGCCTCAGCCGCACCGTTGAACCCGCCCTGTCCAGCCGCGAGTAGTCGAACTCGGCGGTGACGATGTCGTCCATGCTGTCACCCGGGGCGATTCCAGGCACCAGTTCACGCACCAGCAACCGGGCGATGGAGGCGTTGCCGTCGGGGAACATCGCGATTTCTCCGCCGACGCTTCCGGGAGCCGCCTCGAGTTCACCACCGAGCAGGTGGGCAAGGGGCAGTCCAGCCCCTTCGCATTCGGCCGCCGAAAGGCTGTCGGCGCCGACGCCCGCGTACCCATGGGTCGCTTTGACGAAGATCTCGGCCGCCTCGTCGGTGAGGCCACCGTGCTGCACAAGAAAATCCGTGTAACTGATGCCGCGAAGATACCGCCCGCGATCCTCCGGGCTCTGCCCGGCGAGGACGTCCGTCCGGGCGGAGTAGAACCGCTTGAGCGACTCTCTGGACTCGGCGCTCAGGGGCACGTGATCCAGCCGCTCGAAAGCCTGCTCAGGATCTCCGTGGCGGAGCGCGAGACCCGGGATCAGAACATCCCGACCATAGGTTTCGGCATCGAAGTAGGTCGCCGGGCCGAGTCTTCCGTCCTCACCGTAGTTAAAGTCCCCCTGCTCCTGGAGACGCTGAATATCCACACCCAAGTCTGCCAGCAGGGCGTTCACCGTATCGCTGAACAGGGGGAATTCGAGGTTGAACACACCTCCCCAGGCCAGGCGCATCAATCCCCCCTGATGGAACTCGTTGCGCGTGGCGTGTCCGCCGAAGTCGTCGTGATTCTCGAGGATGAGGATTCGGGACTCGGGCCCGCGGATCTGGCGGTAGTAGTAGGCGGCAGCCAGCCCGCTGATCCCGCCGCCCACAACGATCAGATCGTAGTCCTCACCCAGGTCCCGCCCGTCGCCGAAGTCCTTGCCCGCGCGAGCCAGCTCGTGGGCGACCTCGAATGAGCCCTGATGTGATCCACGCAGGCCAGTGAGCGCTGGCGGGTAGTAGCGTTCGACGGGAGCCGTTCGGCAGGCGTTCAGGGCTAGCGGCAGGCCCATCGCCGCGACCCCCGCGCCATGGATCACGTCGCGACGAGTGATCGGACGATGCATGCCTAGATCACGGTCGCTGCGCTTCACGCGTCCCCCCTCGGCCAGGATCGGCGCAAGCCTCCGTCGCGCCGCGTTCCGCATTCCATGGAGCGGAAGCGTATGTCGTAAGGCCCAGTTCACCAACACGGGCGCCAAATCCCGCTACAATCCGCTCTCGAGCGAGGGGTTGCCCGGAGTCGCGGCCGGTTGCCCAGATGTGGATGCGGTGTCGTCGAGGGGTGCGTAGGAAATCGTGTTGAACCGGATTATCCAGATCAAGTTCTTCGTAGGTCGGACCAGCCTGTTCGCGCTGGCACTGCTGGCGGTGGGTGGTCAAGCGCCAGCACAGAACCCCCTACAGCTGCCGATCGCCGTGGCCAACAACGCGGTGGCAGGATTGGAGGTCGCGGGAGCGCCCCACGTGTTCAGCTTCTCGGGCCTGGGCGCTGGGAAGGCTCGCAGCGACGTTACCTCCGCTGCCTTCTCCGTCGATCTCCGCTCGGGCACGGTCACCCGACTCGACGACGTGCCCGGAGGGAAGAACCGCCTGGCCAGCATTGCCGTGGGCCTTTACGACCGGGTCTTCATCTTCGGTGGCTATACGGTCGCCGAGGACGGTGGCGAGGTCTCGACGCCCGAGGTCTATGCCTTCAACCCTGAAGATGGCCGCTATCAGCGCCGCGCCGATATGCCTACGCCGGTGGATGACACCGTCGCGTTCGCGTACGCCAATCGATACATCTACCTGGTATCGGGATGGCACGACGACGGCAACGTGAGCGCTGTCCAGGCATTCGATACCTGGGAGGACCGCTGGTTCCCGGCCACCGAGTATCCGGGACCGCCGGTCTTCGGTCACGCCGGCGGCATCGTCGGTAACACCATCATCATCGCGGATGGTGTGGGCGTTGTCGGCACCGCCGACGGCCGTCGTCAGTTCGCGATCATGGCCGACGCCTACAAGGGCACGATCGACCCTGAGAATCCTGCCCACATTACCTGGGAAGCCATCCCGCCCCACCCTGGCGCCCCTCTCTACCGCATGGCATCCGTCGGTAGCGAGGCCATGGACACGGTCGTCTTCGCAGGTGGCAGCGACAATCCCTACAACTTCGACGGCATCGGCTATAACGGCGAGCCTAGCGCGCCCAGCGCCCGCGTGTTCGGGTTCGACACCACGAACGACGAATGGGTCGAGTTCGCCGACAAGCCTGCCGCCACGATGGACCATCGCGGACTAATCGAGTTCGGGGGCGTCTTCCACACCATCGGTGGAATGGTCGGCGGCCAGACGGTAACGAGCCGAATCGTCGCGTTTACGCCGCAGCGGACCGGCCGCTAGTGCCGTGCGCGCCCAGAGCCGAGAAGCCGTGACCAACACCGTTCTGATCACTGTCAGGCGAGCGGCACCATTTTCGAGCGGAGGATCTTCCGGTCCCGGGTGAGTAGGGGCACACTGTGGACGACGCTGGTGGCGGCGATCAACTCATCCGCCGGATCACCACCGAAGTCGAGCACGGTCGAGGCCTTGGCGATCGGTAGGTCCAGCGGCCAGATGTGCAGCGCGGCGATGACGGCGACGACCTCGGGATCGTTCAGATCCACCTCGATGCGACCGAGTTGAGCGAGCTTCGCCAGTTCCCACAGAACTATGGCCGCGATACCCCAATCGGTGTTGGCGAGTAGTTCGTGCTCGCGGGGCCGCAAGTCGCCGCGCAGCGCGTAGATCAGCATGTGGGTGTCAAGATTCAGCATCGGCTTCCCAGGCCCGATCGGTGGAGAGGATGTCTCCGTTGACGGCGATCTTGTCGCGCAGCGCGCCGATCAGGTCCGCAGGTCGCGCTGGATAGGGCACGACCCGCGCGACGGGCCGGCCGTGCTTGGTGATGACGAGACCCTCGGGGCGCAACTGATCTACCAGCGCGAGGCACTGCTCCTTGAACTTCGCGGCACCGATCATCTTCATTGCTTCGATTCCATGTGGCCAGAACAAATGACTGGTCATATTATATGTCCAGTCCGCTGCCTAGACGAACCCCTCCCGTCATTGTGACGGCCGTGCCCGGGGCGCTTCGGGACGGAGGGCCGAGATCAGGCGAGGTCGAAGCGGTCGAGGTTCATGACCTTGTCCCACGCGGCGACGAAGTCGCGCACGAACGCCTGTTGCGAGTCCTCGCACGCGTAGACCTCCGCGATGGCTCGAAGCTGGGAGTTCGAGCCAAAGACGAGATCGACGACGGTGCCGGTCCACTTGAGTTCGCCCGTCGTGCGATCGCGCCCTTCTAGCACGCCTTCGGATGCGGGAGCTTCCTGCCATTCCGTGTTCATGTCGAGCAGGTTCACGAAGAAGTCCGCGGTCAACGCCTCGGGCCGCTTGGTGAAGATACCGTGTTCCGATTGCCCGACGGTGGCGTTCAGTGCGCGCATGCCGCCGACGAGCACCGTCATCTCAGGAGCGGTCAACGTCAGCATTTGCGCCCGATCCAGCAGTAACTCCGCCGCCTCTCTATTGTGTCCGTTGCCGAGGTAGTTACGGAACCCGTCTGCGGTCGGTTCGAGCACGGCGAAGGACTCTACATCGGTCTGTTCCTGCGACGCGTCGGAGCGCCCCGGCGAGAAGGGCACCTGCACATCGTGTCCGGCGTTCGTCGCCGCCCGCTCGACGGCCGCGCAACCGCCCAGGACGATCAGGTCAGCGAGCGAGACCTTCTTGTCGCCGGACTGCGAACTGTTGAAGTCCGTCTGGATCTTCTCCAGGGCATCCAGCACCGTACCCAGTCCAGCCGGGTTGTTGACGTCCCAGTCCTTCTGCGGCGCGAGGCGGATGC
>JAJCXT010000100.1 GCA_029263295.1 Acidobacteriota bacterium | reverse complement strand
GGTACGCAGGTGGCCAACCTCGTCGCGGTTGACGATGCCATCGTTTACGCGACCCTCGAGGGGGGCGCGGGAGTTATCGGTGCGGCCGGGCGACGGCAGCTGCTCGGGGACGGCCTTGACGGCTTGGTTCGCGACATCGTTCCGGATCCGCGTGGCGGTCTTCTGCTCGCGACGAGCACGGGGCTGGTCGCGTATCAAGGTGCGACTAGCGAGCGCCTGACCTCGCTCGAGAACGTGCCGGACGGCTGTTGCAGGACAGTCCTGCGCGACCGCCGCGGCAGGATCTGGGCCGGAGGGCGCCGTGGGATCTTCCAGCTGAACAACCGAGAGTACGTTCGCGGCGCCGACGGACTGCCCTCGGATCTCGCGGTGAATGTGCTCCTCGAAGACGCGCAGGGCCGGCTCTGGCTCGGCACCAACGCCGGGCTCTATCGCCAGGCTGGGGAGCGCTTTGCGCGTGTGGACACCGGTATCGGCTACGACGTGCTATCCGCGGCAGCGGCCGGTGCTGAACTGTGGTTCGGGACCACGAGCGGCGCCCTTCGCGTGCGCGGCGATCGCGTCGAGTTGGTGGGGCCGTCCGCCGGCCTTCGGGGAGGCCGCGTCAACGCGATTCTTGTCGATCACGAGAGCAATGTCTGGTTTGCCACCGATAGTGGCGTCGCGAAATGGGTGAGCGCTGCCTTCGTGGCATTCACCCGCGACCACGGCCTTGGCGACGACTTCGTCGTTGATATCGCCGGCGGTGAAGAGCGCGTCCTCGTGGCCACGCGCTCCGGCATTGTCAGTATCGATCCGTTGAGTAACGTCACTACGGAGCTCGAAGTCGAGCGCGGGAGCGCCGTTCGCGTGAACGCGGTGGCGACGTCGGACAAGCGGATGTTCGTTGGCACAGACCACGGACTCCTTGTGCGAGACGAGCGTGGAGCCACAGCGCGGATGATCGCCGCGCCTGAAGTGCTGTCGCTGCTGCCGCGGGGTGATGCCGTCTTGGTTGGCACGGTGGCTGGTTTGAGGCGTCTGGACGGGGGTCGCCTGATGGAGATGCCTGGCGCGGACTCGTTGGCCGACTCCGAGATCCGCGACCTGGCTCTGGATGGAGAAGACAGACTCTGGGTGGCGCTGGGGGATGGCACCGTGCGGAGGGAACAGGGCGACCAGTTCCTGCCAGTGCCCATGGCGGTCGCCGGCGAGACGGTTGCGGCGGTCGATCTGGCGCCCGCAGATCGTGGAGTGTGGGTTGCCAGCCGTGGCCATGGTGCATGGCGTCTGCGTGGCGATGGAACGGCGAGCCGCCTTACGCGCGCGGGTAATGGTCTGGCGAGTGACTTTGTGCTCAGTGTGTTGCCGGGGCCGGGCAATGGACTGTGGTTGTGTACGAATCGCGGCTTGGACCATTGGCGTCCGGACCAGGGCATTACCCACTACGGTCTGGCCGATGGCCTGGTGTCGCTGGGATGCACACCCGGGGCTGCCGCGGTCGGGCCGACCGGAACGATATGGTTCGGAACTCCGGAGGGCCTGATGGCCGACGTCCGGAGCGAAACCACGGCGCCGCCACTACCGCCGGTCGTCGTGATCCGGACGGTGGTGGCAGGCGGTGACGAAGCGGGGGGCGATGATCTCCGCGGCCTGTCGCCGGAGCGCAATGACGTACTCATCACGTACAGCGCGTTGTCTTACCGCGACGGAGCGAACACGCGCTTCCAGCATCGATTGATCGGTCTGACCGATGCCTGGTCACAACCTACGGATGAACGCAAAGTCTTGTACAGAGTGCTCGATCCTGGCACCTACCTGTTCGAGGTCCAGGCTATCGGCGAAGATGGTCTCTGGAGCCTGGAGTCCGCGAGCATCCAGTTCACGATACTGCCCAGGCCGTGGCAGACCGTGTGGTTCCGCAGTGGCCTATCGCTCATCGCCCTCGCCCTTGTCGGGATCCTCTTCTGGCGCCGATGGCGGCTGGTCGATAGTGAACGCCAGCAACTGCGCGTGATGGTGGACAAACGGACGCGTGAGTTGGTGGAAAAGAACGCGTTGCTCGAACGCATGGCGACGACCGACGAACTCACCGGGTTACCTAACCGGCGGTTCTTCCTGGATAGCCTGCAGCGCGAGCTACGCAAGTTGACGCGTATCGCGACCGATCAACAACTGTCGCTGCTTGTTCTCGACCTGGACAGGTTCAAATCGGTCAACGATAGGTACGGTCACATTACCGGCGATGCGGTGCTGCGCCACGTCGCGGGCCGTCTGGCCCACTCGGTGCGTGCCACGGACCTTCCGGCCCGCTACGGCGGTGAAGAGTTTGCGATCCTTCTGCCTGACACGGCCGCGAAGGGAGCCGAGTTCCTGGCCCAAAAACTGCGCGCTGACGTCGAGGCCTCGTCCATTCATCATGAGGGGCGGACGATCCAGGTCACGATTTCGGTCGGCGTGGCGACTATCGATGCTCCGAATCGCTACAGTCCCGAGATCGAGGCCGACTTGATTCGGCGCGCCGACGAGGCCATGTACCAGGCCAAGACGGGTGGACGGAACCGTGTCGTGATCGCTGCAGCCGATCAGCCCGAGTCGGAGTAGTTCTCCGCCATGCGGCGTCCGCGCTCTTCGTCGATCGGCGCCAGCAGGACCAGTCCGGCGACGAAGAAGACCGTCGTAGCGAGAACGGCCAGCCGGTGCGACCCCGATAGGTAGTTGATGAGCCCGTAGGTCACAGGCCCCACGATAGACGCGGCCTTCACCGCCATGCCCCAAAGTCCGAAGAACTCAGCGCTCTTGGCGGTGGGCGAGAGTAACGCCACCATCGCGCGGCCCGCCGACTGGCTGGAGCCGATGGCAATACCCACCAGGTTGCCGACGAGGTAGAGCTGGAACTTCGTCTGGATCACGGACGCCGCGAGTGCCGTCACTGTCCATAGCACCAAGGTCAACCTGATGGTTCGCTTTGAGCCGAAGCGGTCCTGGGCAAAACCGAACGCGAAGGCGCCGCCCGCGGCGCTTATGTTCACGACCACGAGCAGCCAGATGGTCTCGATCTGGCTCATCTGCAGCACCTGTTGCGCGTAGACCCCGGCCACAGTGGTCACCACCGTGATGCCGGCACTGTACGCGGTGACGCACCACAAGAGGCGGAACAGGTCAGTGAACTCGCGGGCTTCGTTCAGCGTCCGGCGAACGCGCGCGAAACCGATCCGTACGTAGCCCCACGGGCTCTCTTCGCGTACGGCATGTGCGCGCCTCTCCTTGAGCCAGAGGAAGGTGGGCAGCGCGGCGAACCCGAACAGGGCGGCGATGATCAGTGCCGTGTGCGGAACCGCCTCGGTCTCGGTCATGCCGGCACTGGTGGCCCACTGCAGGTACACGAGACACAGCGCGAGCGCGGCGAGGCCACCGATATAGCCCCAGGCCCAGCCGTAGCCCGATAACTTGCCGATGTCTTCCGGTGGCGCCAACTCGGGTAGGAAGGCCGCAATGAGGTTCTCGCCGGCGGCATAGAACGTGTTCGAGACAACGATCAGGATCACGCCCATCCAGATCTGTCCGGGGCCGACCAGCGCGAGCGCGGCAGTGGCAAGAACGCACAGGGTCGTCGTCCATACCAGGAAGCGTTTCTTGGACGCCGAGAAGTCGGCGATCGCTCCGAGCACGGGGGCGGTGAGCAGCACGAGGAAGTAGGAGGCGGACAGAGCCAGCGTCCAGATCAGGGTGGCGGACGGCCGGTTCCCTGCAACTACGGTGACGAAGTAAACGTTGAACACCGCGGTGATGATGACCGTGGTGTAGCCCGAGTTGGCGAAATCAAACGTGCACCACGCAAAGATCTCGCGCTTCGGCGCGCGCTCGACGGGGGGCGTCAGGCGATCACCCCTTCGTCTCGCTTCATCTGCAGGAACGCCTCGACCACGACCGGGTCGAACTGGCTTCCTGAGCAGTCCTGGAGCTCGTCAGCGGCCAGCATGGTAGCCATGGGCTTGCGGTACGGGCGCTCGTTGGTCATCGCGTCCCACGCGTCGACCACCGCGAAGGCGCGGGCTTCGATGGGGATGTCTTCTCCTGCAAGTCCGTAGGGATAGCCAGAGCCGTCGTACTTCTCCTGGTGATACAGAACGAGTTCGAGTGACGGCTCCAGAAAGCGGATGCCGCACAGCATCTCGTAGCCGATCTGCGGATGCTGCCTCATGATCAGGCGCTCCTGCTCATCCAGTGGGCCGTCTTTCAGCAGGATGGCGTCTGGGATGCCGATTTTGCCGATATCGTGCAGCAGTGCGCCAGCTTCGATTATCGATAGCGCAGCTTCGTCGGTCACGCCTAGCTGCCGGAGTAGGTTCTTGCAGCCATCTGCCACGCGCGACGAGTGGTTCGCCGTCTCTTGCTCACGGGCATCGAGCGCGGCCGCCAGAGCGGCCAGAGTTTCACCGTAGCTGTCGCGTAGCTTGTCGAGAGTCGCCCGCAATTCTCTCGTGCGCGCCTGCACCAGGCTTTCAAGCTTGGTTTGATACAGGCGGTTCTCCATCACCAGGCGTCTGCGCTCGAGAGCTTGGTGGACGGAGACCAGCAAGTCATCCATGTCCAGAGGCTTGACGAGATAGTCGGTAGCGCCGCGACGCAAGCATTCCACCGCGACCCGGCTGCGATCGACCGACGTCAGCATGATCACGGGCACGTCGGGGAACTGCGGGATGACCTTGTCGAGAAACCACAGGCCGTCCCGGTCGGGCAGCCGTACCGCACAGATCACCAGCCCGAAGTCCGTTGCCACGCTCTCGTAGCGCCCGGCGACAGGTTTGAGGGCGAGGCCCTCTTCGGTGACAGAGTCGGGCCGGTGTGCTTCCTCGAGTACGCGTACCGCCTCGCGTGCGTCTGCGGCCACCTGGCAGCCGAACCCGAACTCGGCGAGCGTGTCGATGACGAGCTCTCGCAGTTCAACGTCATCCTCGACAACGAGAACGCGCAGGTAGCCGTCCTCGATCCGTGGTCGGGTCAACTCCGCGAGTACAGGTTCCATGCTCGTCATTGTGTCACCCCACTGCGTTACGGGTCATTGGTGACATCCTTGATGTGGCGTTCTGTGTGTTTTGATGACTAATCGAGGGAAATAAGATGAAATTAGTTCAATAGCTATGAGTTTATGCGTTTGGATGTGTTCTGGCCATTGTTACCATCGTTTCGAAGGCAATTCAGACAGTGCCCGATGTTTCTGGAACGTCGGGCGAGCACCAGGCCGCGGATGACCCAGCAACAGCCACCGAACGGTCCGCCACGCGTGATGGTAGCCGAGGACGATCGGGATATGTCCCATGTCCTCGACTTCCTGCTGACGCGCGAGGGCTTCAGCGTGCGCCTAGCCCGCGACGGTCGAGAGGCGCTGCGCGCGATCGCTGAAGAGGACCCGTGCGAGGTGGTGATACTCGACGTCATGATGCCTTTCGCCAGCGGGATCCAGGTGGTTCGTTCGCTCCGCCAAACGCCGGGATGGAGCGATGTGCCGGTCATCATGGTGTCTGGCAAGGGTGCGGAAAGCGATGTCGTTTCGGCTCTCGAAGCGGGGGCCAGCGACTACCTGACCAAGCCGTTCCGTCCGCGCGAGTTCGTCGCGCGTGTTCGCGCGCAGATCGTCCGGTCGCGCGCCGCCGCCAATGGCTCTGCTCTAGCCCGCGATGGGGTGGCCTGATGGTCGGGTTCCAGTCGCTCATTGTCGTCATCGCCATGTGGGCAGGCGTGGCGGTCCTCGTGCTCACACTCGGTCTGTTCGCCGTGATCATCGGGATCCGGATTGCGCAGGCGCATGGGCGCCGTCGCAGCGAGCGTCTGACCAGGCGCTGGCGCAATCTCCTGTCGCGAGCGCTCGTCGAGACGCCGGTCTCAGCCCCGCCGGTATCACGACGTGATGCCGCGGAGATCATGTCGCTGTGGGGCTATTACCATGAGTTCCTGCGCGGCGAGTGCAAGACGAATCTCAATCGGCTCGGTCAGCTTGCTGGCCTCGATATTCATGCCAAGCGCGGTCTTCGGTCGGACCGCGTGCGCCACCGGCTACTGTCGATCCATGTACTCGGCAACCTGCGTGATCGGGAAACGCGCCGACTGCTAAGGCCGATAGCGCGGTCGGCCAACCCGTACCTGTCGCTAGCGGCGGCGCACGCACTGATGCGGATCAGTCCGCGGGAGTCGATCACGGACCTGATCTCGATGATCGCGCAGCGACCCGACTGGCCGCCCGCCCGGGTCATGGCGATTCTGCAGGAGGCCGGTCCGGAGGTGGTTTCCGAGCCGCTCGCGCGCGCAGCCATCGAGGCGGATGTCGCGTATCAACCGCTGCTGCTCATCTATATGAGCACGAGCCTAGACCGCGTCGCGCTGCGTGCGATCAAGGAGATTCTCCTGGCCACGTCTGACGAGCAGGTCATCATCACATCGTTGTACCAGATCACCCACTTGGCCCACCCGGATGGCCTCCACATAGTGCGGGTTTTTCTCGAGCACCCCAATTGGCTGATCCAGTTGCATGCGGTGCAAGGCATTGGCCGCATGGGCAACGACGATGACATCGATGACCTCGTGCGCATGCTGCGCCACCAGAAATACTGGATCCGGCTACGCGCGGCGGAGGCACTGGCCAAACTGCCGACGATGACTGCACGACGGCTCGCGGCCATCCGCGACCGCCAGGATGACCGGTACGCGCGCGACATCCTACGGGAAGTCATCGCGCAGGAGGTGGCGGCGTGACCGTCTTGGGCGCCATTCGTCCGATGGAGTGGTTCTTCCTCCTCTACTTCATCTTCACGAGCATGTTCTACCTGCTGCTCAACTACCTGGCTGTGCTGCGGGTGTTCGAGCATCTCGCCGAGACTGCGCTCGACCGTTTCTCGGTGACCTACACGGGCCTGGAGCCGCCGATCAGTCTGCTGGTGCCCGCCTATAACGAGGAGCCGTCGATCGTCACCACCGTCTACTCGTTGCTGCAACTGGAGTATCCCGAACACGAGATCCTGGTGGTGAACGACGGATCGTCAGATCGGACACTCGAGAAGCTGCTGGCGGAGTTCGATTGTGAGCCCACTCCCGATGTCTACCACCGAGACCTGGAATCCCAGGAGATCCGGGGTCTCTATCGCTCGCGGCTCTATCCGAATCTGCGCGTGATCGACAAGGAGAACGGCGGCAAGGCCGACGCGCTGAACGCCGGTCTGAACGCCGCACGGTTCCCGTTGTTCTGCAGCATCGATGCCGACTCGTTCCTCGAGCGTCAGAGCCTCCGCCGCGTGGTGCTGCCCTTCATCGAGGATTCACGAACGGTGGCAGTTGGTGGAACCGTGCGTATCGCCAACGGCTGCAAGGTGGAGGACGGGTGCGTTACGCGGACCGGGTTGCCGACTGGGCTGCTGCCCCTCTTCCAGATTGTCGAGTACCTGCGCGCCTTTCTATTCGGCCGCATGGGTTGGGCTCAGATCAACTCGTTACTCGTCGTTTCCGGTGCCTTCGGGCTGTTCCATAGGGCCACGGTGGTCGAGGCTGGCGGTTACCGCACCGACACGCTTGGCGAGGACATGGAACTGACGGTGCGGTTGCATCACTACCTGCGCCGGGAGCGCCGCGACTACAAGATCACTTTCGTGCCCGAACCGATCTGCTGGACAGAGGTGCCCGAAGATCTCGGGACGCTCCGTACACAGCGGGCGCGCTGGCAGCGCGGATTGTCCGAGAGCCTGTGGGAGCACCGCGGACTGGCCTTCCGATCTGGCGGGGGAGCCGTCTCCTGGGTGGGCTATCCGTTCATGGTGCTGGTCGAGTGGCTCTCTCCGATCATCGAGGTGGTCGGGTACGTCTACATGGTGGTCGGTCTGGCGATGGGCTGGGTCGACCTGCCGGTGATGCTGATCTTTCTCGCGGTCTCAGTCGGATTCGGCACATTGCTGTCGGTGATGGGACTGGTCCTCGAGGAGATGTCTTTCAAGGTCTACACCCGTGCGGGGCAGGCGGTGAAGCTCTTCGCCGTTGCGATTCTCGAGAATCTCGGCTTCCGCCAGCTGATGTCCGTGTATCGGCTGATCGGCACGGTGCAATGGCTCGTCGGCGCGCGACACCACTGGGGTGACATGGAGCGCCGAGCCCCCTGGGAACCCGACGGTTCCGAAGAACTTCAGGTATCTGACAAAGCGTGAGGAGGAACATCATGTCTTCGCGAATGAATGACAACTCTGCGGCTTGCTGGTGGCACATTGCTGTGTGCTTCGCTCTGTTGATGGTGCTTGTCGTGCCTGGCAATGCTAGTGCGGGGCAAGACCGTTTTACTCAGGCGCGCGAACTCGCGTTTGATGGTGACCGCGAGGGTGCCCGGGAGATCCTGCGCGAACTCCTCGAGGCGAAGCCGAACCACTGGGACGCGCGGATCCTTCTGGGCCGAACGTTGGCCTGGGACAAGCGTTACGAGGAAGCCCGCGAAGAGCTCCTCATCGTTGTTCGCGCCAAGCCGAACTACAGCGACGCGCGCAACGCGCTGGTCGACGTGGAGTTGTGGTCGGATCACCCTGAAGCGGCGATCAGTTTCCTCGACGAGGGCCTGGCCTCGAGTCCGAACAACGAGGAGTTTCTGTTCAAGAGAGCCAAGGCACAGCGGGACCTCGGGATGCTCCCCGACGCGATGGTGACGCTCGACCGGTTGCTCGATCGCAACCCGTCGCACGTCCAGGGCGCCAAGATGTTCTCGAGCCTGCGAGTGCGGCGGGCAAAGACCAAGTTCGGCCTCGGGTACGGCTACACGGACGTCGACACGCTGTCCAGTGCCTGGCACGGGGCTTCGGCACAGCTGTCGCGGCGGACCGGCCTGGGCTCAGTCTCGTTGCGCGCCAACTGGTCGCGACGCTTTGATAGCACCGCGACGCAGTTCGAGATCGACGCCTATCCGCGCATCATGAACGGTCTGTACGCCTACGTGAACTACGGCTATTCGGCCGACCGGCTCTACCCCAAGCATCGCTTCGGCGGCGAGCTGTACGCCAACCTCCCGAAGGGCGTGGAGTTGTCTGCGGGATTCCGTCGACTGCAGTTCGGGAGCTCCGACGTGACGATCTACACCGGGACCGTCGCCAAGTACGTCGGCAACTGGTGGATCTCGCTGCGCCCCTACATCACGCCCAAGACCGAGGGGACATCGCAGTCCTACGCACTCACGGTGCGCCGCTATTTTGGCAACAGGGACACGTTCATAGGGCTTACTGCCGGGACGGGATCGTCGCCAAACGACATTCAGGACGTTGTCGACCTGGCGCGCCTGGACTCGCGCAAGCTCGGCATGCGCGCCTCGTGGGCGTTTACCGACCTGTTCATTCTCAAGCTTGGGGCGCGGTACGGGTGGGAAGAGCTCGTCCGCGGTCGTGAGCGCAATCAGTTCAACGTCGCGCTCGGCATCGAACGCCGCTTCTGAGAATCAGCCATGCAGTTGCCTGAGTTCAAACGTCCAGCGCCCGTGACAGTGGTGCTTTTTCTGTTCACGTGGCTCGCTGTGGGATTCGCCTTTGGCACGCTGACGCTGCTCGGGCCGGTCCGTTGGGTCACCACCGCGATGCGTGATGGCGGCGCCAGCGCTGCCGCGGAGCGCGTGGCGGTGATACTGATCATCGTCACCTACGTGTCGTTGTCCTGCGTCGCCAGCGTCCTGCTGGTGAGGATGACTGCCAGCCGCGGCGGCTGGCGTCGTTTTGCCGTTCCAGTAGTTGCCTGGGCTGCTGCCGGTGCTTGCCTTTGGCTCTGGATGACGCCGCAGTTGGTCAATGGGCTCCAGCCCGTGCAGATCGATACCGTGGCTCGTTTCACGTTCGGCCCGTACCCGGAGCGCGATCGCTTCGAACAACTCAGCCAGGATGGTTTTACCGCCGTCGTTTCCTTGTTGCACCCAGCCGTGGTGCCCTTCGAGCCGACATTGCTCGCGCGTGAGCGTGAGTTGGCGGCCGAATTCGGGATCGAGTTCATCCACGCCCCGATGCTCCCGTGGGTGGGCGATAACGCCGACACCGTCGCGCAGCTGAAGGACCTGGCCGGGCGAACCAGCGGCCGTTACTACGTCCATTGCTACCTTGGGCGGGATCGTGTCGGCACGGTGCGCGCTCTGATCGAGAGGATGGGGGAGACGGTGCTGGCCGACGTGCGCGCGCAGCCGCCGACTGAAACCGACTTCGACCGTGATCAGTTCGAGCGCGGGCCCATCACCGAGATCGACGAGGCTGTCTTCGTGGCGCCATATCCGACCGACGAGGAGATGTTCAAGTTCGTTCTCGGAGGTAGCTTTGCGTCGGTGGTGTCATTGCTCGACCCCGACAATCCGGACGACATCCAGTGGATCGAGAAGGAGCGGCAGACGCTGGCCGACTACGGCGTGCCGTTCTCGTTGCAGCCCGTCTCTTGGATGAACTACTCACCCGCGGCGGCCCTGGCGGCAGCGGACCACGTCAGATCGTTGCCGCGGCCTGTGCTGGTGCATGCGTTCCGCTCCGAGGGTGCCACGGCAGAGTCCTTCATGATGGCGTACCGCAGTGGTCTCCCGCCCGTATCGATCTCCAGTTTCGACACCGAGATGGTCCGCGGTCGGCCCCGGGTGGTAGCGCCGAATGTCGTCGTGGGCCCGCGTCCTGGTGGTCCGGAGTTCGGCAGCTTCCTGAGGGCGCGCGGCATTCGGAGCATCGTCTACGTCGGTGATAGTGCGCACGATGACGCCCGCCACGACCGAACGGTGGCTGAGCAGGAGGCCGGGTTGGCCTTCTACACGATCCCCTCGGATGCGGGCAGGATCTCGGCGCTGGTCTCGGTGGATGGTCCCTGGTACGTGTACGGCCCCGGGCTAGAGCAGCTTCAAAGTGAATTGGTCGCGCGATTCGCCGGGAGTCTGGGCCTGCCCCAGTCAACCGTTACCGCGGTAGCCGGGAGGTAGACGGATGGCTGAGTTCGTGCAGCGGGGTATCGAGTTTTTGGTTGCGGCGCTGCCAGCGCCCTGGATGCTGGTAGTGCTGGCGCCCGCCTTCTTTGTCTACGGCGTGTTGGCGGCCTGGTTTGCGGGCTGGCTGCGAATCACTCGCGGTATCAAGACGTCATACACGCGCAAGGTTTTCCACTTCAGCATCTTTACTACGGCTGGCCTCATTCAGATGTCGTGGGGCCTGCCGGCCGTGTCTTTGTTCGGTGGCATAGTTGCCAGCATCGTGCTCTACGCGGTCTGGCGCGGCGATGACTTCCCCTTCTACGAAGCCATGGCTCGGGAGACAGATCGACCCAAGCGCTCGTTCTTCATCCTGGTGCCGCTGGTGACGACCGCTATCGGCGGGCTGGCCAGCAACCTGTTCTTTCCGCAGTTCGCGTTCGTGGGTTACCTCGTTTGTGGGTGGGGCGACGCTCTGGGAGAGCCGGTGGGGGCCCGCTGGGGACGACACGGATACAGGGTGCCGTCGATCGCCGGAGTGCCGGCGCACCGTACGCTCGAAGGTTCGGCGGCAGTCTGCATAGGCGGCGCAGTCGCTGCCGCAACAGGTCTCGCTCTATTCGGATTGCCACTGTCGGTGGCCTTGACCGTCGGCATCGGGTGCGGTGTTTTCGGCGCCGCGATCGAGGCCGTGAGCACGCATGGCCTCGACAACCTGACGATTCAGGTTGCCGCTTCAGCCGCGGCGTTCGTATTGCTCAGCTAGCGGTTCTCGGGGCCATCGATCGCTACGATCTTGATCGGCTTCGACGCCCCGCTAACGATGGTGAGAGCCTCGACCGGACAACCGAACTGGGCAGCGAGTAACTGCAGCACTCTGCGGTTCGCCCGGCCGCGCTCTGCCGGTGCTCGCGTGCGCACCTGGTAGTAGCCTTCCTCCAGCAGGCGAACACCTTCGCTCTTCGAGCTGGCGTTCACTTTCACGCGAACCGTCCGCCGCCTCGAACTCATGGGGCACCCCCTGCACCGCGCGGCCAAGTAGGATGAGTGCTGGCATGGCCTGCTAGCAACGGAGAGGCACTTTGCTGACGCTCTATCACCTCACGATCTCCCACTTCAGCGAGAAGGCTCGCTGGGCTCTCGACTACAAGAATCTCGAGTATCGCTCGCGCGTTCTCACGCCTGGGCTTCACATACTGACGACTCGCCGAGTTGCCGGCAGCAGTACGGTTCCTGTTCTCGTTGACGACGACACCGACACGGTCCTGTCGGAGTCGACGGACATTCTCCACTACCTCGACCGCATTCGCCCTGATCCACCACTATTCCCGGTGGACGCCGAGTTGGCCACCGCCGTGGTCGAGGTCGAGGACCTGATCGATGTCGGCTGGGGGGCGGATGCCAGCTCCTTCGCGTACTGCCACCTCGTCCAGTCGCCTCGAGATCTGCGTCGCCGCTGGAGTGTCGGACTCAACGTGCTGCAGCGCGGGCTTCTCTTCGCTTCGATGCCCTTGATCACGCCGGCACTACGCCGGCGGAGGCGTCTTAGCCCAGAGGCGGCCCCCGAGTACCGGGCGGCCGCGATGCGAACGTTCGATGACGTCGAGGGTCGATTGGTGGCTAATGGTGGCGAGTATCTGGTGGGGGATGGCTTTACCGCCGCTGACCTCACAGGAGCTGCGTTGCTGGGCCCGTTCGTCAGAGCTCCGGGCTCGCCATGGGCGCAGGACGAGGCGGGACAGTCGCCGCCGGAGCTACTGGCGTTCAGGGAAGAGTTGAAAGCGCGGCCGCTGGGGCAGTGGGTGCTGAGCATGTGGGAACGTTATCGGCGGTAGGCCCACCCTCCTATCGGACTACGAACACTGCCCCGACGCCATCGGACTTCTGCCACGGGCTGCTGTAGGATGACGTCAGTTGGTGCCGATGCTCGGGACAGACCGGGAGGACTCCATGGCTGCTGCTCGCGAACTGCAGGTGCAGATCGCCAACGAACCAGGCGCGCTGGGTAGGATTTCTGAACTCCTCGGGGAGCACGGGATCAATATTCGCGGGTTCGGGGTCTGGGTCGCGAAGGCTCATCTTCTGGTCGGAGATCCCGACAAGGCGGCGGAGTTGCTCCGCGCTGAAGGTTTCCAGCTGCGAGTCGTCGACGTATTGAAGCTCATCGTTCCCGACGAAGCAGGGAATCTCGCGGAGATCGCGCGGGCGCTCGGCGAGGCCGGCATGAACATCGACTATAGCTACACCGTTAGCACCAGCACGGCTGGAGCCGCCGCCTTCGTCCTGGCGGTAGCGAACACGGATCAGGCCGAACAGCTTCTCGATTGACCCTCGCGTTCGATGTCGTACTTCACCAGGTAGTGCTGCAGTGTGCTGCGGGGCACCTCCAGTCGCCGAGCGGCGGCGCTCAGGTTCCCCTCGGTGGCATCGAGTGTCGCGGTGATGTGGCGTCGGATAACGGCTGCGAGCGTCCCGTCGCTGGCGTCCTCAGGTGTCGCCACCGACGCTCCTGCCGAGGGTGAGTCGGCGATCGCGGCCTCTATGGCCAGTGTGTCGATGCGCGCGCCGGTCGTGCTGGCGGAGGCGCGCAGGAGAATCTGGCGGAGTTCGCGTCCGTTGCCGGGCAGCGCGTACTCCTGGAGCCGCCGCATGGCCTCGGGACTCAACACGAGGGGTCGCCCCGTAGAGGCCGTCAGGCGCCGGAGGAACATCTGGGTCAGCGGCGCGATGTCCTCCGGACGGCTCCGCAGAGGTGCGATTCTCACGACTAACCCCGCAAGCCGATGCAGCAGATCGATTCGGAAGGCGGTTCCGCCCGCGAGCTCGGTCAGAGGACGGTTGCTCGTAGCCAGGATGCGAACGTCGACGGCGGCCAACTCGTCGGAACCGACTGGCTGCACCTCGCCATTCTCGATGACCCGCAGCAGTGCTGCCTGTAGTTCGGAGGGGGCCTCACTGACCTCATCGAGCAACAGAGTGGCGCCATGGGCGGTACGCAGGCGGCCGCGCCGCGACGTCGTTGCGCCCGTGAACGCACCGCGTTCGTGGCCAAACAGTTCAGCCATGAGTACCGCGTGGCTGAGTCCGGCACAGTTGACCACGTGCAGCGGACGGTCCCGGCGCGGACTGTTGGCATGGACGGCACGCGCAACGACTTCCTTGCCGGTACCGCTCTCGCCGACGATCAGTACGGGCTCCGCATAGGCCTCCCATCCGGCGACCTTGGCGCGGATCGTGCGGATGTGCTGGCTGTCGCCGACAAGCGCACCCGCGTTCCGGGCGGTCATTGGAGACAGCCGTAGGGCGAGGTGCGGCGGGTACCGCGCTGATATTCTCTGCGCCATTGACGCTGTGGGGTCTTCCGGGCCACGATGCGATTGTCCTCCACTTGTTTCTGCACGAACCCTCCTACATGACAGAACCCGTGACCACGGAACTTTCCGAAATTTCTCGCGCCGCGATCAAAAAAGCGTGGGTGAACCGGTTCTATCGGTGGAGGGCATACGCGCTGTCCCTCACTGGTAGTCAGACGGACGCGGAGGAAGTTGTGCAGGATGCGATCACGCGAACGATGAATGCAGCGCCTCATCTCGCGACAGAGCAGGATGCGTATCATTACGTGATTTCCGCGATCCGGAGTTCGGCGTACCAGATGTTTGCGCGTCGCGGGCGGCGTCGAAGTCTGAGTGAAGAGGCCGCTGGCGAGCAGATCGCTTCCGACGCGCTGCATCGGGCGCTTCAAGTCGAGGCGATCGATCAGCGGAGCGAAATGACAAGTGCGGCCCTCGAGGGCCTTCGCGAACTGGCTCCCTTACACCGGGAAGTGATCCAGTTGCTGGTCCTGCGCGAGCCGCCGCTGAAGCTACGTGAGGTTGCAGCGATCCAGAACGCCGCGGTTAGCACCGTCTACTCCCGGTTGCAGTCGGCGCTTCGTAGTTTGGCGAGAGACCTCGCCAAGGAGCTGTGATGATGAGGGAACCGTCGGGTGGGGAGGATGGCCTGGGCGTGGGTCATCCTGACGTAGACGCGCTGATCGGTTACGTGCGGGGGGAATTGAGTCAACTCCAGGCGGGCAACATCCGCGCTCACGCCGTGACGTGTGTGGACTGCGGCGACCAACTTGCCGCCCTGATCGTGCTGCGCGAAGACAGCCTGAGCCGCGAGCGCGAGGAAGAGCAGGCCACGGTGAAGCGCTTTCCGGGGCCGGTGGCGGTTCCCGCTACAGTACCCGCGCCCTCCTCGCACAGGAAGATTGCGGTCGCTGTCGCGGCGTCGCTGGTGGTGCTGCTCGGCGGATGGGGCTGGTGGATGCAGGCCGGAGGCCCGCGGCAGCCGCAGGCGGCGGGCCCGCAGACGCAGTCCGCGGAGGGTGTGCGACCGCTTCAGCCAACCGCGTTCGAGCGCACTCCGGAGGACGTCCGCCTAGTCATGGGCACGGCGGAGTTCCTGACGATGGTGCGTAGCCCTGCAACCTCGTCGGCTACTAGCGAAGGACCGACTGATGAGATGCTCGTCGCCCTCGGGCTCCAGGCGCTGGTCGCTCGCGACATGGTCGAGGCGCGTCGGTTGCTCGAGCCCTTCGAAGCGCGATGGGAACCCGTTGGCACGGCCATCGTCGGCTCGCTGATGTTCCTGCAAGCGGATCCTGACGCATACCAGGTGCTGGAAATGTACGCCGCGGACCACGAGAAGCGGAGTTGGCCGGCCGACGCGGGTGGGCCGGAAGCGACGGCGTTCTTCTTCCTGGCGCGACTGCGACACGTCGTTGGAGATGAGCAGGGAGCACTCGAAGCGCTCGGCTGGATCGCCCCCGACGAAGAGACTGGAGAGGCAGCGGCGACGTGGCGGCAGCGTGTCTTTGGCGAGCCCCACGGAATTGATAGCGAAGCTCCCGTCGCGCGCTAGTCGGCTCCGGGTTGACCCGCGACAGTGACGGCGGTTCGGCATCGGGGCGCCGAAGTTAATTGCCCGCGGACACCCCAGAAGGACCTCGCTCGCTGCCGAACGGCGTGATCGGCCCACAGCAGCCAGCGTTTCGGGCTCGATTCGGCGCTCTCGGACGTCTCGGCACGACACTTGCTCTCTACAGGTGCCATTGGTCACCTACTTCACGGAGGGCATCTTGTCAGCACGTTTGTTCACACGGCGAGTCGCGTATCTCTGCTGGGCTCTACTGCTTGTAGCCGGGCTTTCTTTTAGCAGCGCTCAGGCACAATCGCTGCACACCGCCTGCACCTCCGAATGCGAGAGCGCGTGCGGCGGAAAGTGTCGTCGCTCGATGCAGGTCGGCTGCAGTTGCTTCTACAGTTGCCCCGGCGGCGGTAGCGGCTCCCTGCCGTGCGTGGCCTGACCCGATGAAACCGACCAGAGCTCAGATCCTGGAGGGGGTCGTCGTCGTGGTGCTGCTCGTCGGCACGGCATGGCTGGGAAGACAGGTGCATCACAACTACGTCGAGCATCCACGCACCGTCGCCAGTGTCGGCGTTGCGGTGGCGCCGATGACTGTTCCGGCGACGACAATCGCGGGCGATGCGGCCTCGCTGGCCATCCGTGATGTTCCGCGCGCACGCATGCTCCTGGTCATGAGCACCGACTGCCAATTCTGCGAGGAGAACATGCCCGAGTGGCAGTTTCTGACCGACGCGCTGAGGGCGATGGGCGACAAGCACCCGGCGCCCGTGGTGCTCTCAGTGAGCGGTGCGGACGAAACAGCGGCCTACCTGGCACGGCACGGCCTGCAGGCGGAGGTTCGCCTTGTAGACCGGGCGGTGTTGCCATTGCTCGGCCTCACCGGGTACCCGGCGACGGTGGCAGTCGATCCGTCGACGGGGGCGATTTCCTCGTGGACCGGTGTGCTGGATGATGCCGAGCATCAGGCTCTCCTGGCGTGGGCAGCCTCCCAACCAGCCAACGTGTCTTCCTGAGGAG
>JAJCXT010000099.1 GCA_029263295.1 Acidobacteriota bacterium | reverse complement strand
ACTCGGGGTGCCGTCAGCCTGGATGGCCATCGCAGCCCGTGGCGCGCCATCGCTGTCACGCAGAATCACGAAGGCCGAGTCGCCGCGTTCACCAACGACAACACGTGGGTTCCCGTCTTCGGAGAAGAGATTGAGGATCGGGCCATCCGCCACCACGCTCAGGCCCGCGCGCAGATGTCCCCGATCATCGAACAGACCCAGGGCCGCCCCCTCCTCACCGACACCCAGCTGAGCGCGCACGGTGCCGGTGTCATCGCGTGCGATGAAGGTCGCCGCCTCCAGCACGCGGGCGCCCGCCCCCTGACGGACGGCGCCAAGTAGCAGGACCGGCACCACTGCCAACAGGAGGAGCCGAGCGCGTCGCGCGGACCTCTCGGCGGTCTCGAGGCGCTGTTCCAGCTTCGCCAGGCGCCGTGTAACGCAGCGCGGGCTCGCTGACGAGAGGGATCCGATATCAGACGGAGAAGTGAGGCCGAAACGCATAGATCGAGTCCCCGAGTTGTGTGTCACCGAGTCGGTCGGGAGCCGCTTGCCTTGCGGCGCGACCGCTGCCACAGTGTGCGGTCGGTCCCCGTCACCCGCAACAGCCGCCCTCGCAAGGAGTTCCGATATGAAGGTCGCACTGGCCGTGCACGGCGGCGCGTGGAACGTCCCTGATGACGATCTCCAGGATCACCAGGCTGGAATCGAGCGAAGCTTGCGCCATGGGTGGCAGCTGCTCGGTGCAGGCGCCTCGGCCCTTGATGCGGTGACATCCGTCGTCCAGCTGCTGGAGGACGACCCGCTCTTCAACGCCGGGACCGGCTCGCACCTGAATCGCCTGGGCAAGGTAGAACTCGACGCTTCGATAATGGAGGGCAACGATCTTCAGGCGGGCGCCGTCGCTGCCGTCGAGCGGATCCGCAACCCGATACTACTGGCACGCGCGGTTCTGGAAAGGTCCGAGCATGTGCTGCTCGTTGGCAAGGGCGCCCGCAGGTTCGCCCGTGAAAATGAAGTGCCGGAGTGCCGCGCCCGAGATCTGCTGATCGGACGAGCACGCGAAACCTACCTGCGTATTCGCGCCGGCGAGACCGACTTGATTGCCACCGAGTTCGCGCCACGCGATGAGAGCTCGGCGAAGACGGGGCCGGAGCACATGGGTACAGTGGGCGCGGTCGCCCGCGATTCCAGTGGTTGTATCGTCGCGGCCACGTCGACGGGCGGAACTCTTGACAAATATCCCGGACGGGTGGGGGACTCGCCGCTGATCGGGTCGGGTACCTACGCGGATAGCAGACTCGGCGGGGCCTCCTGCACCGGCTGGGGTGAAGGCATTATCCGGGTGGTAATGGCCAAATCGACTATCGACCGAATCTCCGCCGGAGACGAGCTGACGGCCGCGGCCGACGCAGCCCTGGACAACCTGGCCCGCGTGGGCGGTCGCGGCGGGATGATCCTCATCGACCACGACGGACGCCCTGCCGCCGCGTTCAACACGCCAAGGATGGCTCGCGGCCTAGCCTGCGCGGAGCACGGTCTTCGAGCTGGCGTGGATGCCTCGATGGAACGCCTCGCCTAGAAACGAGCGCCCGAGGTCTGCCACTGCGGTGTGCGTTGCGGGACGAAGTGTCCCAATATCGGACACTCTCGGCGATAATGTCGCCGACGGGGCCGTCACAACAGGCCCTCCGCGCACACAAACTGGCACGTAGCTTGCTCTATTCAAGGCGGGGCCTTGTATCCGGCCGCTCAAGCGACGCGATGAAGTGCTTCCCCGAGCGACGACCTGAACGTTGGAGAACGAGATGTTGAACAACCTTTCCGGCCGCCGACCCGCGCTGGTCATATCCGCGCTGGCTGTTCTGGCCTCGCCCCTGTCGGTGAGCGCACAGGCGAGCGCCACCTTCGTCGCCAATGCGAGCAACCAGGAAGCTGAGGTTCAGGTGCTCGAGTTGTCACTGGCACAAACCGTCGAGCTCGTCTTACGGCACAACCTGCAGGTGAGGATCGCGGCGCTCAACCCCGATCTATCCCAAGAGCAGATCCGCACCGCGAGGTCGCGATTCGACCCGGTGTTCGTCTTCAATCTGCCGCAGGCCTTCAACCGTTCCACCACGCCGACGGGCTCGAGCATCGGCGGCGCCGACGTGCTCACGACAGAGCGGGTCAATGGCGGATTCCAGCTCAACGCCAACACGACATGGGGGCTTGGCTGGTCGGTTGCCGGCACGGTGGCGCGCTCCGTGACCAACAACCAGTTCTCCACGTTCAATCCACGCTGGGACACGAGCCTCAACGTGCAGTTGCGCCAGCCCCTCCTACGCAACCGTGGCGACGTCAACCAACAGCAGTTGCTGGTGGCGAGGAACAACTATTCGGTGAGCAGAGAGCAGTTCCGGCTGCAGTTGCAGAACTCGATTTTCCGGGTGATCCAGGCGTACTGGAACCTGGTCTCGGCGTACGGTTCGCTCGAGATCGCCGAACAGAGCCTGGAGCTGGCCAAAGAACAGAACCGCAACAACAACACTCGCGTTCGGATTGGAGCGCTGGCAGCTGTGGACGTCATCCAGACACAGCAGCAGGTGGCGAACGCGGAGCTCACGTTGCTGCAGGCCGAGCTAGCCGTTGACAACCAGCAGGATCTGATGCGCGCGCTTCTCAACTTCGACTCCGTGGTGCAGGCCGGGTGGAGCGTGGAGATCGTCCCGACGGACGATCCAGCGACGGAAACGGCCGACATCGACCTCGAAGCTGCCGTCGCCGAGGCGCTCGAGAAGAGCCCCACTATCCGCCAGAACCGAATCAACCTCGAGAGCCGCAAGATCGACCTGGCGGCCAGCCACAATCAGCTGCTGCCGCAGCTCGACTTCATCGGCAGCGCAACGCTAACGGGCCTGGGCGGCGACCAGATCTTCCGAACCGGCGACATCTTCGGCAACGCGGTGGTCTCGGAGGTGCAAACCGGTGGTGTAGGCGACTCGTTCCAGCAGCTCTTCTCCGGCGACTTCCGCAACTGGTCGGTCGGGCTCCAGCTCTCGTTTCCGGTGCGCAACGACCAGGCCGAGGCGCAGTTCGCGCAAGCTACGATCCGCGAACGTCAGGCCACCACCCAGGTGCAGGACGACGAGGTTCAGATTCGACTCGGGGTGCGCAATGCGGCGCGCAACGTGAATGGCGGCGTGCAGCAGGTAGCCGCAGCCGCGGACACCGTGGCCCTTTCCGAGCGTCAGTACACAGCGGAACTGCGTCGTTTCGAGAACGGCACGAGCAGCACCTTCCAGGTACTGAACCTGCAACGGCAACTGACGGCGGCTCGCTTGCGGGAGTTGTTGACGACGATCGGCCTCAATGTAGCGATGGCGAATTTCGATCTCAACAAGGGCACGTTACTCGAGACCTTCAACGTCGAGGTAGACGAAGCGGGCGCGGGTGGCCGCCCGTTGCGCGCGCGCGGCGCAGCTCGCGCGCAAATCCCTGCCGCCGCGACACCGCCAGGCGGCCGGTAAATCGAGACAGCCAGGCAAGGCCGGCGCAGTCCGTATAATGGCGCCGTGCCTGATCCAGTAGCCAACAAGACGACGTACGCCCGCCGCCTCGGCCTGTTCGACGTCACGATGATCACCGTCGGTGCCGTCATCGGCGCCGGCATCTTCCTGAATCCCGCCATCGTCGCGGCGCGCGTGCAGAGCGGCTCCCTGACGATCGCCGCGTGGGTTGCAGGCGGCCTGATCGCCGTGGCAGGAGGCTTCTGCTTCGCCGAGCTTGGCGCCCGCGCCCCCAACGCCGGGGGGGGATATATCTATCTCCGCGACGCTTTCGGGCGACTGCCGGCCTTCCTCTACGGATGGACGCTCCTTCTCGTCATCAATAGCGGCGCCGTCGCGGCCGTCGCCGAGATCGCGGCGCGATATTCCGCGGACCTGCTCGGAGCGGATCCTGCTCTCATCGGGCCCCTCGCAATTGCCTTCATTCTGGCTTTCACCGCCGTCAATTACTTCGGCATCCGACCTGGCGCGATCGCGCAGAACGCCTTCACATTGGCCAAACTCGCAGCTCTCGCTGTGGTCATTGCTGCCGGTCTGGTCGCCGCACCAGCCGCCGCGACCGGTAGTGTCGGGCCAGCTCCAGGTCTTCTCGAGTCTGTACGGCTCGTCGGGCTGGCGCTGATCCCGGTGATGTTCGCGACCGGTGGGTGGCAGAACGCCAACTTTGTCGGCGGCGAGGTGCGCGACGCGCGCCGAACGCTACCGCGCGCCATTCTGCTAGGCGTGGCGATCGTCGTCGTGGTCTACGTGGCAGTGAACCTTGCCTACTTGCGAGCGCTAGGCGTGGCGGGCTTGGCTGCCAGCACCGCACCGGCAGCGGACACCATGCGGATGGTCGCGGGCGAAACCGGCGCACGGCTGATCAGCGTCGGGATCATCGCCTCCACGCTCGGCATATTGAATCTCTTTATCCTGGCGGCGCCCCGCGTTTACCAGGCGATGGCCGACGACGGGTTGTTCTTCTCCGCGGCGTCACGCCTCCATCCGCGGTACCGAACACCGAGCGGGGCACTGCTGTTCCAGGCCGCCTGGGCCATCGTCCTGTCGCTCTCGGGAACCTATGGCGACCTGCTGGACTACGTCGTGTTCGGCGACTGGATCTTCTTTGGGCTGGTGGCAATGACGCTGTTCGTCTATCGGAAGCGCGACGCGGACGCGCCCGCGGACGAGGGCTTCCGCATGCCGGCATTCCGTCTGATCACCGGCGTCTTCGTGGTCGCCGCGGCTGCCATCGTCGTCAGCTCCATCCTCTCGAACCCGACCAACGCGATGATTGGGGCCAGTTTGATTCTGGCGGGCGTGCCCGTGTTCTGGCTGTGGCAGCGCGAGTGAGGGGATCGAGGTACATCCGCTGGGCGAAGAGCCGTGAGCGATTCCGCTACAACCTCGGCCGCAGCAGCATCCGCCCGTGTCCCCCCGAAGAGCTGGCCGTTCGGCCCGAGGATCTGGCCCTGTGCGACAGCAACGCCGACGGGTGGGATCCCCTGCGCGAGATTCTCGGCACGCGCTACGCCGTCGCGCCGGAGCGCGTGGTGCTAGCGATCGGCACGTCGATGGCTAATCACCTGGCCTGCGCGACGGTTCTCGAGCGGCCGGGGCACGTACTGGTGGAGACTCCGGGTTATGAACCGCTGGAAGCGCTCCCCGCCTATTTCGGTTCTGAGGTGGAGTCGTTCCCACGCCATCGCGAAGCGGAGTGGGCCCTCGACGTTGGTGAAGTCGCGGCCCGCGTGCGACCAGGAATCACGCGACTCGTTATTCTCAGCGACCTGCACAATCCCACCGGACAGCGCGCCGCATCAGAAGACCTGGAGGCGCTCGGTGAGCTGGCCCAGGTGCACGACTTCCACGTACTCGTCGACGAGGTCTACCTCGAATTCACCACCGACCGACGCATCGCGGCAACCCGATCACCGCGTTTTATCTCGACCTGCAGTCTGACGAAGGCCTACGGGCTCGACGGCCTGCGGGCCGGATGGATCATCGCGTCCGAGGAACTCGCCGAGCAATTCCGAGCACTGAACGACCTGTTCGGCATCATCATGCCGCACCCGAGCGAACGCCTCGCGGCCCGCGCGTTCGATCGGCTGGACACCATCGCCGGCGCGGTGCGGAATCTCGTGACGAGCAATCGTGAACTGGCCGCCGACTTCGTGACAACCCGGCCCGAGCTGAACTGGGTGCTGCCGCGGATCGGCCCCATTGGCTTTGTCCGGCTCGACGGCGGACGGGTAGGGGAGTTGATCGCCCTTCTCGAGCGCGAGTACGACACCACGGCTCCGCCGGGCTCCTTCTTCGGCGCCGACGACTACTTCCGTCTGGCGTTCGGCATGGAACGGGACGATCTCGAGGCGGGCCTGGACAACCTCGAAGCAGCACTCGATCGGATGTAGAGCACAACACCGGGAGACCGAAATGCGTATCGACCGAACCCCCATCGGCATTGTGAGCCTGGCACTGACGCTCGCGGCGTGCACGCCGCCAGACCCGGCAGCTACTCGCGACGCGCAGCCTGCGGAAACCGTGACTGCCGCGCCAGCGGAACAAGCGGCGCCTGGAACCGCGACATCAGGTGTACTTGCCCTGGTCGGAGGCCGCACGCTCGACGGGTTCGGTGGCCCACCCCTGGAGAACAGCGTCATCCTCATCGAGGACGGACGCATCACGGCAGTTGGCACCGAAGACAACACGGAGGTCCCCGCTAGCGCCACGCGAATTAGCACCGACGGGATGACGGTGATGCCCGGGCTGATCGACATGCATGTTCACATGATGTTGCTCGGCCACGGCGACTACCGGCGCTGGGACGAACTCTATGCCGACCGCATGAACGAACTCGTCATGCCCATCGCCGCCGACCAGTTGCTCTGGAGCGGAGTCACATCGGCGCGTGATCTGGGCGCCAACCCCGACGAGATCCTCGAGGTCCGACGTCAGATCGAAGCCGGCGAAATCCCTGGCCCTCGTCTCTTCGTCTCCGGCCCTTTCCTGCAGGTGGCACCGTACGAGGATTACGAAGCGCCCTATCGCTGGGGTATCACCAGCGAACTCCAAGCACGGCAAACGGTGCAGCAACTCGCCCGGCGCGGCATCGACACGATCAAGTTGATCGACCAAGACCAGATGGACGAAGGGGTCGTCGCGGCTATCGTCGAGACGGCGCACGCCGAAGGTCTCCCCGTCGTCGCCCACGGGCACCGCATGGAGGAGATCCGTGTCGGCTTGCGCCACGGCGTCGACAACTTCGAACATACGGGGCTCGGCACCGCGCCAGGCTACCCGGAGGACGTGCTCGAACTACTTCGCGAGCGCAACTCGTCTCTGTACTGGACGCCAACCGTTTCGCCGCTGTTGACCATGCAGTACACAGGCGAGATCTTCCCTGAACGTCTCGACGACCCGCGCTGGCGGCAGGGCATGCCGGACGCACTGGCAGACGAGATTCGCAGCTCCCTGGCCCGCATCACCCAGCTGCCCTACTACGCGCTGTTCCCGTCGCGGATACCGAAGCTCGCCACCAAGTTCGCCCAACTACGCGACACCGGCGTGACCCTCATGATCGGGACAGACTCGGGCATACCCACGATGTTCCACAACGATTCCACCTGGAGGGAGATGGCGCTGTGGGTAGAACTCGGAGTGCCCGCGATGCAGGTCATCCAGGCCGCTACGCTCTGGCCGGCGCGCTTCCTGCGCGCGGAAGGCGACATCGGCGTTCTGGCGGAGGGCAGATACGCGGACATCATCGCCGTCCGCGGCGACCCTCTGGCCGACATGCGCGTGCTCGAGAACATCGACATGGTCTTCAAGGGCGGGGCCCGCGTACGCTAGCAGCCCATGCGAGAAGTCTGATGGGCCTCGCGATTCATTCCGTAACCAGCAGCTATACTCCGCGGCAATGAGCGACCAACCCGGCAGTTTTCTCGAATTCCTCCCCGGCCACGCGAGCACTCGCGCTGATGCGCCTGCCTATCGGCTGGCGGGCCCCGAGAGCGACATGGTGCTGGACTACTCGACCCTGGCCCACCATGTGGCCAGACTCGGGGAGGGCCTGAGGGCGGCTTCTCTCGGCGAGGGAGCACGCGTCGCCATATGCATGGAGAACAGGCCCGCATGGCCCGTCGGATACCTGGCCATCTGGTACGCGGGCGCGACGGTGGTTCCCATCGACCCCGCGCTGGAGCCGCACGCCATCCGGCGCATCCTCGAGCACTCCGAGGTTCCTCTGGTGCTCAGCTCTCACCGGCTTGGGGCCAAGCTCCTAGCCGCCAGAGAAGGGCTGGATAGCCCCCCACAGATCCTCGACGTCGACGCGGATGAGTACTACTGGGACGGCGACGCTCCGGAGAACTTCCCGGCGGCGACGGGCGATGTCTGCGGGCTGGGCTGGACATCGATCGCCCCTGAAGAACCCAATCGATGGGACCCACAGGCGCAGGCCGAATCGCCAGCAACCATCATGTACACCTCCGGGACAACCGGATTGCCCAAAGGCGTCGTGCTGTCGCACGGTGCTCTGTTCGAAAACGTCGTGGCCGGCCTCGCGCGCATCGACCTAGGCGAGCGCGACCATATCCTGGGCGTTCTGCCGCTGTTCCATGCCTTGCCGCTGATGACGAACTTCCTGGCTCCGATGGTCGTTGGAGCGCAGGTGACCTACCTCACGGAGCTGAATCCGGAGCGGATCATAGCGGCGTTCCCGCGATTCGGCATCACCTTCTTTGCCTGCGTCCCGCTCTTCTTTTACCGGTTTCATGATCGCGTCATGAAACGGATGACGGCCCTCACTGGGCTCAGGGGCAAGATGGCGTTCGCCATGCTGCGGATCAATCGTGCGGTGCGCGGCATGACGGGCGTGAATCTGGGCAAGCAGTTCTTCGCCGCCGCGCATACACCGTTTGGCCCCAAGCTGAAGACGTTCGTGAGCGGCGGCGCCAAGTTCGACCCGATCGTTGGACAGGACTTTCTCGATCTCGGCTTCACGCTGATTCAGGGCTACGGCCTGACGGAGGCGAGTGCGGGGCTCACTGCGCACCCGGCCAAGGAGCTGGATGCGACAACGGTCGGGCGAGCGCTTGATGGGGTCGAGGTGCGCGTCGACAAGCCTGACAAGGACGGCATCGGCGAGATCATTGCCCGCGGCCCCAACTTGATGATCGGCTACTTCAAGAACGACGAGGCCACCGCGGAAGTAGTGCGAGACGGGTGGATTCACACCGGTGACCTGGGGCGCCTCCTGCCTAACGGCCACCTGCAGGTGACCGGACGCGCCAAGGACATGATCGTCCTGGCGTCAGGCAAGAACATCTACCCGGAGGAACTCGAGGCCTACTATGGGCGATCTGAGTTGATCGACGAGATCTGCGTGCTCGGAATCGATGATCCACGCCGCCGCGGGGCAGAGCGACTGCACGCCATTGTTGTCCCGGACTTCGACGCAGCGCGCGCACGCGGGCAGGTGAACCTCCGCGAGGAGATCTCCTGGGAAATCGAGGGCCTCGGCATCGGGCTTCCAGGGCCACAGCGCCTTACCAGCCTGGAAATCCGCAAAGAGCCGCTACCGCGCACGACGACCCGCAAGGTCAAGCGCTTTGAGCTCAAGCGCGACATTCTCGAGCGCGGCAACCGCGCCGACGGGATGGAGCCGGCGCGGACGGCCCCTCCCGAGGGCGCCGAGGACAAGGTGGATGAGCCCGCGTGGGCCCACACGGCGCGTTCGATCCTCGCGCAGCACGCCCGCGTCGAAGGCGTAGCCCGACACCAACATCTTGATATCGACCTGGGGATGGAATCGCTTGAGCGCGTAGAACTCCAGGCCGATCTCGAACACGCCTTTGGCATCGAACTACCGCCCGAGGCCGGTGGCGAAGTACAGACCGTCGGCGACCTGCTGGACCTTCTCGGCGAGCACGGTGCCGGCGACGGGGGAGGCGCTGGGCGCGGCGCGGACTCGTGGAAACGAGTGCTCGCCGAGACGCCACCGGAAGTCGAACCCTACCTGCGGGTTCGACGCGTCAGTCCACCGCTTATCTTCCTGTTCGGACGTTGCATGCGATTGGTGCAGTGGATGATCGGATTCAAGGTGTCTGGCGCCGAGAACATCCCGCGCCACTATCCGTTCATACTGGCCCCGAACCATCTTAGCTACACGGACGCCCCGATCCTCGGAATCGCGCTGCCATGGAGAGTCTTCCGACGAGCTTTCTTCGTGGGCTACAGCGCCTACTTCCGTGGGGCGATCCTGGGCTCGCTGGCTAGATTGGTTCGTACCGTACCGATCGACCAGAACCGCAACCTAGAGGCCGCCATGCAGGCGGCGGCGGCAGGCATCCGACGCGGGATGATACTGGGCATCTTTCCGGAGGGCGGCCGATCGGGAGACGGCAGCATCAAGGAGTTTCGCCGCGGCGCTGGCATTCTGGCGCGTGAACTAGATACCCCCATCGTGCCGGTGGGGATCTGGGGCACCTACGAAATGTGGCCGCGAGAGGGCCGCTTCCGCCTGCACCCCGCGGCAGTCGTCTTTGGCAAGCCCATCAGCTATCCGGCCGACGGTAGCATCGACCCAGGCGAATTCATGACCATGGTCAGAGAGCGCGTGATCGAACTCGTGGCAGAGGCCGAGAAGCTCGGCCGCGGCGAGTAGCGCGGAACCGCGACCGCTTCGTTCAGGCAGGGTCGCGAGTGCAGTGCCCGTCTGGGACTATCCCAAAAAAAATGAGGGGACGCGCCGCCGACTGTCCCACCTCCCCGGTCGTAACAATAGCGGCACGCCCCTCAATCAAGCCTGTGTCTAGCAAAAGGGAGACCCATTCCTTATTTGCAAAGACTCAGTACGTAGAGAAGGGTAGCCCTCTGCTATTGACCGCTCAAGACCTTTTTGAAGGCCAGGACCATCTTAGACCATCAATGCCTACGTTATGGTGACTTTTAGCGGCCAAACGAGGACACGAGTTGCGGCAGCGTACCCGCGCCGGATTGGAGATGATGGACTGTCGGAGAGGCCGCTAGCGGTTGATGCTGCGCGCACCCACGCCGATGAGACGGCGCACGTCTTCCATGACCGGCTTGGCAATCGCCGAGGCGCGACTGGCGCCGTCCGCGAGAAGGTCCCTCAGGTCCGCGTTGCTGAGTTGCGCGCGACGCTCCTGGAACGGTTCGAGCATCGCCACGACAGCGTCGGCCACCGCCACCTTGAGGTGCCCATAGAGCAAGTCGCCTCGCTTCGCCTCCTCCGCGTACTGGTCGGCGGCCGCGTGCTCTCCGGCCAAGCGAAGCAAGCCCACCAGGTTGGCAACACCGGGGCTGAGCTCGTCACGCGCTTCGCCACCCGCATCGGTAACCGCCGACCGGATCTTCTTGGCAATACGCTTCGGCGGTTCCATCAAGCCTACGTAGTGCTTGTCGCCCAGGCTCTTGCTCATCTTCCGCTCTGGGTCCGCCAGCGACATGATGCGCTTGCCCTCTGTGAGCAGAGTCTGGACATCAGGGAAGTAATCCTCGCCCACCACCTGGTTGAATCGACGAGCGATACTGCGAGTCAATTCCAGGTGCTGCGACTGATCCTCGCCAACGGGAACCCCGTCGGACAGGTACAGCAGAATGTCGGCAGCCTGCAAAACCGGGTACGTGAACAGGCCTGAGCTCACGTGTTTGGCGCGGCCCGACTTGTCCTTGAACTGCGTCATCCGGGACAGATCTCCGAACGCGGCAAACGCGTTGAACACCCACGCCAGTTCGGTGTGCTCGGGCACATGCGACTGCACAAACAGGATCGAACGCTCCGGATCGATGCCACACGCGACCAGGTCGCCGGCGAGCTGCAAAGCGCGCTCCGGGAGCACGTCCGCGTCGATCCCTCCGGTGATCGCGTGGTAGTCGACGACGCAATAAATCGTGTCGGCAGCGCCCTCCTGAAGCGCAACCCAGTTGCGCACAGCTCCGAAGTAGTTGCCCAGATGCAGATCGCCGGTCGGCTGGATGCCGGAGAAAATTCGCGTTGCACTCATGTCCGGTCAGACTCCCTGGCCGGCAGCATGCGCCGTGCGTTCCAGGACCCGCGAGAGCCGTCCGAGACCATCCTCCAGAGCCGCCGTCGGTGGACCGATTCCGAGCCGGAGATGCCGCGGAAGTCCGAACTGGCTGCCAGGTTGGACAAGACAACTCTCGTCGCGCCGCAGGGCCTCCGCTAGTTCACCTGTATCCACCTGGTGCCGAAACTCGACGAGGCTAATCGCGCCGGCCTCAGGGTTGCGCCAGCGGAACATCTCCGACCGTTCCTCGAGCCACGCTTCGAGTACCGCCCAGTTGGCGTTAAGGATGCCGCGCGTACGCGCGAGTAGCGCCTGCCGAGCGCTCGGCTCGAGCGCCGCTCCGGCCAGGTACTCGCTCAGTGTCGACGGAGAGATCGTCGTGTAGTCCTTGCGCGCCCACAGACGTTCGGCGTAACCGCCACCCGCCAAAGCCCACCCAATGCGCAGCCCGGGCAGTCCGTACGCTTTCGACAGGCCGCAGACGGCGATCGCGCGGTCGTAGCTGCCCCAGAACGAAGGCGTCTCGCCACCTCGATGTTCCGCGCCACGATAGACCTCGTCGGCAAGAACCCACGCGCCAACCCGTCCGGCGGCAGCCGTAACGCCCGCGATGAAATCCTCTCCAAAACAGCGCCCCGTCGGATTGTTGGGGTTGCAGACGAATATCGCCCGGGTCCGATCGGTGACCAGTTCGTCCAGCGCGGCGAGATTTGCGTCCCAGGAAGGCTGGTCCAGCCACCAGCTCTTGACCTGCACCCCGAGGTTCTCGGCGATGCCGCGAATCTGGAAATAGTTGGGCTCCATGAAGATGAACTCGCCACCCTTGGCCGCCAGGTCCCACGTGACAACGAAGTTCGCCTCGGCGGTGCCGTTGGTTACCACGACATCCTCGGCGGTGGCACCAGGATAGATCGCGGCGATTCGCTCGCGCAGAAGATCGCCACCGTTCGACTGCACGTATTCGAGCAGCCGGCCGTCGAGAACACCGCGGTCGATCCCAGCCAGATCCGTCAACTCCGCGAGCGTGAGCGGATGAACCCCACTCTCGGACAGATTCAGATCGACGGCGTGCTCGTAGATCGACTGCCAGCGTTCCATCGTGAAAGGGACGAACGTCATCGGGAACTCCGGTGGGCAAACGAAAGGAAGCCGGGCGCAACGACCCGGCTTCCTCAGAATTCGTACCGGGCCGCGGCGTGAACCGCGGCCCGGTCTCTAGATAGCGGGATTCCGGTGGGGTGGGCTGTGGGTGGTACCCGGAATCCCTGAAGGACGGGGGTCGGGGGTGGGGGGGCTGACCATCCCGTCCTTATCGGCTGGGGTAAGTTAACAATCATAGAGATGAACCCGGCAGGAGGCAAGAGCGGAGAGCATGCTTTCGTCAGTGCCGCCAAAGCGTGCTACCGTCTGCCCACGGAGGGTCTAAGTCCTTGGCATTACATCGGTTCCGCATCTTCACACTCGAACAGGCGAACGCTATGTTGCCTGCGATTACGGCCCTGACCGAGCGTACTCGCAGCCAAATCGAACAACTCCAGAACGCTGATGCGGCGAACGAAGAGACAACGCAGGAGCGCGCTGATCAGGACGCGAGGGAACTACTTGACCGCTGGGCGCACTCGATTTTGGCGCTGGGGGCTCAACCCAAGGGCGTTTTCACCGTAGACTTTCGCACTCCCGACCCCAATGTCTTGTGGTGCTGGGCACCGGACGAACCGGAAATCTGCCACCGCCACTTCACGTGGGAGTCCTTCAAGGATCGCATCAGCCTCACGCCAGGTGGAGACGCCTGGCCCGGACGGAATTAGGCCCAAGTCATCATGGTCGAACCCAGCCCTAGACCGATCAGTGCCCTTGCCCTCGCGGGGCTCGCCTCCACCTGGGTAGCGCTTTCTGTTGGCTACTGGCTGCCAGGTATCGGCCTGCCACAGATGGACGTGGCTTTGTGGAACGGCCAGCTCCTTGTTCCAGACATCACATCTGTCGGCCTGGCCTGGGTCGTCGGCGCACTACAGACGCTTGGCCTCGGCACGTTGTTCGGCATCGCCTATGGGCGCCTCATGCGCGATCGACTCCCGGGCCCACCAGCCCTGCGCGGAGCCATCTGGGGAGCTGTGATCGCCATCCCCGCGGGCATGGTGATCATGCCGCTGCTGTACGGTGCCGGCATTTTCGGGTCACGCTGGGACCCCGCCATGCCATTGGCCGTTGCTATCTGGTATCTGGTCTGGGGCGTCTCGGTAGGGATCACGGAACGCCTTTAGCGGCCCTCTGCCGCCGGCGCCCCCTAGCGACAGGAGGCGCCCTGCCTGCACGCCGCTAGCGGCGCCGGGAACTCCCGCGGCGAGCGGTACCCCGACTCCTACCCGACGAACCACGTGACGCCGCTCCTCGGCCAACGCTTCCGCGCGAGGAACCGCCTCGTGGAGCAGAGACGCGCGGACCGCCGGAAGGCCTGCCGATCGACGATCGGCTCGGGGTACTTCGCGGTGATACCTGTGGCCGCGAACTCACACCGGGACGGCTCCCGACCGTGGAACGCGTGGGCGACGACCTTGGAGTGATCGTCGGGCGACCGACTCCGCCCGATGGCCGCGCGACAGGCGCTCGGCCTACCATCGGCCGACCCGACGCTGACGTCGGACGTGGCACCGAGCCGCCGGTTGGGCTACCGGGACGACTGCTCACGCTACGGCCGGGGGATAGACCGCCGGACAAACCGCCAGGCCGGGGCCGAGCGGTGGTCACGCCGCTCGGGCGGACAGGAGCACCAGGCCGAGCGCCAGAACTGACCGCTCGACCGCCGCCTGGCGCACTTCCCGCTTGCGACCGCCCGGGCCGCACGGCAGTGCGACCGCCCGCGGACGATGCCGGTCGTGCCGCGGTGCCGGCCCTCGAACCCCCGCGTGGTGTCGCGGCACGGTTACCGATGCCGTTTCGCGAAGGCGTTGCGGCCGAGCGCGTCGGCACCTGACGTCCAGCCTGCAAGGCGCCAACATTCCGCTGTCGCAACGCGCCATTGAGTGTCACTGCGTTCTGCCCCGCGCCCGCAGGCATGTCCGAACGCCTCACCGCTCGCCGCACCGAGTCACCGCGGCCGAAGTCCTTGGCATCTGCCATTGTCCAGCCCGAAGGACCAGCGCTACCGCCTCTGACGTACCCCTTTCCGGCTACCGCGCGGCCGCCGTTCCCATAACTGTTGCCGCTGCCGCTGCCGTAATGCGGGTAGTTGTAGTGGTGCCCGCCGTGATAGCCGCGGCCGTAGCCGTAGCCGCCACCGAACCACAGGCCGATAGAGATGAAGGGCCGTCCGTAGTAGCCGATCGGACTCCAACCAACGTAGCCGTTGCCGACGTACCAACTCACCCAGGAGGACCGATAGCCGCCACCCGGGAACCAAACCCATCCGTACGCAGGCAGGTGGTGCCAGCGACCATAGTGTGAAGTGGCCCATCCCCACGACGCGCTCGACGCCCAGGTCCAGCCGCCATGGCCCCACACCCAGCGACCCCGCTGATAGGGCGACCAGCCCACCGAGACGGCGGGACGCCATGCGTAGCTGTCAAAGTCGTCGTGGTAGAACCAGCTACCCGAGGCCTCTAGCTCTGCCGCATACGGTTTTACCTCCTGGGGGATGTAGTCACGCCGCGCGACGTACTGAGTGGTCGCCGCATAAGCAGACCACCGCTGTTGATGCCACTGCCCGAAAGCGTCGACGGCGGCGGTACTGAATAGGCTGGCCGTGGCCGGAGCTGTACCTAGTTCCGTGTAGCTCTGCTCGCCTGCGGCGAGAGTCTCCACCAGACCGCCTGCCCCTAAAGAGGCCTCGCCGTCGTAGACGGACAGCCACAGGCGACGTTCCTCATCGATGTCAACGCGGACCAGGCCCGCCCGCCGCATCAGCACTACGTTCTCGCCGCTGTCGAGCCGCAACTCTGCGAGCGCCGACAGCACCGGCCGCCAGACGAGGGCCGAGCCGCCCCACAGCCGCAGGATGCTCCTACCTGAAGCTTCTTCCAGGGCCACGATATCGAGCGTCGTACGTTGGTCCAACCACACGGTGGTGCCATCGCTGAGGGTCAACTCCGCACGCCCGTCCTCGGTCCACACACGATCCCCCGCATCCAGCGGCAGGTTGGGAATGGCCTCCGAGGTCTCGCCAGCGCTGGCGCGCTGCACGGTGACCGCGCCCTCCAAATGGCGCACGCGAACCGGAACAGGTCCCACCTGTTGATCCTGCGCCTCTACGGGCAGGGCCAGACCTGCCGCCAGAGCTAAAGTAAGGACGCTGAGGTTGAGGATTCCGACTGATTTGACGCCGTCGATCCGTTGCATGCTACTAACTCCCGCGAGTAGGGGACCCGACCCGGCGTTCCGGGGCAAGGGAGTTGCGCTAACAGAGACTGGCCAGCGGATACATAGAGATTAGCGACTAGGAGGCCACGCGGTCAAGCCTAGGCGGTGCCAAGCCCCACACTGCGCTGACTTGCCCCTCAGGCAGCCGCTTACTAACGTGGCGTCGACGTAGTTGTTCCCATTGCACGCGATACGGCATGAGTGGCACGGACATAAGACAACCCTGGGCCGTCCAGCCGGAGGAAACTCGCGGCCGACGAGTGCTCGAACCCGAGCACGCGTACCGCGACTGCTACGAGCGCGACCGCGATCGCATCGTCCACTCGCGTGCGTTCCGCCGCCTCGAGTACAAGACGCAGGTGTTCCCGAATCATCACGGGGACCACTTCCGAACGCGGCTCACGCACACCATCGAGGTTGCCCAGCTCGCGCGCACGGCCGCGCGTGCGCTCGGGTTGAACTCCACGGCCTGCGAGGCCATCGCTCTGGCACACGACCTGGGACATCCTCCGTTCGGCCACGTCGGGGAGGCTACGCTCGACGAGATGATGGCCGACGCCGGCGGCTTCGAACACAATCGCCACTCGCTTCGCACCGTCGATGAGATCGAGGAGAAGTACGCCGCCTTCCGTGGCCTGAACCTGACGTATGAGGTCCGCGAGGGGATCGCCAAGCACGCGACCCGCTACGACCGCTTCGCCGGAGCCGAAATCGCTGAGTTCAGTCCTGAGGAAAGATCTCCGCTGGAAGCGCAACTCATCGATCTGGTCGATCACATCACGTACAACGTCCATGACGTCGACGATGGTGTCGAGGCTCACATTCTCGACGTCGAGACGCTCCGCAGCGTACCGCTGTTCGGCCGCCCATACGCGGCACTGATGAGTGAGCTTCCCGGCGCCACCGAACGACAACTCTTTAACGAGACCATCCGGCGGATGGTCGATCGCTTGGTCACGGACTTGATCGAGACAACACGGGACAGGGTGGCGGATGCAGGCGTCCGTTCACTCGCCGACGTGCGCGCCTATCCTCAGTCTCTGGCGGCTCATTCGAACGACGTGCTCGCCGACCTCGAGACCATGGCGGATTTCCTGTCGGTGCAGCTGTACCGCAGCCCACTGGTACAGGCGGAGATGGAAGACGCGCGTTCCAAACTTCGTCTGTTGTTCGAAGTGTACGCTGGCGACCTCGACCTTCTGCCACCGCGTCACCGGGAACGCGCGAGGCGGGTGGGGGCCTTGACGGCCATCGCTGACTACGTCGCCGGCATGACGGACCGCTACGCGCTGCGCGAGCACGCCAGGCTCGTCACCGGCAGAACACGACCGACACCGCAGAGCTAATCAGTCGCCGTCTTCGCCGTCACCGTCGGCGATCTCCACGAGATTCACCGCCGGCACCGCAATGTGCTGTCCCCAGTCATCGAACAGGACGCGGTAGACCTTCTCGCTCCGCTTCGGGTGGAACCCGGCGGCCGCGAGCGTCTCGTCGTCGAGCTCTTCCACGACAGTACCGCACCAGTCCTTCTGGACCATGATCTTGTGGCCGATCTCATCCCGAAGTTCACCGGGCGTCCGAACTACCATAACGCGCATACGAAGCTCTCTCTCGAAAGGAAAATCTATGGGATCCTCGCCAGGGCGCCGCCAACGAGACGCGCGCACACCCGGCCGATATCGCTACGATCCGCGGAGGATTCTAGCATCAGCTGCGCACCCGAATGCGCGGCCCGCGCAAGGCCCTGCGTCCGTTTGCCGGCCTCCGTGGCCGGTGGTAACCTGAGCCGGCCTGACGGCTTGGCGTTCGATCTGGCCCAACGTCCGGCCGTCCACGACTTCGTGTTCCGACGATAACGACACCACCGCCGCGCAGACGCGCGCGCTCTGGAGGAAACTCATGGCCTGGGAAATCTTCGATCTCAAGAAGGAAGACGGAGTCGCGATCGCGACGATGTCCCGTAATCCGGGAAACACCTACAACCTCGATCTCATGCATGAGCTCGACGAGGTGATCGAGGAGGTTCGCTTCGACACGGACGTCAAGGTCGTGGTCTTGACCGGCGGTGGCGACAAGTTCTTCTCCGCCGGCGCGGACATCAACATGCTCAAGACGTCCGAGCCGCGCTACAAGTCGATGTTCTGCCTGCACTGCAACGAGACGCTGCAGGAACTGGAACGCATCCCGAAGCTGGTGATAGCCGCGCTCAACGGCCACTGCGTCGGCGGCGGGCTCGAGATCGCGCTTGCCTGTGACATGCGCGTGATGGGTCGCGAGGGCGGACGCATCGGCCTCCCAGAGGTCACTCTCGGTGTGTTGCCGGGAACTGGCGGCTCGCAGCGGCTGCCGCGCGTCGTTGGCAAGAGCAAGGCTCTGGAGTTGATGGTTACCGGCGACCTACTTACGCCGGAAGAGGCCGAGCGCATCGGCCTTGTGAACCGTGTAGTCGACGAGGATGCTCGCGAGTACACCATCAACTGGGCCAAGGAGCTGGCGCAGGGCGCGACGATGGCTCAGGGGCTTATCAAGCTCGCGGTTCAAGAGGGCACCGAGATGTCGTTGAACAGCGGCCTCGCACTCGAGCGCGAGTTGCAGAATCGCCTGTTCGCGTCGGGTGATGCCCTGGAAGGCATCACCGCCTATATCGAGAAACGCAAGCCTGCCTTCCAGGGCAAGTAGCCCGCTAGGGATGCTCGACCTCAGGTCTGGCGAAGCCGTCTATATCGCGGGAGCGGTGCGCACCCCGATTGGCAAGTTCGGCGGCGGGTTATCGCCGCTGAGCGCCCCTGACCTGGGTACGGTGGCCGTGCGGGCGGCACTCGAGAGAGCAGGGCTGCCCGCGGAGGCTGTCGACCACACGATCCTCGGTCACGGCAGGCAGGCAGGCGCCGGGCCCAATCCGGCCCGGCAAGCGTCGGTCCGCGCGGGGATTCCGGTCGAGGTGCCGGCGTTCACGGTGAACCAGGCGTGTGCTTCCGGGATGAAGTCAATCATCCTCGGGGCGCAGAACTTGCGCCTCGGAATGGCCGACGCTGTGGTCTGCGGCGGCATGGAGAGTATGAGCAACACGCCATACATGGTGCCGAGCGCGCGCTGGGGAGCCAGGCTCGGGCACACCGATCTTGTCGACGGCATGTACCGCGACGGGTTTCTGTGCCCGCTCTGTGGCGACCTGATGGGGCGAACCGCAGAGCGGCTCGCGGAGCGCTACAGCATCGATCGAACCCGCCAGGACGAGTATGCCGTCGAGAGCCAAGCACGGGCCGCCGCCGCCGTGGAAGCGGGGGCCTTCGACGCAGAGATCGTGCCTGTCGAAGTGCCGGGACGTAAGGGGACACTGGTTATCGACGCGGACGAGCATCTGCGCCCTGGGGCGAACATGCAGTCCATGGCCAAGTTGAAGCCCGTGTTCAAGGACGGTGGCACAGTACATCCAGGTAATAGCAGTGGCATCACCGATGGTGCCGCGGCTCTCGTGGTCGTGTCCGAGAGAGCGGTCGAGAAGTACGGCCTCGAGCCTCAGGCGCGCATCCTGGCGGCCACGGAGGCTGGGGTAGACCCCGCCGTCATGGGCATCGGCCCTGTGCCGGCGGTGCGCAGGATGCTCGACGGCCTCGACATGGCGATAGACGACATCGACCTGATCGAATTGAACGAAGCGTTCGCCGTGCAGGTTCTCGCTGTTGGTGACGATCTCGGCATCGACCTGTCCCGGACTAACGTGAACGGCGGTGCCATAGCGCTCGGACATCCGATCGGCTGCACCGGCACACGCATCGTGGTGACGCTCATACAGGCGCTGCGACAACGCTCCGCGCGCACCGGACTGGCGACGTTGTGCGTGTCCGGCGGCATGGGAACGAGCTTGTTGCTGGAGCGCGTCTAGTGGGCGCGGGAAGTGTACTGCTGGAGATCTCAGACGGCGTGGCTGTCGCCACGATCTCTCGACCCGGCAAGCTCAACTCGCTGTCCGGCGACATGCGCCGTCAGCTACGTGATTGCATCCGCGACGCGGCCCGCGACGAGTCCGTGCGCGCCCTCGTCGTGACCGGCGCCGGCCAGGCGTTCTGCGCCGGTGGCGATGTTGGCACCATGAGCACGCTCCGCGAGGAGAACAGGGCCGACGAGTTCCATCACATCCTTCATGCGGGCGCCGAGTGTGTTCTTGCGCTGCAGGCTTTTCCCGGCCTGACGATAGCCGCGATACCGGGAATCGCGGCCGGCGCCGGATTCGCGCTCGCGCTCGGCTGTGATCTGCGCGTGGCCACCTCAACCGCGCGCTTCGCGGCCAGCTGGCGAGGACTGGCACTGGCACCCGACTGGGGAGCAACCCACTGGCTGCCGCGCACCCTCGGGTATCCGCAAGCCCTCGAACTGGTCCTCAGCGGGCGAATGCTCGACGCCAACGAGGCGATGCAACTGGGCCTAGTGCACCGCGTCGTCGACGCCGCCGACCTCGACAGCAAGGTGGCGGAGTTCGCCGAATGGGCACGCGCCCGCGACATGGTGAAGGCCGTCAAGTATCTCCTCCGCAAAGGGCTCGCCTCTGGCATCGAGGCCAGCCTCGCGGCGGAGACTGAAGCCCAGGAAGACCTCTTCGTCTCGGATGATGTGCTCGAAGGCCTGCGCGCCTTTGGTGAAAAGCGACCTGCCAAGTTCGGCGAGGACTCTTGAAAGTACGCCTGCAACTGAGCGTGAACGGCGAGCAGCACGACATCGTCGCCGCCGGCAACAAGACTCTGCTCGAGGTTCTGCGCGAGGACCTTCGACTCACCGGCACCAAGCATGGTTGTGAACTAGGCGAGTGCGGCACCTGCACCGTGCTGGTCGACGGCGAGCCGCTGCTGTCGTGCCTGCTGCTCGCCGTGGACGCCCAGGACACGGAGATCCGCACCGTCGAGGGACTCGCTGACGGGTCCGCGCCGCATGAACTCCAGATCGCGTTCGCGGATCTCGGAGCCTCCCAGTGCGGGTACTGCAGCCCCGGCATGCTCGTCTCCGCGGCGGCGCTGCTCGAACGGACGCAAACACCCGACCGGGAGGAGATCCGTGAGTTCCTCTCTGGCAATCTGTGCCGTTGCACGGGCTATCTGAAGATCCTCGAAGCCGTTGAACTGGCGGCAGCCCGAGTCGCCGCAAGGCGCGCGGCCGGCGAGCCTGACCCGGAGCACCGTGTTCCGACGCTGCCAGATGTAGACCACGGTCCGGATCTGGACCCGGTCGAGGGCAAGCGAGGCTCGGCATGAGCAAGAGAGACCCGCTGTTGGTAATCGGAACGCCCGCCGCAAAGGTGGACGGCCTGACCAAGTCGACGGGACAGGAGATCTTCGCAGACGACATCGCCCTGCCGCAGATGCTCTACGGCAAGATGCTCGGCGCGACCGTTCCGCATGCACGGATTCGTTCGATCGACGTGTCGCGCGCCGAGGCGCTGCCTGGCGTCAAGGCGATCATCACGGGCATCGAGATGCCCATCAAGTACGGCATCCTGCCGGTGAGCGAAGACGAGTATCCGCTGGAGATCGATCGCGTGAGATTCGTCGGCGATCCAGTCGCCGCAGTAGCCGCGATTGACGAGGCGACCGCCGAGGAGGCCGTCCGGCTCATCGAGGTCGACTACGAAGAACTTCCGGGCGCCTTCGACATCGAGGAAGGGCTCGAACCCGTTGACGCGGAACATCGGATTCACGACTACGGACTGCGCGACAACGTACACAAGCAGGTCCATCTGCATTTTGGCGACGTGGACGACGCGATGGAGTCGGCCACGTCCGTGCACGAAGGCGTGTACTTCTACTCGGGCACCAACCACCTGGCGATGGAAGAGCATTCGGCGGTTGCCCAGTACGGCGCTGACGGGCGGCTCACGATCTGGTCGTCCACGCAGACGCCGCACTACGTGCACAAAGCCATGGCTAAGGTCCTCAGCATGCCGGCCAGCCGCATCCGGATCGTGGCGACTCCCAACGGCGGCGGCTTCGGCGGCAAGTCCGATCCCTTCCCGCACGAGTTCTGCGCTGCTCGCCTGTCCATCGTGAGCGGCAGGCCCGTGAAGATCACGTTGACGCGCGAAGAGGTCTTTTACATGCATCGTGGGCGCCATCCCGTCCTCATGTGGCTGCGCTCCGGCCATGATGCGAGTGGCGCCATCACGGCGCTCGACTTCAAATCGTACGTCGACGGCGGCTCCTACGGCAGCTACGGCGTGGCCAGCACGTACTACACCGGGGCGCTGCAAACGGTCACCTACAAGGTACCCAACTATCGCTTCCGCGGCGTCAGAGTGTTCACCAACAAGCCTGCCTGCGGGCCCAAGCGTGGACACGGCACGCCGCAGCCTCGCTTTGCCCTCGAGATCCACCTCGACAAGATCGCCGAGAAGCTCGGACTGGACCCGGTGGCGATGCGGCGGTCGATGCTCGTAGACGAGTACACGATGACCGCCAATCACATGCGCATCACCTCCTGCGGGCTCGACGAATGTCTCGAGAAGATCGCCACGGCATCCGACTTCGCGAACCTGCGCGGAAACCTGCCTTACGGCAAGGGCATCGGCGTGGCGGTCGGGTCGTACATGTCCGGAGCCGGCCTGCCCATCTACTGGAACAAGATGCCGCACACGTCGGTGGACCTGAAGGTCGATCGCGGCGGCGGCGTGTGCGCCAAGTGCATGGAGATCGACATCGGACAGGGTTCGAATTCCGTTCTCGCCATGACCGTGGCCGAGGTTCTGGGGCTCGAACCAGGTGACATTCAACTCGTCGTCTCCGATACCGACACGACGCCGATCGACCTTGGCTCGTACTCGAGCAGGGTGACGTTCATGATGGGCAACGCGGCCAAAGAGGCGGCGGAGAAGATCCGCGAGATGCTCTTGGCCGCCGCGGCCGAGAAACTAGAGGTTCAGGCAACGGACCTGGTGCTGCGCCATCACCGCGTGGAGCACCGTGAGACCGGCGAGGGGATCTCGTTCGCCGATACAGTGCCGCTCGCCGAGGCGATGTTCGGGCAGCTGAGTTCGACGGGTTCCTACACGCCACCTCGCCTGTCTGGACCCTACAAAGGCTCAGGCGTCGGCCCCTCTCCCGCGTACTCGTACAGCGCTGCCGCCGTTCTCGTCGATGTCGACCCAGAGACTGGGGTCGTTACCCCCGAACGAGTATGGATGGCCCATGACGTAGGACGCGCCGTCAACCCCGTACTCGTCGAGGGTCAGGTAGAGGGTGGGGTGTACATGGCACTGGGCGAGATCCTGATGGAGGAACAGGTGTTCCGCAAAGGTCTCCACAAGATCCCGTCGATGCTCGACTACAAGAGTCCGACGTTCCTGGAGATGCCACCCGTGGAGACGTTCATCGTCGAGAGCATCGACGGCGAGGGCCCGTTTGGCGCCAAAGAGGTGGGCCAGGGGCCGCTACTTCCCATGCCCCCGGCAGTGGCCAACGCTATCTACGACGCGGTGGGAGTCCGTATCGACGAGCTTCCGATCACACCGGAAAAGGTCGTCGCCGCGCTGACGGATCTCGAACAGGGCGGCCCCGGACGGGTAGGGCCGGAAGAGGTTCCTGACATCGACTGGGGCGAAGCACTCGACGTCGATCCCGTATGGTACGACCAGGCCGCTGAGGATTGGATCCCAGCTACTCGTCGCCGGGAGTCAGACTGATGCTGCGTTTGCCACCATTCGAGTTCCGCCCCGCCCGTAGTGCCGAAGAAGCAGTGGAAATCTGGGGTGAGAACGAGGGCCGCGCCATGTATCTGGCGGGCGGCACCGACCTGATCCCCAACATGAAGCGCCGACAGTTCGAGCCGCCGGTGCTGGTGGGCATTCGGCGCCTGGAAGACGGGCGCAACGTAGAGACGGAAGACGACGGCAGCCTGGTGATCGGTGCCGGTGCCACCCTGCGCCAGCTTGCCGACGAGCCGGGCATCGTGGCGGATTTTGCCGGCCTCGCCCAAGCGGCCGGACAGGTGGCGAATCTGCAGATCCAGCGCGTCGGAACGATCGGCGGCAACCTGTGCGTGGACACGCGCTGCAACTACTACAACCAGAGCTACGAGTGGCGTCGCAGCGTCGGCTTTTGCATGAAGAAGGACGGCGACATCTGCCTCGTCGCGCCTGGATCGAGCAAGTGCTGGGCGATTTCTTCGAGCGACAGCGCGCCGGCCCTCATCGCGCTCGGGGCGCGCGTGGAACTGCGCGGCAAGGATGGCGTCCGCCAGATCGAGCTCGGGCAGCTCTACCAGGACGACGGCATCGAATACCTGACACGCCGTCCCGACGAGCTGCTGACCCGCGTTCTTGTACCCGCGCCGCGGCCAGGACAACGTTCGGCGTACACCAAGATCCGGCGCCGCGGGAGCTTCGACTTTCCAATTCTCGGCGTGGGCGCCAGCTTACGAATCGAGGACGGCGTCATCCGCGACGCCCGCGTCGTGCTCGGGGCGGTCCACACGCATCCGCTCATCGTCCAGAAGGCCGCGGACCTGCTGGAGGGCGAGACGCCGAGCCTGGAGTTGTTAGAGGCGGCAGCCGAGGCGGCGTATCGCAAGGCGACTCCGCTCGACAACGCCGACCTCGTTTACTACTGGCGCAAACGGGTCACGCGAGTCCATGTACGGCGCACGCTCGCACGCCTGTGCGGGCTCGAAGCCGAGGCCGAGACCGCCAACTAGGCAGCCCGGTAGGCTGCGGCGTCCTTCAGGCTGCCGCAGGCCGCCGCGCTAGTGAAACGAGGAGCCACACGAGTGCTCCCAGCAGCAGCAAAGGCGCCGCCAGCAGCGCCAGCTTCAGCAGGATCAGTCCGCCGACGAGCAGGGCAACCGGCAGAAGCAGTAGCGCTACCGGCACAACCAGCAGGCCGATCGGGAGCAGTAGAACCACGCCCAGCAGCCAGCCGAAGACCTGGGCCGCGCTCCTGACGCCCCACCCCACTACCTTGAAGAACAGGATGAAGGGTAGGACGAATACGGCGAGAGACAAACAGACAAGCCCGCCAATCGCGACGACGGCCAGCAGGCCCACTAGTTCGAACACAGACACCTCCTCGGTGATTCCTGTCTGTCTGTTACGGAAGTGCGCAGCACAAGGTTTCGACCCGGCATGAAGGAACGCGTGGGTCATGACCCGCGTCGATCAGTAGTAGAGCGAAAAGAGAATCACGTTGGCGATGAAGTGCGCTGTGACGGACGACTCCCAGCCTCCCCACAGGTAGGCGATGGCCAGGAGCGGGGCCAGCACTACCGCGCCGAGGGGGTTGAACGGGTGCGCTAGCCCGAACATCGCACTCGACACCAGGCACGCGATCACCACCACCAGCGCGCCGGCCTGGCGATCCGCATGAACCGCCTGCGCGCTGCCGTTGGCGAGTTCCAGACGGTGGCGTACCGGCCGCGCGCGAAGCGCGACCGAGACAAGGAACGGGATCAGGAATAGACGGAAGAAGGTCTCCTCGAGCATTGCCGCGCGCGCCGAAAAGAGCGCCGCGCCGAGAGGGGTCTGTATCCGTCTCCAGAACCACGGCTGTAATGGTGTTTCGGCGCCGCCGCTCAGTGCCACGCTCGCGGCGGCGAGCACGGTCCCGAGACCCACGCCGAGAAAAAGCCACCGCACCAAGCGTTCGCGCGAGGAGAGCTGGCTCAGCGCGAGGAAGCTCGGAAGCCCGATCTCAGTCGCCGTCCACACAGAAAACGCGATGATTATGGCGGCACTGCCGCCGTAGAACAGCAACAGCGGAGGCAGCGCCGAGAGGTTGAAGCCTTGGCGGAAGACCTCGTAGGCAACCGCGATCGCGGCAGTCGCCGCGGTCGCCGCAGCGGCCGCACGCACGCGCGCCCAGGTCGCCCCGGTGCCGGCACCCAAGCGTGGAAAGCTCACTACGCGCAGTCTCCTCCTGACATGCCGTGGCGGCAGGCCGACTCGAAGCCCTCCGTCGACAGGCGGCGTGGGGAGCTACCGAACGACCGAACGCTGAGCTTACTCGATGGGCGCCAGCAGCTCCGGCTAGAGCTTGAGGCTCTCCTCGAGTTCGCGCGACGATACGTACAAGCGATGCCCGTCGTACTCGGCCATTTTCGTCTCGACCAGCTTCGACAACACCGACTCTCCGAGAGTCTCGCTCAGGTAGGTGGAGCCCTCGGCGCTGCGCACCGCTGCGTACAGATCGTGCGGCAGGGAGCCGATGCCTTGTTTTCTGCGTTCGGCGTCGGACATGTGGTAGAGGTCCTCTGTACTCTGCGGTCGCAACTCCATCTCGTTGTCGAGACCGTCCAGGCCCGCGGCAAGCATCACCGCGAAGGCGAGATACGGGTTGCAGACCGCGTCGGGGAAGCGCAGCTCGATTCGTGTTGCGACCTCCTTGCCCGGCTTGTACAGCGGGATCCGAACGAGAGCCGAACGGTTGGCCTCGGCCCACGTGATGTACACGGGGGCCTCGTAGCCAGGCACGAGACGCTTGTACGAGTTGTAGGCCTGGTTGGTGACCAGGCACATCTCCCGGGCGTGATCGAGAACTCCGGCCAGGAAGTGCTTCGCGGTCGACGACAGGTGGTTCTCGTCGTCTGACTGATAGAAGCAATTCGTGTCGCCGTCGAAGATGGACAGGTGCGTGTGCATGCCGCTGCCGTTCTCGCCGGCAAGGGGCTTGGGCATGAAGGTGGCATGAACGCCATTGCGACGAGCGATCTCCTTCACCAGCCACTTATAGGTCTGCAGCTTGTCCGCCATCTCCAGGGCACGGTCGTACTTCAGATCGATCTCGTGCTGCGAAGGCGCCACTTCGTGATGGCTGTACTCGACGGCGATGCCCATGGCCTCGAGCGCGAAGTGCGTGGCCTCGCGCAGGTCGTCACCCGTGTCGGACGGCACCAGATCGAAGTAGCCAGCGTCGTCGAGCTTCTCGGTCGAGTGCGGCGAGCGGAAGTAGAAGAACTCCGCCTCGGGGCCCACGTTCATGTGGGTGAACCCCTTTTGGGTCAGGCGCTCGAGTTGCGTACGCAGAATGTTGCGGGGATCGCCGGCGTAGCGGGTGCCGTTGGGATTGCGCACCTCGGCGAACATCCGGATACAGCGCGAGGGTCCGATCTGAAACGGGATGAACTGCGCGGTCTCAGGAAGAGGAATCGCGACCATGTCGCTTTCCTCGATACGCTGATAGCCGTGGATCGACGACCCGTCGAAACCCATGCCTTCTTCGAAGGCGCCGGGCAGCTCCGCGGGCGTGATTTCGAAGGTCTTCAAGTTACCGAGAATATCCGTGAACCAGAGCCTGATCGAGGTGATCTGGTGTTCACGTACGAAGGCGAGGACATCCTCGGCCGTAGAGAGTCGCAACGGCGTCGGAAAACCGTCGACTTCGAGATGCCGCGATGTGTACTCGACCATCTGGTCCGAGAACTCACGAACCTGGTGAATGAACTCGTGCCCCTTGAACCCCATGCAAGTCGCTCCCGTGCGTCAAATCGGTCTTTAACCGACGGTCTACGGGTGCCGCCAATCGCCCCCACGATCGCGGCATGCCCCCCTGTAAGGATGGGAGACTACTCCCGCCCCGTGGGGCCGTCAATTCTCGCGCGCAAGTCCGTCGAAAACCCGCGGCGTCGGCTTGCCGCGGCGGCCGCGCCACACTAGGTTGTGCACCCGCACCGCAACCTGACGAGTCCATGAGCGACGCTCCCGACAAGCTCTTCGTTTCCGCGCGCCAACTCAACATCGATTCCGTCCGCCTAGGTCGCAAAGTCTGGGCCGGCGGCTTCCGTCCCGACTTCCTCATCGGCATCTGGCGTGGCGGCACACCACCCGGCATCATCATCCACGAATTCCTGCGGATGAAGGGCGTCGAGCCCTATCACACGACCATCAAGACGCAGTCGTACCAGGGAATGCAGCGCGGAAACGCGGGGGTCGAGATCAAAGGACTCGAACACGTGATCGACGTGATCGAGGCGCACCACCAGCTCCTGCTCGTCGACGACGTGTTCGATACGGGCCACACCATGGCCGCCATCGTCGCCGAGATCCGCAGGCGCGCTCGCCGCAACTGCCCCGATTGCCGCATCGCGACGGTGTACTACAAGCCGGAACGAAACGAGACCGACATCCAGCCCGACTACGCCGTGCTCGAGACCGATGACTGGATCGTCTTCCCGCACGAGCTCGAAGGGCTGAGCGTGGCTGAAATCCAGTCGAAAGGTGCCGCGATTACCAGCGCCGTCTTGGGCGACTAGCCGCCAATCAACGACCTCGGGCTACGGGGCTCCCGCCGCCGCGAGGCGCGTCACCTCGCCGCTCTCTGCGACACGAAATACAGCGCCGGCCTGAGGATCCACTACCACATAGCTCCCATCCTCGTCGCGCACGATGCCCTGCGGGTTCACCAGCGGCGCCCCCTGAGCCAATACGCTGATCTCACCGGCCGCGCTCACGCGAAAGAGCGCGGCGGCGTAGCCATCGGTCACCACGAAGCCGCCGCTCCCATCGCTGACGACATCGTGTGGAAAATCGAACGGCGGGCCCGATGCCAGGGTCGAAACTCTTCCTGAGCGCTCGACCCGGTAGAGCGCGCGAGCGCCGTGCGAGACGACGATGAAATCGTCACCGTCGGCGACGATCCCCTTCGGGCTATCGACATCCGCGAACTCGGTCACTTCGCCGTCGAGAGTGACACGTAGCAGAACGCCGAAGCCGCTGCGCAGATCGGCCACCAGCACCGATTCGTCATCGTAGCGAGCCAGGCCCTGCGGAATATCGAGTTCCGTCGTGATCGTGGAGAGCTGTCCGTCCGCGCCAACGCGGTAGAGCCCGAATGTGCCCGGATCGGCAACGAGATAGCCATCACCATCGGGTGCGGCAACCACTGCACGCGTGCCGTAAAGCGGCGTACGGGGAAGTCCCTGGCCGATGTTCAGGGCCGCTACCTCACCATCGGCGGCCAGTCGCAGCAGGCCGTGCGCCTTGAAGTCGGCGACCACCCACCCTCCGCCTGAAGACACCACGAGGTCCACCGGGTACACAAGCCCGTCCTGTTGGGCACTTGTGCCGGCACCCACGATCGCGGTGCCCAGTACGAGTGTGGCCAAGCCATGGCGCAAGCGCATTAAAATCTCCTCAAGCTCAATCCCGCGGGCGATCACGTATCGTCCCAGATTATCCGGATACCGCAGGTTACGGATTGCTAGGATGCCACGGGGGAGAGCCCCCCGCGTTCGAGAATCTCCAGGGCAGCGCTTACCTCGGCGTGAACCCACGCGTCCTGTTCGCGTTGCAGCGTGGCGCGCAGTGCTCGTATCGCCTCGTCTCCACCAAGCAGCCCCAGCGCCCACGCGCTGTGTCCGCGCACCAGCGCGCTGTCTTCGGTCAGAGCTTCACACAGCGGCCTCACCGCCCGCACGTCCCCACTGTTGCCCAGCGCCACGGCCACGTTGCGCCGAAATCCCTCGAACTTGGCTCGCTTCACCGGGCTGCGCCGGAAGCGCAAGCGAAACTCGTCGAGGTCGAGTTGGAACAACTCCAGCAGCGACGGCGTCTGGTTGCCGGGCCGAGGCGCGAACGGTGCCGCACTCGCGCCCGGCACCGCGAAGCGATTCCACGGGCAGACATCCTGGCAGTCGTCGCAACCGAAAATTCGATTCCCTATCGGGGCGCGGAATTCGATCGGGATGGGCCCCCTGTTCTCGATCGTGAGGTACGAGATGCACCGCCGAGCGTCCAATACGTAGGGGGCCACAATGGCGCCGGTGGGGCAAACGTCGATACAGGCCGTGCAGGTCCCGCAGTGGTCGCGCGCCGGCTCTCCGTAAGCCAACTCAATGTCGAGAACTATCGCTCCGAGGAAGAACCATGAGCCGTCACCGCTACGGACTACGTTGGTGTGCTTGCCGATCCATCCGAGCCCCGCGACCTCGGCCCAGGCCTTCTCCATGACTGGCCCGGTGTCGACGTAGTAGCGGCCCGCGGCACCCGGCGCCAGATCACCAATGCGGTCATAGAGACGGCGCACGGCCTTCTGGGTGGAGTCGTGATACTCGTCGCCCCACGCATAGCGAGAGATGCGCCCGGCACGGGGGTCCTCGGTTGCCGCATGGCCGGTGAAGTAGTTGCGGGCGACCACCAAGACAGTACGCGCCGCGGGCACTACCTGAGCAGGATCGCCGCGCCGCTCGGGGTCGCGGGCCAGCCACGCCATCGATCCATGCATCTGCCCTGCGAGCCATTCCCGCAGCCGAACGGCGGCCGCCAGCGATCCGATCGGCGCCGCCGCGCAGTGGTCGAAGCCTTCCTCGCGGGCGGCCGCGAATACCTGTTCTGTCAGGGTCGATGTGGCCATGGGGCGAAAGTCTAACCTGCTACACTCCGCCGCCATGAGCCCCTCGGAACGACCCACCATGCGCCCCTTCGGCGACCTCGCGCCGTTCTCGGAAGTGCGCCGCACGCTCGAGCGGATGGGCGCCCCGGTGGCCGAGTCCGAACAACTCCCACTGCTGCGCAGCGCCGGCCGAACGCTCGCCAGCCCAGTTTGCTCACACCTCGATGTCCCCAACGCCGATCGGGCGGCGATGGACGGACACGCGGCCAGGGCAGTGGACACAAACTCGGGCGCTCAACTTGCCGTCGTCGGCCGGGTGGCGGCTGGGCAAGACGCCCCTGCGCCTGTGCGCGAGGGTGAGTGCGTGGAGGTCGCTACAGGAGCGCCATTACCGGCGGGCGCCGACTGCGTCGTTCCGATAGAGGACAGCGACCTCGCCGATAACACGATTACGCTGCACACCCAGTTCTTGACAGGCCAACATGTGTCGCGGCGCGCCGATGATCTACGCGCAGGCGAGCCGCTCGGCGAGGCGGGCACGGCACTCCAACCCAGCCTCGTGGCAGCGTGTGCGGCGGCAGGGATCGACGACGTGGAGGTATGGCGGCGCCCACGCGTGCTCGTGGTCTCGAGCGGGGACGAAGTCGTGCCCGCCGGATCGGGAGAGCTCAAACCGGGCCAGGTCTACGACTCCAACGCGACGGCACTCACGGCGTTGTTCGAGGCCACTGGCGCGATTGTGGAGCGGACGCCGATTATCCGCGATGAACGTCCCCTCTTGGCAGCAGCGCTCGCCGAGACCGATGCCGATCTCGTGGTTACCATCGGTGGCACTTCGGTTGGACGGCGCGACCTCGTCTCCGACGTCGTCGACGAACTCGGTGACGTCTACTTGCATGGAGTGGCCGTGCGACCGGGCAAGCCGCTCCTGCTCGCCCGGATCGGAGAACGGCCCCTCATTGGCCTACCGGGCTTTCCCACCAGCTGCCTCATGATGGGCTACGTGACGGCGAAGCCGTTGCTCGAGCGACTAGGGCACACCACGCCTTCTGTTCGTCAGTGCGCGGCCACCCTCGGCGTCGCCGTGGACTCGCCGCGCGACAAGACCCATTTCCTGCCAGTCCGGGTCGACGACGGCGAGGCGGTGCCGACGTTCACGTTCTCGAGTGCCGTCTCGAGCATGGCCCATGCGCACGGATGGATCGAGATTCCGGCAGACATCGAGCAGGTCGCGGCGGGCGCCAGCGTGACGGTGAACCTCTACTAGCGATGCGCGCTGGCGACCCCGGGCGAGGCTAGCCCGTATGCCCGTCGATTCGTATCAGGTCGATGCGGTTGTGACTTGCGCGGCGTACGTTGAACGTCAGGCCACCGTGCTCAATGCGCGTACCCGGTCGTGGAATGTCGCCGCTGATCTCCATGACAAGTCCCGCGAGGGTACTGCTGTCATCGGCCTCCAGCCCGAGTTGGTAGCGACGGTTCAGCAGGCTAAGCGGGCAGCTGCCCTCGACCAGCAGACTGCCATCCTCCATTTCCATCACCTGGGGCGACTGCGGTGGATCGTGCTCGTCCTCGATCTCGCCGACGATCTCCTCGAGCAGGTCCTCGAGCGAGACAATACCCTCGACGCCTCCGAATTCGTCGATCACCACCGCCAGGTGCTGGCGATGGTGCCGCAGCATCCTGAGGAGCGTCTCGAGAGTAGCCGTCTCCGGAATGTAGAGCGGCCGGCGCATGATCTTCGCTACGTCTAGCTCGCCGATCCTGTCCCAGTACTCGAATACGTCTTTGGAATGGAGCACCCCGACGATGTCATCGAGGTTCTTGCCGAACACCGGCAGCCGCGTGACACCGGAGCCGCGAATCGCCGTGACGATGTCCGCCGGCGCGGCATCCAGGGCGATCGCGTTGATCTGCGTGCGCGGGATCATCACATCCTCGATCGTCGTCTCGGTAAGGCGGAAGATCGAGGTCAGCATGCGGCCCTTCTCGCGCGCGATGACATGCTCCTCTTCGCCCAGCTGGAGCATCCCCTGAATCTCCTCCTCGGAAACTCGGGGCTCATCACGCTCCCGACCCAGGAAGGGCCAGGTCAGCAACCCCGCTGCGAACGAAGCCGCCGCAGCGAACGGATGTAGTAGCCAGACGAGCGCACGAACCGCAGGCGCGACCGCGAGCGCCAACCACTCTGGCTTGCGCGCGGCTACCGATTTCGGCGCGATCTCCGAGAAGATGAGAATCGTGGCGGTCATGATCAAGGTCGCTGCCAACACACCGTTGTCGCCAGCGACCTCAATGGCGATCGCCGTCGCCAACGCGGAAGCCGCGATGTTGACGAAGTTGTTGCCCAGCAGAATGGCCGACAGCAACCGATCGGGATCGGCGAGCAGTTTGCGCAACAAGACCGCACGACGATTGCCCTCCCGCTCGAGATACCGCAGCCGATAGCGACTCACCGCCATCAGCGCGGTTTCCGCGCTCGAGAAGAAGCCCGACAGAACGAGCAGCACGACCAAGCCCGCGATCGGACCGGTCAGCTCGTCCATCCCGGATCCTCCACCCGATATCCGCCCATCCGCGGGCCTCCGCGTGACATGTGGCCCTTCCAGGCACCCCGACCCGAGAATCGGTCACCCGGACGCCAGCAACGACAAAACGCGAGGATATCATCGCTCGACAGCAGGCCCCGGCAGAAGTCGGATGGCCGGCCAACGGCCGAGGCTCGATCAGGAGACCGTGCTACATTTGCGCATCGCGCCGCTCGCAGTCCACGCCAGCGCACCGCCTTCCCGCGTGACATCGCGACCCATTCTTCGGAGTCCTTCGTTTGACCGACATCATCCGGCCCGGCGACCACGTCCTCTTTCTCCTCGAGGACGGCAAGACCTTCCTGGTGCGAATGGAGCCTGGTCAGCGTCATTCGACGCACCGGGGCTCCGTTGACCACGACAACATCATCGGCTGTGAGTGGGGCGATGTCGTGATGAGCATGTCCGACAAGTCCCTCTCGTTGCTTCGGCCCCGCGGCATCGATCGCATGATGAAGGTCCATCGACGGACCAACATCATGTACCCGAAGGACGTCGCATATTTGATCGCCGAGATGGACCTGCAGAGTGGCGATCGCGTCATCGAGATCGGCTGCGGATCCGGATCGATGACACAGGCGCTCGCGCGCGCTGTCTCGCCTGGCGGACAGGTCATCTCGTACGACCGGCGACCGGAATTTCTCGAGCTTGCGCGTGACAACTGTGCCCTCTCAGGGATCACTGATGTCGACTTCCGCGAACGCCAGGTTGGCGATGCGCTCGAGCCCGGGGTCGACGCCGTCTTCACGGATATCCCGGAACCGTGGGCCGAGATGGCGATGATTCGCGACGCCCTGCACGGCAGCGGCCGCTTCGCGGCGGGCATCCCGACATTCAACCAGGCAGAGAAGCTGGCCACGGCGCTCGACCACTATGGGTTCGGCTTGATCGAAACGGTGGAAATCCTGCGCCGGTCGATCCTGGCGCGCGCGGGTAAGACCCGGCCCGCCCACCGCATGATCGGGCACACGCAACTGCTCACTACAGCGGTCAAGATCAACCGGGAGGAGGTCGGGACCGAACTCCCGGAGACCGAGGAGATGGAAGCGGAAGATGAATGACGCAGAGAGGGCAGGGGAGGTTCTGACGCGGCTGCGGCAGCTTCACCCTGACGCTCGCGTCGAACTGGATTTCGAGACTCCGCTGCAGCTTCTCGTCGCGACGATCCTCGCGGCGCAGTCAACCGACCGGCGCGTCAACCTCGTGACGCCTGTGCTCTTCTCCCACTACCCGGATGCCGAAGCCCTGGCTGAGGCCGACAACGAAGAGCTTCAGGAGGTCATCCGGAGCACGGGTTTCTTTCGCCAGAAGGCTAAGAACCTGCAGGCATGTTGCCAGATGCTGACCGAGGAGCACGCCGGAGAGGTGCCGACCGACATGGAGTCCCTGACGGCGTTGCCGGGCGTCGGACGCAAGACAGCCAACGTCGTGCGCGCCGTCGCGTACGGCCTCCCCGGCATCGCGGTGGACACGCACTGCAAACGTCTGAGCAACAGACTGCAGTTCACTGGCAACAGCGACCCGGTGAAGATCGAAGGGGACCTCGGTGCATTGTTCCCCGAGTCGGCGTGGGTAGAGGTCTCCCGCATGTTCGTCTGGCACGGCCGCTACACCTGCAAGGCCCGAACGCCCCTGTGCGCCGAGTGCAACCTCCAGGACCTCTGCCCCTGGTTCCGGGAGCAAGGCCGAGGCGCGTAGGACGACCCGGGCAGCACGATACGCCGCCTCCTTCTCAGCCAGGCGGGATCTCTGTGCCGCCGACCCCAGACTACTTCGTGCGCGCGAAGAACACGCAAATGGTGTCAGCGCACTCGCCCTGCTCGCTTCGCAGTCGTACACCGGGCGGCAGGCCAAGCCAGTGGCTGGCGCCAGCCACAGAGCTACCGGGAGAGCAGCGAGTCGTCGCTATCTTCGCGGCCAATCTCCTTCCTGGACCAAGCCATCATCGGGCGCTTCTTTGGCCGGGGGGTCGAAAATCGCCAGGCACAGAGGTTCTACACCACAGATATTCCTGACGCCGACAACCGGAGGGCCCGTGGACAAAGAGGACATTCTCGCGGTGATTTTCACCACCACCTTGGCTATCGGCGCGGGCTGGGCCGGTGTGAGAGCCATGGACTTCGTCACCACCACCCTCGGGCTGCCGGCCAGCTACCACCTAATCCCGATCTTCGGCGGCCTCGGCGGCATCGCCGGCGGGCCTATTCGTGCCGAGAACCAGCTGATCCTGTGTCATCTGGAGGAGTTGGCGAAGCTCCAGCTCGGCCTGCTGGGTGATGTCGTCGGCGGTATTGCAGGGGCATTTGCGGCAGCGTTTCTATACGCCGGACTTGGACTGGACGTGTCCAAGGCTGAGTCCTACCCGATGATTATCAGCATCAGCGTTCTGGCCGGGGCCTTCGCTCAGCACGTTCTGGAGACAGGCAAAGACAAGTTCCTCAAAGAGGCCAAAGCGGCCGGGCACGAGGCCGCGGCAAGGGCCGTGGCGCGCCCCGCCGCATCGACCTTTGCTCAAAGGGCGGAGGAACTCCTTGAAGAGGGTGACTTCGAAGAGGCCGAGCGGGCAGCCAATGAGGCCATCGCCGCTAACCGTGAGAGCACGGCAGGCCACCTTGCGAAGGCGCGGGCCCTTCACCGCCAGGGCAGAACTCGCGAAGCATTGGCGTTGATGAAACGACTGTTGGATCGGCAGTTCGATCCGGTCGTCGCATACAACATAGCCTGCTACCAATGCGTTCTCGCCACCGATGCAGATGCGTTACCGAAGCACCGCGACGATATCCTGCGGGGACTACGGGGCGCTTTTGAAGCGAAACCGCATCTGCGCGCACTAGCCCGCAAGGACTCAGACCTTGAAGGGATCGGTGCTGATGCGGGGTTTCAGGCTCTCCTCGAAGAGGAGACCTAGACGGTACCGCCCTTAGCGTCGGTCAGCATCTATTCACTCCCTAGTAGATGTGCACACGCCGTATAGCGGTGCGTGCACATATGATGCGGTCCGGTTCAGCGCGTTGTCAACCACAACGCAGGTTCCCGCTGATCACGGGAACGAATCGCCGGAATGAGCGTGGCGAGGCTTCCGACAATAGCCTTGAATCCCTCCACGCATCGTACTCGTCTGTACGCATGACTCGGAGTTTGCGTGTCCCTCGCGTACCCGAATTACTTCTTGTGTACCGTAAATTATTTTGGTATTCTTGACTCATCTCGCCACGAACCGACTTCTAGCGATTCCGTGCATGACTCAACTGACCCGCCGCCAGCAATCGATCTATGAGTTCATCGTCCAGCACCTCCATGCCGAGGGGATGCCTCCGACCTTGATGGAAATCGCCGCCGCCTTTGGACTCACGTCGGCGGCCGGCATCTCCGATCACCTCAACGCGATTGAGCGAAAAGGCTTCATCCGTCGTCGCCCAGGAGTGTCCCGTGGTATCGAAGTACGATCGTCTGCCGGTAGCAGCCCGCCAAGAGCATGCAGCGTGCCCGTGATCGGACAAGCGCCCGGCTCCGGGGGCGTCCAACGCTCCGAGGCACCTCGCGTCGCGATCGATTCTCGCTGGGCCGGCACCGAGGCGGTCGCGTTCCAGGCCGCAACGGATGAACTCGCCGGACTGGGCATTCTCGCCGGCGACCTGCTAGTCACCGAGGGCGGCGCCGAAGTGCAATCCGCCGACCTCCTCATCGGCCGTCAGGGCGACCGCCTAGCCATCCTGCAGGTCGGCCGTGACGGGCTCAGCGCCACCCCCATCGCAGGGCACATCGCTCCCGCTGAAGATATCCGCGCGTACGGCCGCATCGTCGCCGTGATCCGCACACCGAAACCGGTCCTGAAACCCGACACGCGCCGCCGACAACGCCAACGGAGGAGCTGATCATGCGATTCGACAAGTTCACCGTGAAGGCACAGGAAGCCGTCAAGGCCGCCGAGCAGGAAGCCCAACGGCGCCACCATCAAGGTCTGCAGGGCGCCCACTTGCTCGCCGCGCTGCTGCATCAATCCGAGGGCGTAGTGCGCAGCCTGCTCGATCGCATCGGCGCGACCCTTGGCGCGCTCACGGCCGCCACGGAAGGAGCGCTCGACAAACTGCCGACCGTTGAGGGCGGTTCCGGAGACGTGTACCTGGAAGCGGAGGCAACCCAGGCTCTGCACGCGGCACAGCAGTCCGCCGACCAACTGCAGGACCGCTTTGTCTCCACCGAGCATGTGCTGATGGGTTTACTGACCGCCAACGGTCCCGCCGCCGACATCCTGCGCGAGAACGGCGTCGGCCACGACGAACTGCTCAAGGTACTGCGCGACATTCGGGGCACGATGCGCGTGACCGACCCGAACCCCGAGGAGAAGTACGACGCCATCGGGCAGTACGGCACCGACCTGACCGAACAGGCGCGACGAGGAAAGCTCGACCCGGTCATCGGCCGAGATGAGGAGATCCGTCGCCTGGTACAGGTACTGTCGCGCCGCACCAAGAACAACCCAGTGCTGATCGGCGAGCCCGGCGTCGGCAAGACCGCCATCGTGGAAGGTCTCGCCCAGAGGATCATCGACGGTGACATCCCCGAAGGTCTGCGCGGCCGGCGCGTTATCAGTCTCGACCTGGCGGCCATGGTCGCTGGCGCGAAGTACCGCGGCGAATTCGAGGACCGCCTGAAGGCCTTTCTCCGCGAAGTCACCGAGGCAGGCGACGTCGTCCTCTTTATCGACGAGCTCCATACCGTGGTGGGGGCGGGCGGCGCGGAGGGCTCCGTCGATGCCTCCAACATGCTCAAGCCCGCGCTCGCACGCGGCGAGCTTCATGCGATCGGCGCGACGACGCTGAGCGAATTCCGCAAGTACGTCGAACGCGACGCCGCACTGGAAAGGAGATTTCAACCGGTCCGCGTCGACGAGCCGGATGTGGAAGACACCATCTCGATTCTGCGAGGGCTCAAAGAGCGCTACGAAGTCCACCATGGCGTCCACGTTCGCGACGGCGCGCTCATCGCGGCGGCCACACTCTCGGACCGATATATCGCGGATCGATTCCTGCCTGACAAGGCGATCGACCTGGTCGACGAGGCGGCAGCGCGGTTGCGAGTCGAGATCGACAGCATGCCGGCCGATCTGGACGAACTGGAACGGCGACGACGGCAACTCGAGATCGAGCGAGAGGCCCTGCGCAAGGAACGCGATGACGCGTCGCGTGAACGCCTGGCGACGCTCGAGGACGAGTTGCATGACCTGATCATCGAGCACGAGGCGATGCGTGGCCGCTGGGACGAGGAAGTGCGACAGGTGCGCTCCATCCAGGAGTGCAACCGTGCGATCGAGGACGCTCGTGCCCAGGCGGATCGCGCCGAACGCGAGGGCGACCTCGCCCAGGCGGCCGAACTGCGCTACGGCGTGGTACGCGATAAGGAGGCCGAGCTGCGCAGCGCACGGGCCCGCCTCGCGGAGATCCAGGGCGACGGAGAACCGATGCTGCGCGAAGAGGTCGTAGCGGAGGACATCGCCATAGTCGTCGCCCGCTGGACCGGCATTCCGGTGAGCCGCCTGATGGAAGGCGAAGTAGAGAAACTCCTGGACATGGAGAACCGGCTACACCGGCGGGTCGTCGGACAGGAAGCCGCCGTCCAGTCGATCTCGGATGCCATTCGCCGCGCCCGCGCGGGCCTGCAGGAGGAGGGAAAGCCCTATGGGTCTTTCCTGTTCCTCGGACCGACTGGCGTCGGTAAGACCGAGCTTGCCAAGGCCCTGGCCGAATTCCTCTTCGACAGCGACGAGGCGATCATTCGCCTGGACATGACCGAGTACATGGAGCGTCACGCGGTATCGCGCATGATCGGCGCACCTCCGGGTTACGTCGGCCACGACGAGGGCGGTTTTCTGACCGAGGCGGTTCGACGGCGCCCCTACGCGGTGATCCTCCTGGACGAGGTCGAGAAGGCTCATCCCGAAGTGTTCAACATACTGCTGCAGATCCTCGATGATGGCCGCCTGACCGATGGCAAGGGTCGCACCGTGAGCTTCTCGAACACCGTGATCATCATGACCTCGAACCTCGGCAGCGCCCATTTGGCCGCGATGGGAATCGACAGCCGGGAGCAGGCCCGCGAGGCGGTCCTGAACGACGTCCGCCAGAGCTTCCGCCCCGAGTTCGTGAACCGCATCGATGACATGATCGTCTTCGATCCTCTGACGCGGGAACAACTGCGAGCGATCGTCTCCATCCAGATGCTCCTCGTGCGCGAGCGCGTGGCGACTCGCGGCCTCGACCTCGAGGTGACTGCCGCCGCCGAAGATGTCCTCGCCGAGCGAGGCTTCGACCCTGTGTACGGTGCCCGCCCGCTGAAACGGGTCATCCGGCAGTTGATCGAGAATCCGATGGCACGTGCGATTCTCGCCGGCGAGTTCGTCTCCGGTGATACCGTCCACGTCGATGCTGACCCCGCGACGAACGAGTTGATGTTCCAGGGGCGCTCCCCAGCCGACGTGCTGGCCACCGAAACATTGAGCAAGGGAAGCGAATAGATGGCCGCGCGCAAGGACTACTACTCCACGCTCGGCGTCGGCAAGGATGCTGGGGCCGACGCGGTCAAACGGGCGTATCGCAAACTCGCTCGTAAGTGGCACCCGGACGTCAACCCGGGCGACACCGCCGCCGAGGAGAGATTCAAGGAAATCTCCGAGGCGTACCACGTCCTTGGCGACGAGAAGCGGCGCAAGCAGTACGACAGCGTGGGGCCCGAAGCCTTCGCCCAGGAATTCGATCTCTCCGACTTCGGAGACCAGTTCGGCAGTTTCTTCAGTGGCGGCTTCAGCCCGGGGGGCCAGGGCCGGGGGAGCAGTGCCGACTTCGGCATGTTCGAGGATATCCTCGGCGGCCTTGGCGGCGGCGGGTTCGGAGGAGCGCGGCGACAGCCGCCGCGGCCAGCGGCTGGGCGTGACATTCGGGTACCGCTGCAGCTGTCCTTCGTCGACGCGATCCGCGGCATCGACCGGACTGTCGCCTTCCGACACGGTGGTGGCACCACGCGCACGCGAGTTCGCATTCCCGCTGGAGTGAAGGACGGCACCACGATCAAGGTGCGCGATAAGGGAGAGCCCTCACCCAGTGGTGGGCCCACAGGGAACCTGCTGTTGGAGGTCTCCGTGCAATCACACCCCCACCTGCAGCGCACCGGCGACGACCTTCGTACCGACGTTCCCGTGACCGTCTACGAGGCCGTCTTGGGCGGCAACGTCCGCGTTCGCACGCTGGATGGCACGGCAACGATCAATCTGCCACAGGGCACCCGCGGCGGACAGGTGTTTCGGCTGCGGGGGAAGGGCGCCGCCAACGCAGATGGCGCCGGGGACCTGTTGGCTCGCGTGGTGATTCAAACACCCGACGAGGTCGACGACGACATGGTGGCGCTCATGGAGCGTTTTCGCGACGCGCACCCGTACAACCCGCGCGCCGACGAGTAGCCACCCGAGCGCCCTTCGACCGATGTTCGGCGAAAATCGCCGTGAGCCACATGCGCCGGCGCCGCTCGCGGTACCATTTGCGGCTCTGCGCCATCCTGACGAGTACACCTGATGACTGACGATAGAAGCCGAGATCTCGAGGCTGAGATCCGCGCCGAACTGGCCAACGTAGACGCGGACGACTTCGAGCTACCAGCAACGTTGCCGGTGCTCCCGTTGCGTGGCTCAGTGCTCTTCCCATCGATCGTCCTGCCGATTCTGGTCGGCAGGGAGTCGACTCGACTGCTGGTCGAGGAAGCGCTAGAGACGGACCGTATGATCGCTGTCGCGGCGCTCCGAGATCCCTCCGTGGACGAGCCGACCCTCGAGCACCTTCAGGGAGTGGGATGCCTCGCCCGCATCGTCAAGGTCCTGCGGTTGCCAAACGGCAATCTCAATGTGATCGCCCAGGGAACCGCGCGAATCACTATCGGCAGGCCTGTAGCGGAGGCGCCCTACATCCGTGCGCAGTGCGAGCGTATCGCGGAGCCGGAGGCCGAGACATCGGTCGAAGTCGAGGCCCAGATCACGAGTTCGCACCGACTGCTGCAGCGGCTCATGGAGATCTCGTCGAACCTGCCGGTGGAGCTCGAGACGATGGCGTCTGCCGCCCGCGGGCCAGGCGAACTCGCCGACATCATCGCAGCACATGTCGGGTTCGGTCAGGACGACCGCCAGCGTCTGCTGGAAACCCTGCAACCGAACGAGCGCCTCGTCCTTCTACTGGAGATGCTGAGCCATCAACTCCAGGTTCTCGAACTGTCGCGGAAAATCGAGTCGGACGTTCAGGGAGAGATCGACCGCGGGCAGCGCGAGGCTTACCTGCGCGAGCGCCTGCGCGCGATCAAACGAGAGCTCGGAGAGGACGAGGACGACGCCGAGATCGAGGAGCTCGAGAAACGCATCACCGAGCTCGACATGCCCGGGGCGGTCGAAAAGGTCACGCGCCAGGAACTGGATCGCCTTGGGCGGATGTCACCGGCCGCCGCCGAGTACCACGTGCTGCGCTCCTATATCGACTGGCTGCTCGAGATGCCGTGGGGAACTTTCACTGAAGACAACCTTGACCTGCGCGCGGCAGCTGCCCATCTCGACGAGGACCACTATGATCTGGAGAAGGTCAAGACACGGGTCATCGAGTATCTCGCCGTCCGTAAACTGAAGCCGGAGAAGCGCGGTCCGATCCTCTGCTTCATCGGCCCACCCGGGGTCGGCAAGACCTCGCTCGGCCGGTCGATAGCCAGCGCGCTCGGCCGCCGGTTCGTGAGGCTGTCACTCGGCGGTGTCCACGACGAGGCTGAAGTTCGAGGGCATCGCCGCACCTACGTCGGCGCCATGCCCGGGAGGATCATCCAGGGCATCAAGCGCGCCGGGTCCATGAACCCTGTGTTCATGCTCGACGAGATCGACAAGGTCGGACAGGACTTCCGCGGCGACCCCTCGGCCGCGCTGCTCGAGGTCCTCGACCCTGAACAGAACGACACGTTCTCCGACCACTATCTCGAGGTCGACTTCGATCTTTCCCGAGTGCTCTTCATCGCGACCGCGAATGTCCCTGAAGACATTCCCGCGGTGCTGCGCGATCGCATGGAGATTCTCGAAATCCCCGGCTACACGGCCGAAGAGAAAGTGGAGATTGCCCAGCGCTACCTGCTGCCTCGCCAGCTCGAGGACCATGGCCTCGACACGGCACTGCTCGATTTCGATTCCGACGCGATCGCCGCGATCGTCCGCGACTACACCGAGGAGGCCGGCGTCCGCGGCCTCGAGCGTGAGATCGCGACGATATGCCGGGCCCAGGCGCGCAAGGTAGCGGAGTCCCTCGACGACAGCGACCAATCGCCGCAGGGAATCGCCGTATACCCAGCGGATCTCCACAGCTTCCTGGGACCGGTGAAGTTCTTCACCGAAGTGGCGGAACGAACGGCGGTACCAGGCGTAGCGGTAGGTCTGGCCTGGACCTCATCCGGCGGCGACATCCTCTTCATCGAGGCGACGCGGATGCGTGGGAAGGGCGAGCTCCAGTTGACGGGCCAGCTTGGCGACGTGATGAAGGAGTCCGCGCTGGCGGCGCTCTCATATCTGCGGGCACGAGCCGAAGAACTGGGCATCGACGACAACGCCTTCAAACGCCACGACGTCCACATCCACGTGCCCGCAGGTGCCACGCCCAAGGACGGGCCTTCGGCCGGCGTGACCATCCTCGTGGCTCTAGCATCGATCTTCACCGGGCGCCCCGTCGCTTCGGACCTGGGAATGACCGGCGAGTTGACGCTGCGCGGGCTGGTGCTCCCAGTGGGTGGGATCAAGAACAAGGTGCTCGCCGCGCGCCGCGCCGGCCTGCGACGCATCGTTCTTCCTGCCAAGAACGAAAAGGACCTGGAGGAAATCCCGGAGCAGGTGAGGGAAGGCATGGAGTTCCATTTCGTCGAACGCGTCGACGAGGTACTTGCCCTGGCGCTCACAGGCTCGCCGCCTGCGCCCCGCAAGCAGGACGCCGGCAACGCCCGACGTTCGGCCACGCGTCCCAAGCGCCCGGAAGCGCCGCACAACTAGCTGTCGGAGTCGACTAGCTACTGGCTTCGTCGGAGGGCTCGCGATCCGCCCCACGCCGTAGCCGCGCGCGATGACGCCGCGCCGCCTCGACGCGCTGTGCCAGCCACATTTCCGCCCCACGCTCCGCAGCCGCGAAGAACTGACGCCCGGCAATCTCGTCGGGCAGACACTCCATAGCGGACACGCCGGCGTCTGCGTCATGGGCGTACTCGTAGCCAGCCCCGTACCCCTCCGCCCGCATGTGCGGCGTCACGGCATTGCGCAATTGCATGGGGACCGGGAGGCCTCCGGTCTCTCGCACCGCGGCCACAGCAGCCGCGTAAGCCCGGTAGGCGGAGTTACTCTTCGGCGCCGCCGCCAGGTAGACGGCGACCTCCGCGAGTACGAGTCGCGCCTCGGGCATGCCCAACGCATGAACCGCCTGTACGGCTGACGTGGCCACCGTAAGGGCTTGTGGATCGGCGAGGCCGATATCCTCGCTCGCCGTCACAAGCAACCGGCGTGCCACGTACACCGGGTCGTCGCCCGCCTCGAGTAGGCGCGCGAGCCAGTACACCGCACCATCCGGGTCGCTGTTGCGAATTCTCTTCTGCAGGTCAGATATTTCGTTGAAGTGCTCCTCGGCACCGTGGCGTAGAAACGGGCGCTGCAGAGCCTCCGCAAGATCCCGTTCCGACACCTCGGCCCGCTGCATGAGCGCGGCTTGCTGCACTGCCAACTCGAGCGTGCCAAGCGCAGCGCGCGCGTCGCCCTGGGCGGATGCGGCGAGCTTCAATAACACCTCGTCGTCGACGGCCACACCCGTGTCGCCCAACCCGCGCGGCGCCGCAGTCGCCAGGGCCCGTCGTAGGACAACAAGCAGATCGTCGACAGCCAGCGACTCGAGACGAACAACGCGGCAACGCGACAGCAGGGGCGCAATGACCTCGAACGACGGGTTCTCTGTAGTTGCACCGATCAAACAAACAGCGCCGCTCTCTACCCACGGCAGGAGAGCGTCCTGCTGCCCTTTGTGGAAGCGATGAATCTCGTCAACGAAGAGCACGGTCTGGTTGCCGCCATGCTGTTGCAGGCGAACCGCCGCCTGCGCAGTCTCGCGAATCTGCTTCACGCCGGAAGAGGTGGCCGATAGCTCAACGAGACTCTGGCCGGCGGAGGCCGCGAGCACTCGCGCCAGAGTCGTCTTGCCGGAGCCCGCGGGTCCGCAGAGGATCATGGACGTGAGGTGGCGATCTTCAACGAGTCCGCGCAGCAGGTGGCCTGGGCCGATCAGGTGAGACTGTCCGACGATCTCGTCGAGTGTGTGCGGACGCATCCGCTCGGCAAGCGGCGCGCCCGGCGCGGCGCCGGCGGTCGGTGCTGCGCTCGGCGCGTCGCCGAAGAGATCCCCGGAGTGTGGTGGTTCCATGCGCGAAAACTACCATCCGGCCGCACGCTGACGCGATACATTGGCCCATCAGATTTCACCACGGACCGCTAGGAGGTGCACCCCGATGCGCACTTGGAAGACAGACGCGGACGGGAGCTCTGGGCCGTGGCTTCACGAGGTGGTCGAGTCGCTCGCCGCCGGTGGTGTGGTCGCTTTGCCGACGGACACGTTCTATGGGCTCGCAGCCGACAGTCGGAGTGCCGCCGGGATCGATCGGGTTCTCCAGCTCAAAGGCCGGTCATCCGAGCATCCGCTCCTCTTGCTGGTGCCGGACTGCGACGCCGCCCGACAACTGGCGCCTGGAGCAGACAGCCGCCTTGAAGCTCTTGCAGGGGCCTTCTGGCCGGGCGCTCTTACCCTGGTCCTGCCGGCCGACGGCCGACTGCCGGGTGCGCTCGTCGGGCCCACGGGTGGAGTCGGCGTGAGGGTTCCAGACGCTGCCATAGCCCGTCGAGTGGCACGGGCACTAGGTGCTCCCATCACCGGCACCTCCGCCAACATGACCGGCGCGCCGCCAGCCACAGAACCGGCTGATATCGAGTTGGATCCCGAATTGCTGAGTGGAATCGTCGACGGAGGAGCGGCGCCAGGCGGGATGGCCTCGACAGTGCTGGACCTTACCGGCGATGTGGCGCGCGTTGTTCGCGCGGGCGCCATTCCGCGCGCCACGATCCGCAAGAGCCTCAACGGCAGACTGGTATAATTCGCCTCCCCGGCGAGGCTCACACCCGAGCCCACTTCGCTGACTTCGCGCCCTGAGTTAGAGATTCCACGATGTCTGACCCTTCGTTCCTGCCGCCTGGTACCGCCTTCGAGGAAGAACGCGCCCCGCGTTACTGGATCAAGACGTACGGGTGCCAGATGAACGTGCACGACTCCGAGAAGTACGCGGGCATCCTGGCGGAGATGGGTTACCAGCCGGCGAACGGACCCGACGAGGCCGACGTCGTACTCGTCAACACATGCAGTGTCCGCGAACGAGCCGAAGACAAGCTCTTTTCCGAGTTGGGGCGACTGCGGATTCTCAAGGATCAGATCGCGGGTAGCGCTTACGGCAAGCCCAAAGAGATCCTAGTAGGCGTGACCGGCTGCATCGCGCAGCAGCGAGGCAACGAGATCATCGAGCGCCAACCAGCGGTGGATTTCGTCATCGGGACACGCGCGATCCAAACGCTGCCTGAGGTGATCGCAGACGTCCGGCGGTCCGGCGATCCGTGCGTGAACACTCAGGATCTGGTGGACTTCGAGTCGCAGGGGGTACGGCGGGCGGATCAGGTACGCGCCTTCGTGACCATCATGGAAGGCTGCAACAATTACTGCTCTTTCTGCATCGTCCCGGCAACTCGCGGCCTGGAGGTTTACCGACCCGCCGCGGCCATCCTCGACGAGATTCGCGGCCTCGGGCTACGCGGCTACCGGGAGGTCACGCTGCTGGGGCAGAACGTCAATTCGTGGATCGACCCCGACAGCAGGATGGAGTTCCCCGAACTGTTGCTCGCGATAGACGGATCGCTGCATCGCGCCGAGGCCGAAGACGGGCAGAGTGGCGTTGAACGCGTGCGCTTTCTGACATCGCATCCGAAGGATCTGTCGCCCAGGCTCATCGATGCCATGGGCGCGGCCGACAGAGTCGCCAAGCATCTTCATCTTCCGGTGCAGTCCGGCTCGAACCGCATCCTCAGCAACATGAACAGGCACTACACAGCGGAGAGCTACCTGGAGCAGGTCGCCGCGCTGCGGCAGGCCGTCCCCGGAGTGGGCCTGTCGACCGACCTCATCGTTGGCTTTCCGGGCGAAACGGACAAGGACTTCGAGGCCACGCTCGAGCTTGTCCGACAGGTCGAGTACGACTCCTTCTACTCGTTCGAGTATTCGCCGCGGCCGGACACCGCCGCCGTAACGCAGTACGAGGACGATGTGCCAGCCGAGATCAAACGAACGAGGCTAATCGAGCTCCAGCGTACTGGCCGGAGTATCCAGGAAGCGCGCAACGCGGCCTGGGTGGGACACGAAACGAAAGTGCTTGTGGACTCGCTGAGCAAGCGATCCGACGAGGACGTGTCGGGTCGCACCTCGTCCAATCACATCGTCAACATGGCCGGCGACACAGGTCTGATCGGCAAGCTAGTGGACGTCCGGGTGTTGTCGCACGCGGCCCATAGCGTGTACGGCGAGATCATCGGCCTACCGCACTAGCGGGAGCAACGCGTGCAAGTCCGAATGCAGATCAGTGGCCTGATGGTAGACCCGGTGACCAACATGCCCATAGTGATCCTCAAGGACGATGACGATCGTCACGTGCTTCCGATATGGGTCGGCGTATTCGAAGCCAATGCGATCGCCCTCAGAGTTGAGGAGATCGTGCCTCCGCGTCCGATGACACACGATTTGCTGCACGATGTGATCTCTTCGCTCGGGGCAGAGGTTCGTCGCGTGATCGTCTCGGATCTGCGCGAGAACACCTACTACGCCGTCGTGGAACTCCAGCTTGGCGAAGCAAGTTTCTCGATCGACTCGCGGCCCAGCGACGCACTGGCGCTCGCGCTTCGTGCTGCGGCGCCCATCTTCGTAGAGGAAAGCGTCCTGAAGCTGGCGGAAAGCGGGGTAGAGCAGGCCTCTGAGGCGGAACGACTGCGTAAGTGGTTCGAGAGCCTTGATCCTGAAGATTTCTCTAAGTATGAGATGTAACTCGCGATATTTAAAGGATATTTGTGTCAATATTTGGTGACAGGTTGCAGCACGGGCGCGACTCTGGTTTAGTTTGCTTCTCGCCGACTGAGGAGGCTTGGCGAGAGGGAGGCCAATCGCGCCCCCTGACCCGCATCCTCATGGCTGGGAACGCGGAAATGCTGCAACCTGGGAGCTTTCGTCGATGAAAGGCGCCGGTCGGGGCCCCGTGATCTCGGTGACGAACCAGAAAGGCGGCGTTGGCAAGACAACGACCGCTGTGAACCTGGCTGCCGCCCTGGCCATGAAAGGCCACCGAACGCTTCTGATCGACCTCGATCCCCAGGGCCACTCGAGCATCTCTTTCCTCGAGGCCACTGAAATAGACGGCTCCATCTATGACGCGCTCGTCGAGGCACACATCGGCGTAAAGGACGTGATCTACAGCGCCCCAGTGGAGAACCTGGACGTCGCCCCGGCTCGCATCGGCCTGGCAAAGCTCGAGATCAAGCTGTCCGGCGAGTTCGACGGGCACTACAGGCTGCGCGACAAGCTGGCGGCCGTCGCGAATGACTACGGCTTCATGGTGATCGACACACCGCCAACGCTCGGGCTCCTGACGATCAACGCTCTCGTGGCGTCGAGCCACGTGATAGTGCCGATCCAATCGTCTTACCTCGCGCTCGAGGGGACCGACGATTTGCTCGACACGATCCAGCGGGTCAGGCAACGCGTCAACCCGGACCTCGATCTGCTAGGAGTACTGGTGACCATGCTCGACAGGAGGACAGTGCTCGGGCGCGACGTCGTCCAGCAGGTTCGAGAAGTATTCGGCGATAAGGTATTCGACACCATAGTGACAAGGAACGTACGGCTGGAGGAGAGCCCCGCCTACAAAGAGGCGATCTTCACTCACGCCCCCAAATCGACAGGGGCCGAGCAGTACGCAAAGCTAGGAGAGGAGGTACTGGCGCGTGTCTAGTAGACGAGGACTGCCGACGACGGCGCGCATGCGTCACGACTCCCATTTCGTTGAAGAGTTGGCGACGAGCCAGACCGATGCGATCGGACAGAACATTCCGATCGATCAGCTTCGCCCCAACCACGCCCAGCCTCGCCAGGTGTTCGACGGGCTCGAGGAACTAGTAGCGTCGATTGAGCGCGTGGGCGTTCTCGAACCTCTTCTGGTACGGCGCTCCGAGACCGGCTACGAGATCATCTCCGGCGAGCGCCGCTACCGAGCTTCGCGAGCTGCCGAGCTGACCGAGGTTCCATGCATCGTCATGGACATCGATGACCAGCGGGCCCTCGAGATAGCATTGATCGAGAACCTCCAGCGGCAGGATCTGTCGCCGTTCGAGGAGGCCGAAGGGCTCCAGGCGCTCATCGACCAGTACGGCTTCACTCACGACGAGGTGGCGGAGCGCGTGAGCAAGTCGCGCACGTCCGTGACCGAATCGCTGCGACTGACCGACATGCCGGCCCACATCAGGGCAATCCTTCAGGAAGGCAACGTGAAGTCCAAGTCGGTCCTGTTGGAACTGAGCCGCGTCGAACCCGTGGAACAGATGGAGGCTCTTGCCCGCCGGGTGGTCGAGGAAGGACTGACACGGGACGACATGCGCGAACTACGCCGAGACGCGCCCGCAGAAGAACCCGAGCAGGAGACGGCCGCTGCCCCACGCACCGCCCCGACACCACCGAGGCGAGTGACGTATCGCTCGAAGGCGGGGATCACGGTCACCGTGTACCTGAAGTCTCAGGAACTGTCGCTGGCCGACGTCGAACGGTCCCTGCTCGAAGCGATCCGCGAACTGCGATCCAACGGACTGCCTGACTAGCAGCCCGTCTCGGACCTCCCGCGGAAGCCGACCATGCTCCAATGTCGGCACGCCGACATAATCTCCAATTCACTTCAGGTTTGGCGATCACGCCGCCGGAAGTAGTGCGGCACACTCAGCGCCTACTGACCTCGCGCAGGCGCTCGCTGCGGTGCCAAAGGGATGAGCCGCTTCACGGGGCGAAAGTCAGTGCCCCATCTCGGATCTCGCCAATTGGGCGGGTCACAGCGCTCGCCGGTTCGCGAACAGGCGAACTCGAGGCCGGCAGCGGGAGGGGCGCCAGTCCCGGGACCATGCCCGCGGGTAGTCACGCCTTCCGAGCCCGCGAGAGGGCCGTTGCATGTGGCCGTCCGACGCAGAACAGCCACCCGTAATCCACCTACCGGGAATCTCCGCGCCGTGCGACCCGGGAAGCAGGGGCCGCAGACCCTAAGAGCGAGGCCACGGAGCCGGAAGTCGAGACCGCAGACCCGAGAGGAAAGACCGCAGGCGCCGAACGAAGCGAGGCCGCCGTCGAAGCAGGGGCGGCCTCGCTGGAGGCGTCCGAAGGGTGCTTCGGGGAAGGCGGCCGCCGCTCGTCATCCCTGGCGACTAGCCTGCCTGCGGACCGAGGATAGCGATCTCTCTCTCCACGACAGAGCGTCCCGCCTCCGTCAGACGATACTCGTAGGCGCGACCCCGACGACGTCGATCCACGAGGCCGCGAGCACGCCTCAGGGCATTGCTCACGTTCGTCCGATAGACATGTGTCGCGCGGGCACGTTCCACCAGGAACCGCTCGATCTCGGCCGGCGTCATCCAGTCGATGTGCATCTGGCTGTCGACGATTTCGAGAGTGATCAGTGCCTTCGCCAGAAGGCGACCCGGACCCGACAGGGCCTTCGCGTACGTCTCCAGATCGATCCCCACCCAGGCTGTCGCGGACTGTGGGTCGGTCGACGGCTCCTGTCGCGGCCGGCCCCTCACTCCCGTCTCGCCACGGAGATCTGCCAGGAGCACCTCGAACAATGTCACTCGGTACTCGGCAGGCACCCTCGACTCGATCTCGTTGATCAGTTCGAGGGCGCGCTCGATCTCGCGACCATGCTGGTCAGATGCTTGGTTCATGCTTACCCTCGTCTTATTGGCATCGCTGTGGATAACCTGTGCCGATCAGCGCCTCGCCACCACCCATCACCACGATAAGTCCGTGGTTGCTGGCTGCCGCATGGTGTCAGGAGGCTGACAGCGCGCCCCTCAGGCTGTGCAAAACCTGTGAGTAATCGCAATACGAAATCAATACGATCAGAATATATTAACCGTATCAGCGGGGAGAAGTCACCGCTGATCATGAAGTAACCCTTATAATCCGGCGCATGAACGCACCTCGATCGGCCAGACCCCAGCGGGCTAACCTCCGATTCTGCAAGGCTTTCTTCGAGATCGAAGACGGACAGGCCGCGCACGACCGACTGCTCGCCGTCGGTGCGCAGGAACTCGTGGCCGATATGGACCAGCGCTGGTACCTGTGGAATCCACCCGACGCGAAGAGCGCCTCCGCGTTTCTTGTGCGGACACGCGGCCCCCGACTCGTGCTCGAGGGGCCCGATCCGGTGGCCGTTGGCCGCGCCTGGCGTCAGCTGGATGAACAGCTCCGGCCCGCGGCACAAGCTCGGGTCGCTGTGGGGGATGACCTGGCGCGGTTCCTCCCCAAACCGCGTCGCCGCACCGCCGATCGTCCCGAGAGTTTCTCCGCCGAGCATGAGGCGCAGGTTCTGGCGGAGTTCCACGCAGCCCTGTGCGTGCGCTGGGCTGATGCGCCGCAGCAGCGACTCAACGGCATGACGCCGAGGCAGGCGGCGGCCGACGGCGCAGGTCAAGCGTTGCTCGACGAGTTGCTTCGGCGGATGCGTATCGTGGAAGAAGAGCGCCGATCGCGCGGAATGCCGGCCGTGTCCGTCGATGAACTCGAGCGCTCGGTGTTCAGCATCGAGGACCTCGGGCAGTGAGTCATCTCCGCAGGGCGGCCGGACTTCTCGTCTGTGCAGCTGTCCTGGTGCCGCCGGCCTTCGGGCAGGAAACCGGCCGCGGGAGGGTACGCGACTTCGGCGTCGTGCCGGGCGTCTTGCCAACCGGCTCCGCAAACGCAATTACCGACGTCGCCGATGTCCTGGTAGGGCACACGACGCTGCGTTCATCGCCCAGGATCAACACGGGAGTGACCGCGATCGTTCCCCATGGAGGGAACGTATTCCTGGACAAGGTCCCGGCGGCGATCTTCGTCGCGAACGGTTTCGGCAAGATGACCGGCATCAGCCAGGTGCAGGAGCTCGGCACGCTGGAAACGCCGATCATTCTGACCGGCACCCTGAGCGTGCCGCGAGCGGCCGACGCGCTCATCAGCTACATGCTGGCGCTCCCCGGCAACGAGGAGGTCCGTTCGATCAACCCCGTCGTCGGCGAAACCAACGACGGCTATCTGAGCGACATTCGCGCCCGTCCGATTGAACCCGACCACGTGAGCGGCGCGATCATCGGCGCACAGGGCGGCACGGTGGAGGAGGGGAGTATCGGCGCCGGTACCGGCACGATCGCCTTCGGATTCAAGGGAGGAATCGGCACGTCATCAAGGCAGCTCCCTGAAACGCTCGGCAGCTGGACCGTCGGGGTACTCGTGCAGACCAACTTCGGAGGGGTGCTGCAGATCGCCGGCGCGCCGGTGGGCGTGGAACTGGGCCAGCACTACCTGCGTTCGCAACTCGATGCGAGCGCGCCGGACGCCCTCGAAACACCCGATGGCTCCTGCATGATCGTCGTAGCAACAGATGCTCCCGTCGATGCCGCAAGTCTGGAAAGGCTCGCGCTACGAGCGTTTATGGGCATGGCCCGCACGGGCGCCTCCGGCTCCAACGGCAGTGGCGATTACGTGATCGCGTTCTCTACTCATCCAGGCTTGCGACAGGGAGCGATCGGCGGACAGCGACCGCGTACCGCGCCTCTGCCAACCTCGGACCTGTCACCGCTATTCCTCGCCGCAATCGAGGCCACCGAAGAGGCGATCTACAACAGCCTGTTCGCCGCCTCGTCGACAGTGGGCCCGAACGGAACCGTCACCGCGCTTCCGCTCGATCGCACGCTCGAGATCCTCCGTGAGCATGGAGCGCGCGACTGACGCGAAGATAATCGTCGCCCCTTTCGGCGGCCCGTTCGGAACGTCTAACCTATGGCGGCAGATGCTCGGGGCAGAGACCCGAGGGCCCGAACGGGGGACTTCGATGGGGTTGGACAGCAGCGTTCTGGTACTGAATCGGCTGTGGCAGGCGGTGAATATCGTCAACGCTCGCCGCGCCCTGGCGCTCGTGTATGGCGGTCGCGGCCAGGCGGTCGACGACGACTACGCGGTGTACCCCTGGGAAGTATGGGCCAACCGCTCGCTGCACAGCCTCAGTATCGACAGGTCCGTCACGACAACATCGGGGCCCGTGCGAGTACCGCGCGTTATTCAGCTCATGGAATACGACCGCGTGCCCCGCCCGCGCTTGAAGTTCACACGCTCTAACGTCTACCGGCGGGACCGCCACCGATGCCAATACTGCGGCAGCCACCAGGCGGCCTCCGAACTCACGCTGGACCACGTGCAGCCGCGCTCTCGGGGTGGTCCTACGACCTGGCGCAACATCGTGGTTTCGTGCTTTGGCTGCAACTCACGCAAGGCGAATCGCAGCCCCGAAGAAGCCGGCATGCCCTTGATTCGCGAGCCGCGGGTGCCGTTGTGGAACCCCACTGCGATGCTGCAGTTGACCGAGGAACCGCATCCGCTCTGGCACCCGTTCCTCGGTGGGTTCATTAGCTAGCGGACCGAGAGCAACCTCCTGGAGGACGCAATGGGTTCGACGCGCTCCATGCTACTCTCGGGTCTCCATCAATCATCGAGATGCGTCCGGCCGCGGCACATCACTCGGCCTGCCGGCGACGCTCCGACCCTGCGCACCGACACCGTGCAGACGGATACCAACTAGCGCTATGACTGACGACAAGATCCGCGCTCGGCCTCATGTCCGGAGGCCTCGATTCGACGCTTGCAGCGAACCTCATGCAGAACCTGGGGATCGAGGTCCTCGGCCTGCACTTCTCGACGGGGTTTTGTGTTGCCGACCGCCATCGCTTGCTGGGCAACTCCAATAACCGCGACAAGCCCTACCGCAACGACGCTTTGCACGCGGGC
>JAJCXT010000098.1 GCA_029263295.1 Acidobacteriota bacterium | reverse complement strand
CGCCGGTTCTTCATGCCGATCTTCGTCGACGAGAAGAAGCTCCAGATCCAGGACAACTTCTCGTACCTGTTCGACGATCACGACATCAAGGCGGGCATCGACTTCGAGACCGATGACACGGGCGAGTTCTTCGCCGGCTTCCCCGCCGGCGAGTTCCGCTTCAACGGGCTCGATAACTTCTTCGCCAAAGACACCGACTTCCTGCTGCAGAGCTTCGGCGTCGCGACGGAGAACTTCGAGAACAACTTCGATGTCACGCAGTCCATCCTGGCCCTCTACATCCAGGACTCGTGGCGCGTCAACGACAAGTTGACGGTGAACTACGGTCTGCGCTGGGAAGGCACGTTCAACCCGGACCCGACCGGCAACCCGGATCGGCCGCTGACGCAGCAGATACCGGACGACCTGAGCGGCTGGCAGCCGCGTGCAGGCTTCGCCTACGCGCCGGACCCGAAGACGGTCTTCCGCGCTTCCGCGGGTCTGTTTACGTCGAGGACTCCGACGCTGTTGTTCTTCAACCCGTTCACCTCCGTCGGACTCCCGGGCGTGGGCATCTTCTTCATCCCGAGCTTCGGCCCTGAGGGCCAGGTTGACGGTTTGTGGCCGAACACCTTGCCGTCGCTGCCTGCGGGCATCACGGCCGAGCAGGAGATCTACTGGTTCGACAAGAACTTCAAGAGCTCCCGCACGCTGCGGATCAACGCTGGCCTCGAGCACGAGGTCGCGCCGGATCTGACGGCTGGTCTCGACTACATCTTCGCTCGCGGCACCAACCTGCAGACGTTGCACGACACCAATCTGCGGTCGGGTGGACGCGACGAATTCGGCCGCCTGATCTACGACGGCCGCTTCGAGGACGGCGTGCAGTGGAAGATCGACCGCTCCAACGGCGAGTCCACGTACCACGCGGCGATCATCTCGCTGAAGAAGCGCTTCTCCAACGGTTGGGGCGGCATGGCCCACTACACCTACGCGTCCGACAAGGACAACGACAGCAACGAGCGGTCGGCGGGCGGTGACCAGGCCTCCAACATCTACAACCTGGACGATGACTGGGGCTACTCCGATCGCAGCGTCAAGAGCCGCGTCGTGGTGAGTGGCTACGGTGATCTCCCGGCCGCATTCAAGCTGGCCGGTACGTTCACCTGGCAGACGGGCAACCCCTACAGCGCGCTGCTGGAGGACGACGTCAATGGCGACGGTGAGACCAATGACCGGGCCGTGATCAACGGCACGGTGTCGGAGCGGAACATCTTCCGCCAGCCGGACTTCAAGACGCTGGACCTTCGCCTGAGCTGGGAGGCTCGCACCAAGGCAGGGAGCTTCCAGATCCTTCTGGACGCGTTCAACGTCTTCAACTGGTCGAACAAGTTCAGCACCAGGAACAACTACGACGACGACAGCTTCGGCAATCTGGATACCTTCATAGGTAACGTCCGACAGCTGCAGCTCGGCCTCAGGTACATCTACTAGGCCGTAGCCGACTGATTGTCGGGGCCCCTCCCCCCCCCCGGGGAGGGGCCCCGATTCTTTTTCCGCCCTGCGACCACAACGAAGGTCGCGAGAATACCGACGCCATGCTCCCTCTGGTGCCCAACCTGGCGACTCTGCTGGCACCGCTGTTCCTGGCCGCGGCACTCGCAGTGCCCGCGCAGAACGCCGGGCCCAGCGTCGCCGATACAGTGGCGGCGATCTCGGCAGCGATGGATGCCGACGACGGGAGCGCGGTCGCGCTGGCAGAAGCGGCGGCCACCCGATTTCCTGCCGCGGCCGCGATCCACATGTGGCTCGGACACGCGTACAGGCATCGCGGCAAGCTGACCTCCGCGAGCGCGGCATACGAACGAGCGGCCGCTCTCGACGCGAATCACCCAGAGATACTGATGGGCCAAGCGTCGCTGCGTGAGGCGGTCGGCGACGTGCTGGGAGCGATCAGTCTGTACGAGCGCGCCGTTGACATGGCGCCCGAGTTCGCGGCCGGCTGGAGGGCCGGCGGCGTGGCGCAGATGCAGGTCGGCGATCACGCCGTCGCCGGGGACTACTTCGGGCGTTACCTTGAATTGGTCCCCGACGATCCCGATGCGCGCTATCTGTACGGTGTAGCGCTGTACTTCGGCGGTGATCACGACGAGGCGATTGCCACGCTCGAGGAGTCCATCGGCCTCTACCCGGATCTGGTCTCGATACGCTACGCCCTCGGGGTCGTTCTGGCGGACCGCCCGGAAGCGCATGCGCGCGCGCTAGCGTTGCTGCAGGTGGCTGCCGACAACGGTTTCGAGGAGATCGAAGCGAATTACCTGATCGGTCGCATCCACGCCGATCAGGGCGAGCTGGAACAGGCCGTCGCAGCTTTCGGGCACACCATCGACCTCGACAGCGACCACCTCGACGCCCATTACCGACTGGCCAGCGCGCTCGCGCGTTTAGGGCGACGCGAGGAGGCGACTCCGATCATGGGGCGCTTCAACGAATTGCAGCAGCAGTTCAATGCCGACGAGGCGCGCGACAAACAGCTCAAGACCGCGCGCAACGAGCTGGCGGCCGGAATCGCGGCGCGCGACGGTGGCGCCGTGGACCAAGCGGTGCAGCAGATGCTGGGCATCGCGCCCGAGGATCCAGACGTTCTCGTAGCGGCTGCCAAGGTCTGGATCTCGACGGGACGCGAGGCGGACGCCTTCGACGCCTGTGCGGCTGCCAGTCAGCTGGCCCCGAAACACTGGGAGGCCAACTACCTGTACGGTCTTCTGCTAACCAGTGGTGGGCGCCCGCGGGAGGCTCTCGAGCCGCTGCGGCGCTCGGCGGCGAGCAATCCCCTGTTCGTCCTCACACATGTGGTCACCGGCAACGTCTTGATGCTACTGGGTGATCCAGATGGCGCCGCAGACTCATACCTTGCGGCGATCAACCTGGAAGCCGACAATCCCGGATACTGGCTCAACCTCGCGGCAGCCTACGGCCAACTCGGGCAAACTAACCTGCAGCGACGAGCCGCGGCAGAACACCAACGTCTGCTGAACGAACAGACTCAA
>JAJCXT010000097.1 GCA_029263295.1 Acidobacteriota bacterium | reverse complement strand
GGCAAGTGGATGAGGTTGCTCGCGTCGTCGCACAGCAGGCCGGCACCCAGCAGTTGGTGTGACTCGGCGTCGGCGATGAACTCGCCGAATCCGTGGTCATCGCCGGCGAGGTGGAGTTTGCCAATCAGACGAGACTCCTTGTGGCCCGCGACGATCTTGTGTCCCGTCTCCTCGGCTTCCGCCGGGGTCATGCCGGTGTACGCGAATTCGGGATCGGAGAAGACCACCATTACGCGGCTACGTTGATGCCACCTGCGCGAGGTCTGCTTCACGGCGTTCTCGGCGGCGACGCCGGCTTCGATGTGGGCCTGGTGCACGACCATACGGCGGCCGATGACGTCGCCCGCCGCGAAGATGTGGTCTTGTCCGGCGATGCGCATGTCCTCGCCGACGCGTAGGTGTCCGTTGTCGAACTCGATCCCGGCGGCCGACAGGTCGAGAGTATCTGCGGCGGGGCGCCGTCCGGCCGCTACGGCCAGACGCTGCGCGGTGACCGGCTCGTTGCCGTTCGGCCCCTCGGTCTCCACCACGAAGATCCCCTCGCCGTCGCGGCGCACGGCGCCCACCTTGGTGGCCTGCATCATCCGGATACCTTCGCTCTCGTAGATCTCCGCCAGCCGCTCGCCGAAGCCCGCCGGATAGGCAGACAGCGGCCGCGATCGGGCGATGATCGTCACGGCGCACCCGAGACGCGCATAACGGAGCGCGAATTCGAGTCCGATCGCACCCGCGCCAATTACCGCCAGCGACTCCGGCAGTTCGGTGTTGGAGATGAAATGATCGCTGCCCCACACCAGGTCGCGGATGGCATCCATCCCGTCGACGGGCGGTAGGAACGCCGTGGATCCCGTGGCGACGACCGCAGCGTCGAACTTGTACCGCTGCCCCGCGGCCTCGAGCGTATTCGCGTCGAGAAAACGGGCATCAGCACGAACGATCACGAAGTTGTCGCCCGCATGGGCCGCGATCGCGCGCTGCCGATACGCGCGGAAGCGCGCGATCTCGCGGTCCTTCCAGGCGACGATCTGGCCCAGGTATTGCTCCGGGGCCAGCGGTTCCACCCGCAGCCAGCGCTGGCGGCGGGCGTGATGCATGGTATCGATCGGATGGAACATCGCTTTCGAGGGCATGCAGCCTCGATTCACGCACAGCGACGCGGCGTCGGCGTTGTCTCCCATGAAGAACAGCACCTTGGCACCGAGCTTGGCGGCGGTGCGTGCCGCCGTGAAACCGGCGGAGCCGCCGCCGAGGACCGCAACCGTGGAGCTTGCCATCTTGCCTACTGCTCCGGGTACTGCATCGTGAGGGGATCGGGAAGCGCGATCCGCGTGACGTTGCCCGCGGGGGCCAGGCTCTCCAGCATGATCTCGGGGTTGTCAGGATCGCCAGCGAGCATGTCATCGACGTTGCCCACAGCCAGTATCACGAGTCGATCCGGGTGCAGGTACTCGCGCGCCACCCTCATGACGTCCTCCGCTGTCACCGCGGCCATGTTGTCCCGGTAGGTGTTCAGGTAGTCAAAGTCACGTCCCTGCAGTTCGAAGCTGGCGAAGAGGCCGGCGATCTGCTGGGCAGAGGCGAAGTTGCGGGTGAAGCTCTCGATGAACGACGCTTTCGACGTGGTGAGCTCTTCTTCGCTGACCGGCTCGTCGCGAATGCGCTCGACTTCTTCGAGCACGATTGCTGTTGCGCGAGCGACGGCTTCGCTGCGTGACTGGAAGAAGGCGCGGAAGCTCCCCTCGTAGTGCACGCCGAAACCGAAGGCCGTGCCGGCACTGTACGCGAGTCCCTCATCAGACCGCACGCGCGACATGATTCGCGAGGTGAATCCGCCACCGCCCAGGATGTCGTTCATGATCTGCAGCGCGTAGCGGTCCGGGCTGCCCAGGCGCGCGCCCAGGTGCCCAAGCGAAACGCGGCCCTGGTTCACGTCCTCCTTGTGGACGAGATACAGGCCGGGCAGCGGCTCGAAACCAGGCTCCGGGACGTCACCAGCGGTTTCGCCCACGGGCCAGTCGGCCAGGCGCGAGTTGAGCGCGGCCACGATGGCGGCAGGATCGACATCACCCGACACGGCGAAGATGAAGTTGCCCGGATGCACCGCAAACTCGTGGAAAGCCGCCAGGTCTTCGGTCGTAAGTGCGTCGAGTTCATCGGCTGTGAGCGCCTGCGTACTGAAGTGTTCTGTGCCGTACATCAGACGGCTCCACTCGCGTCCCTCGATGCCGGGGGTGGAGTCGTTGCGACGCTCCATCCCCTGGAGGCTCTGGCTCTTGGCCAGGTCCATGCGCTCGGTATCGAATCGTGGCTCACGCAGCATCTCGAAAAACAGGCCCAGGCACGCCTCGACGTCCTTGGTGAGGCAGTTCATGTTGGCGCCGCCCGAGGTCGAACCGATACGGCTGCCCACGTTGGCGGCGAGGAAGTCGAGCTCCTCATCAAAATCTGCCGGCGCCAGCGAGGTGGTGCCGCCGCTACGCATCTGGCTGCCGGTCAGGCTTGCCACTCCAGGTTTCGCTTGAGCCGCTGCCGTGAAGCTGCCGGTGCGGATTGTCAGCGAGATGTTCACCAGCGGCAGCTCGTGGTCCTCGACCACGAAGGCGACTGCCCCCTGTTCCAACTCGTATCGGGACTGCGAGGCATCCGGAGGATCGAAGGCGAGTCCTTCGAAGACCAGATCGCGTGGGTGACTGGCGATTTCCTGCTGAGCGAGCGCGGCGGGACCCGCGACCAGGAGTACGGTGAGCAGCAAGGGTAGGTGACGTGTCTTGAAGACGTTCATTCGCCTTCCTCCTCGAGTTCAGCGATGCGCTCACGGATCAGCTCGATCATGACCTGGAACATGTCTTGGTTCTCGGGCGGCACCTGCGCGGACTGCCCTTCCATCTGTGCGAACTGCTGGCGCAGAATGTCCAGCTGCTCGGTGGTCGCCCCCGCGAGTTGCTGGCTGATCATCGCGATCTGCTGCTTCTCCTGCGGGTCGAGTCCGGCCAGACGTGGGTCTTCCGGCTCGTCGCTCTCGGTCCTGTAGTAGATCGCTACCGAGCGGCTGTCGGCCTCGAAGTAGGTGTTGGCCACCCGTTGGATGTCTTCCGCCGTGACCCCCTGTAGGGCAGGCCCGGAAGTGTTGAGGGTGTCCCAGCCCCGACCGGCCTCGAAGATGAGCAACTGCACCATCAGGCCGAAGCTACTCTGCAGTCGGCGATACTCCGCGGCGGCGTTTTGGTTCTTTACCTTCTGCAGTTCGCGCTCGCCGACCGGCTCGTTCTTCAAGCGCTCGAGTTCGGCGTAGATCGCCGTTTCCACCTGTTCCGGAGCCGTGTCACCTTTCGCCTGGCCCACCAGCTGGAAGTAGCCGGCGTACTTCAGTCCGTTCTGCCCACCAAAAGCCTGGGTCGCGAGTTCCTGCTCCTCGACGATCGACTTGAATAGGCGTCCCGTCCGTCCCGACAGGATCTGTCCGAGTACCAGTAGCGCGGGCTCGTCCACGTGCCCGTCGGCCACCGTGTGGTAGCGGATCTGCACCTGCGGGGTGGTCTCCGCCGTGCCAGTCATGCGCTTCTCGCCCTGCTGCTCCATCTCCCAGGTGCGGACCGGCTCAGCCTCGCGCGGACCGCGGGGGATGCGGCCGAAGTACTTCTCGGCCCAGGCGATCGCCTCATCGGGATCGAAGTCGCCGACCAGCGCGGCCGCGAGGTTGTTGGGTGCGTAGTAGACGTCGAAGAAGTCCAGAGCCTCGCCACGTGTGAGTCCGTACAGATCGCTGGGCCAGCCAATGACGGGCCAGCTGTAGGGCGACGACTCCCAGAACATGGCGTTGAACTGCTCGTCGAGCAGACCCGTCGGGGTGCTGTCGACGCGCAGACGGCGCTCCTCGTGCACCACGTCGCGCTCGCTGTAGAACTCGCGGAACACCGGATTGTTCAGGCGGTCCGACTCCATCCAGAACCACAACTCCAGCTTGTTGGCGGGAACGTTGATGAAGTAGACGGTGAAGTCGTTGCTGGTGCCGGCGTTCATGCCGGAAGCACCCTGGCCTGTATAGATTCGGTCGAAGTCGTCCTTGATGATCAGGCCTTTCTGCTCACCGAGCACGGTCTCGAAGTCGTCCAGAAGGTCCTGGTGTTCCACCGTCCGGTGCTCCGGGCTCTTCCAGTCGTCGATCAGACCCATCCGCTGTTGGCGCACGAGTTCCTGCTCGTGGACGCGGATCTGGGCTTTCAGGCTGTCGAGATGCTCGATGACCCGGCGGTCGGCCTCGGCGTCGGTGGTACCGATGGTCTCGGTGCCCTTGAACATCATGTGTTCGAACAGGTGAGCGACACCGGTGATGCCGGCGCTCTCGTCGACCGAACCGACCTTGGTGATCCAGCCGGCCGAGATGTTCGGGTCGCCGGGTCGCGGTATGAGCAGGAACTTCATACCGTTCTCGAGTTCGTGGACGATCGGGGCTACCTGCTGAGCAAGGGCGCTCGGAGCGCCGACCAGCATGAGTACGCCGAAGGCGAGCAGAATTCGCCGCATAGGAAGAGCCTCCAAAGTGAGCAACGAGGACGGTTGGCGCAGGGGCAGTTTGAATTCTAGCAGCCCGCGGCGGAACCTCTGTCGACCTCGCGGTAGGGTCTTGTGAGCTAGAGCCAAGCCGTGGAGGAGAGCGCATGAACTACGTGATCTGGCACGACCCGCGTTGCAGCAAGTCGCGCGCCACGCTTGCCATCCTGGAAGAGGCAGGGGCGGCCACTCAGGTGCGGAGGTATCGCGACGACCCGCCGACGGCCGCGGAGCTGGACGCTGTTCTGGAGGCGCTCTGCGTTCCCCCCGTGGCACTGGTGCGGATGGGCGAGCAGATCGCGAAGGATCTCGGGCTCGCCGAGGCCGAACTGTCCCGCGGCGAGTGGCTGAATGTGATGGCGAAACATCCTGTGCTCATCGAACGGCCCGTGGTGATCGCCCCCGATGGGAGGGCCGCGCTTGGAAGGCCACCCGAGAACGTACGCGCGCTACTGTAGACTCCGTCCTCGCGGGTTTTCTGCTGCCAAGGAGGATCTATGAGCGTGCCAAAGGGACCCTCGCGTCGGACAGTGCTGAAGGGTGGGCTGGCAGCGGCAGGGGTCGCGGCGACGGGAGTTGCCGGCGTTGCGGTGGCCGACATGCCTGGTGCCGCCTCGGGGAGCAAGAGCGAAGCGCCATACGTGCGGCGTGGCAGGCACGTGGTTTTCGCCCGCTCCGGCCGGGACTACTCCTCACGCACGGTCGATCTGATGGAGCGGTCGGTCGTTGTCGACATGCTCTCGCCATTGCAGCTATCGGTCGGGGGTGACAAGAACTGGCTCCGGGACCCTAGTCGCTTCACCGAGGCGGACTACGACGCCTATGTGGCCTCTGGCGTGAGTTCGTTCCACGTCGCCGTCGGCGTCGGGGGAGGACGCGAAGCGGAGCTCGCTGTGACCGCGTACCTGGGTGCTTACAACGGTTTCGTGGCGGCGCACTCCGACAGGTTCATGCGCATCGACTCGGCGGACGACTTCGGACGCGCCAAGGAGTCTGGGAAGATCGGACTCCTGCTCGGGATCCAAAATTCCGACCACTTCGCCTTCGACATCGGAGCAGTCGACCAGGCGTGGGCGCTGGGGCAACGGGTGTCGCAGCTTACCTACAACTCGCGCAACCGCATTGGCAACGGTTCGACTGAGCGCGTGGATGGCGGCATCTCCGATTGGGGAGCGGCGGTGATCGAGCGCATGAACACTGTCGGGATGGCGGTGGATGTGTCTCATTGCGGCGACCAAACGACCATGGATGCCTTCGACCTCTCGCGGCAGCCGGTGCTCATCACGCACTCGAACTGCCGTGCCCTGGTACCTGGCCATCCCCGCTGTAAGCCTGATGAGGCGATCAAGGCCATGGCCGAGAGCGGCGGAGTGATGGGCATCACGAGCGTGCGCAACTTCGTGCTCGATCACGAGCCGACAACGCTCGACAGCATGCTCGACCACTATGACCACGTGGCGCGGATGGTCGGGGTCGAGCACCTGGGACTCGGGTCCGACATCGACCTTTATGGCTACGACGCGATCGATCCCGATCTGTACGCGCAACTAAAGGCGATCTACAAGGATTCGTACGCCTTCCGCGACAAGATCGACATCGAAGGCGTGGACCACCCGCAGCGCTGCTATGACCTGACCGAGGGGCTCATCGGTCGTGGCTACTCCGACGACGACATCACCGGCATCCTGGGCGGCAATTTCATCCGCGTGCTGGGCGAAATCTGGGCGGGGTTGTCGGAGAGCGCATGACGGAGGCACAGGCACAGCCGTTCACTATCGCGCTGGTCCAGGAAGCGCCGGTGTTCATGAACCTCGACGCGACGGTTGCGCGCGTCGAGGCGCTAATCACCGAGACTTCCGGGCAGGGTGCGAGCGTCGTGGTGTTTCCCGAGACCTGGTTGCCTGGGTATCCCGTGTGGATCGACGCCGCGCCCGGGGCAGGACTGTGGGATGACGCCGGGGCGAAGGCACTCTACCGGCTACTGGTCCACAACAGCTTGGCGATCGGCGGCAAGCCGTTCTCCCGGCTGCTGGCGGCGGCCGACAGCGCCGGCATCGTCGTCGTGGTCGGTGCGCACGAGCACCACGGCGCCACGCTCTACAACACGACGTTCACGTTCGATGGTCAGGGTGGGCACAAGATCCACCGCAAGCTCACGCCGACCTACACCGAACGACTGCTGTGGGGTGCCGGCGATGGCAGCACGCTGGAGACCACGGAGACGTCGGTAGGAACGGTCGGTGCACTCATTTGCTGGGAGCACTGGATGCCGCTGGCGCGTGCCGCCATGCACGCCAAGCACGAGCTCCTTCACGTTGCGCAGTGGCCTTGGGTTCGTGAGCTGCATCAGGTGTGCAGTCGGCAATACGCCTTCGAGGGGCAGTGCTTCGTCGCGGCGTCAGGCTGCGCGATGACGCGCGGCCAGATGCTCGACGGGTTCCGGACTCTCGGCGCACGTGAGGCGGCGGCCCTCGAGATTCTGGAGTCGATCCCCGGAGACGATGACACGCTGATGCTTCAGGGCGGCAGCTGTCTGATTGGGCCGGATGGCAAGCTCCTCACGGAGCCGGTGTATGGCAGTGACGCGATGGTGTACGCCGAGGTCGATCCGTCCGCGGCGGAAGAAGGGCGCATGTACCTCGACACGGATGGACACTACTCTCGACCGGACGTATTCAGCCTGCAGGTGGATACTCGGTCGCGGATGAACGTCGAGACCGTGACGACGATTCCGGAGGACCCGACACGATGACGGACTGGGCTGCGTATCGGGCCGAGTTCCCGGCGCTGGAGACTCAGGCCTACCTGAACACGGCTGCTGGTGCGCCGATATCGCGAGCCGCCGCGGCGGCCGCCATCCAGTACTACGAGGCCACCGAGCGCGACGGTGACGTTCACTGGGACGATTGGCTAGCGCGCGTCGAAGCGGTGCGTGCGGCGGCCGCCCAGATGCTCGGCGCGGACTCGGGCGAGATTGCCTTCGTGCAGAACGCTTCGGCCGCAATGACCCTTGTGGCAGCACGTTTGCAGGGTCGGGGTGATGTGGTGCTGGTGCGCGGAGACTTCCCGTCGGTCACGTACCCGTGGATGGTAGCCGGGCACGATGTCGTCTTCGCCGAGCCCGGGGTGCATGGCGGCGCCACGTTCGAAGAATTAGAGCGGGTCGTGACGCCCGAGACGGGCATCGTGTCGGTGGGGCTAGTGCAATACCGCACGGGGTTTCGCTACGATCTGCGGGCTCTCGGCAGATTCTGCCGGGATCGTGAGCTGCTCCTCGTGATAGATGCGACCCAGGGACTCGGTGCCGTGGGCGTTGATCTATCGCACGGTGATGTCGACTTCCTCGTGAGCAGCGGCTACAAGTGGCTTACCTCGGGGTACGGGTTCGGGTTGATGTACGCGGCGGCACGCCATTTGGATCCTGCCGCCCACACTGCGGCCGGTTGGCGCAGTGCCCGCGATCCGTATGCGCTTGTCTCGGATGTGCTGGACCTGAGCGACAAGGCCAGCGCGCTCGAACTGGGGCACCCTCCGTTTGCTGCGATCTTCGGACTGGGCGCGGCCCTGGAACTGCTGCAGGCGATCGGCACCCAGGAGATCGAGAACCGAGTTCTTCACCTGAGCACACGGCTGGGTCAGGTGCTCGAGGACGCGGGACTCCGTCTACCGCCGACCGGCCCTGAGAACCAACGTAGCGGGATCGTCTACGCCGAGGCGCAGATGGACCCCGTGCGAATGCGCAACGAGTTGCTCGCCAGGGGCGTGTACGTGTCGGCCCGCGGCGACGGAATTCGCTGCTCCACTCACTTCTACAACGACGAGACCGATCTGGAACGACTGCGCGACGCGCTCGACTCAATGCCATAGCGGCGCCGCGCGCGCCATAAGGAGATTCGACCATGCGATCGAACCGCAGAAGCCTTGCCGTGTTCGCGACCATGCTGTCTGTGGGGCTCGTCCTCACCACGACGCCTCTGGCCGCCGGAGCGCAGGAATCGAGCGAACTCGACGCCGCCTTTCGCGACGTGATCGGTGTGGAGGGCATTGGTGCGCCTCGAATCTCGCCCGACGGTGCCCGCGTCGCGTACTCGGTGAGTAGCGCGGACTGGGATGCGAACCGTTTCGACAGTGAGATCTGGATCGTCGGCCCCGGGATCGAGGCGTACCAGCTGACGCGTACGGATGAAGGCTCGAGCGGGTCGCACAGGTGGCATCCGAGCGGCCGCTATCTGGCGTTTGCGGCCAGTCGTTCCGGCAGCCGCCAGATCTACACGATCCGTCCGGACGGTGGCGAGGCGATGCAGCTAACCGACATCGAAGGTGGCGTGGGTTCGTTTGCGTTCTCGGAGGACGGGATGCACATTGCGTTCAGCGCGACCGACGCCGAGTCGGACGAGTCGAAGCGGCGTGCGAAGCGCTACGGCGGCTATGCGGTCGAGGACGACAGCTTCCGGATGACCCACCTGTGGGTCATCGATGCCTCGGCCGAGGAGGGACCCCGACGGCTGACCGAAGGAGACTTCACCGTAGGCAGTTTTCGCTGGTCGCCGGATGGCGCGAGGATCGTGTTCGATCACCGGCCGACGCCGCAGGTGAACTCGTTCCCGCAGGCCGATATCTCGTGGGTGGACATGGCCACCGGCGAGGTGCACGCGCTCGTCACCGACGACGGCCCGGACAGCGGCCCGTCCTGGTCGCCGGACGGTGCCGAAGTCCTCTACTCCACTAACGCCGGCGCCAACCCGTACTACGGCAACAGCGAACTTGCCGTAGTGCCGCGTGACGGGGGAGAGCGCCGCGTGCTGTCGGCGGGCTTCGACGAGAATCCGAATCTGGTGGAATGGCGCGACGAAGGAGTCTGGTTCACCGCCTCACAGCGCACGCGGCGAGCGTTGTTCCTGCTCGATCCGGAGAGCGGTGAGGTAACGGAACGTCTCAGCGAACCCGAGATGATCTGGAGCGTCGGGTTCTCGGACGATGGCGCCGCGGTAGTCGTCGAGGCGGCGAGTCGCGACAGCCTCGACGAGCTGTACGTGGGCAGTCCGGACGACTTTGACCTGCAGCGCGTGACGAACACCACCGGACGACAGGTGGTGGACTGGTCGCTGGGTTCGCGCGAGGTCATTACCTGGACGAGCGAGGACGGTGCGGAGATCGAAGGCGTGCTCTACAAGCCGGACGACTTCGATGCCAGCCTTCGTCACCCCCTCGTGGTGGTGATCCACGGCGGCCCAACGGGCACCTCGCGGCCGGCGCTAATCTCGGCCTACGTGTACCCCGTGAAGCAATGGCTCGAGAAAGGCGCGTTGGTGCTCATGCCGAACTACCGCGGCTCGGCGGGCTACGGCGCCGACTTCCGCGAGCTCAACGTACGCAACCTCGGTGTGGGTGACGCCTGGGACGTGATGTCGGGGGTCCAGCACCTGGTGGATCAGGGGATTGTCGATCCTGAAAGGATGGGCTCGATGGGCTGGAGCCAGGGCGGCTACATCTCGGCCTTCCTCACCACCAACACCGACATGTTCAAGGCTATCTCCGTAGGTGCCGGGATCTCGAACTGGATGACCTACTACGTGAACACCGACATCCACGGATTCACGCGCCAGTACCTCGAAGGGACTCCCTGGAACGACCCGGACATCTACGCCAAGACCTCGCCCATGACGAACATCGCCAAGGCCACAACGCCGACGCTGATCCAGCATGGCGAGTTCGATCGGCGGGTGCCCACTCCGAACGCTTACGAGCTCTACCAGGGCCTTCAGGATGTGGGCGTCGACACGGAGCTTGTTATCTACAAGGGTTTCGGCCACGGCATCACCAAACCCAAGGAGCGACTGGTGGCCACCTGGCACAACTGGATCTGGTTCGCCCGCCACCTATGGGGCGAGGAGTGGGAACTCCCCCTCGAGGATGCCGACGACTCCCTGGATGGGGCTGAATCCAGGCAGTAGACTCATGAGAGGAGGTGACTCGTGAGTACTCAATTGCACCAGACCTTCGAGGCGCATCGCGTGCCGCCGCTCCAACTGGTTTGGCCGAGCATGACGGCAACGGCGGTGTTCGCAGGCATCCACGCTTTCATGTACCTCGGTGGCGCCTTCGCGACCGTCGGCAGCGCCGGGGTCGCCGATACGGTGTACGGGCAGCCGCTGTTCGTCTGGAGCTCGGTCGGGGCGGCCGTGTTGCTCATGGGTTTCGCCGCCTACGACATGCGCCGACACAGCGCACCTTTCTGGAGAGTCACTCGCTGGCTCATCGGCGGGATGCAGCTGGCTCTGCTGGGCGCGCTGCTCGCCTTCCTGTTCCGGGCCGCAGCGCTTCTGTAGGACTTCGTTGGACGCCTTGGTCTTCGAAGCGGTGATCTACCGGCAGGGAATTTTGCGCGCCATCGACGTGCCGCAGGAATTCGCCGAGCGCGTGGACGACTGGGACTTTCCGCCGGTCATCGCCACAGTTGGTGGAGTCGAGCGCTCCACGACCCTGGTGCGACGTGCCGATGGTGGCTTGCGGCTCTTCCTGCACGATCAGCTGCGCAAGGCCGCGGGCGCCGATACGGGAGACACCGTGCAGGTGGACCTGCGGCTCGACGACTCGCCCTTGTTGCCGATTCCCGATGACATGATGCGCGTGGCCGAGGGCGTCGATGGCGGGCTCGAGGTGGTCGAGTTGCTGCCGCCGGGCCTGCGACGCCAGATGCTTGAGTTCGTGGGAGAAGCGAAGCGCGCTCAGACGCGTCGCAAGCGGCTGGAGCGCGTGCGCGAGTTGATTGAAGAGCGTGCCGCGGCGCGCCGTGAGGCACCGTCGACCTCCGAGTAAGGCGAACACAAACCGCGCCGCCGCCTGAGCGACGACTACGACAAGCAGCCAACGCGTCTGAACAACATTCGTTCGTCCGACTAGTAGAGCGGCGGCAGGTTCCGACCGACCCCGGGGAGAGCTGTTCCCCGGAGCCATTTCTGTTCTGGGGCGAGGATGCGGTATCGTGCGCTACCGCGCGTAGCTGGCTCGCCAGCGATCGCACGCACTCCTCCTGCCAGCGACAAGGAGACGGGATGGCCGCCAAGCTGCCGAAATTTACGGTCGGAATCGAAGAGGAATACCAGATCATCGATCCGGAGAACCGTGAGCTCAGCTCGTATATCCAGGAGATCCTCGAGGAAGGCGGCTACATCCTCAAGGATCAGATCAAGCCGGAGTTCATGCAGTCGCAAGTGGAAGTGGGGAGCCGCATCTGCCACGACATGAAGGAGGCCCGGCAGGAGCTGGCTCGGTTGCGAGGCACGATCTGCGAGCTGGCGGACAAGAAGAACCTCCACGTCGCAGCCGCCAGCACGCATCCGTTCTCACAGTGGGCGGATCAGCAGATCACCGTGGCTGATCGGTACGCGAAGCACGAAGAGGCGCTCAAGCACGTCGCCCGCAGGCTGTTGATCTTCGGCATGCACGTGCACGTTGGCATCGACGACAAAGAGCTGATGATGGATGTAATGAACCAGGCGCGGTACTTCCTGCCGCACCTGCTGGCGCTCTCCACCAGTTCGCCGTTCTGGCAGGGAATCGATACGGGCCTGAAGTCGTATCGGTCGATCGTGTTCGAGAACATGCCGCGCACCGGCCTGCCGCCGGTCTTTCGCTCGTGGTCCGAGTACCAGAATTTCATCGCGACGATCATCCGTACCGGATCGATCGAAGAGCCGACGCAGATCTGGTGGGACATCCGCCCGCACCCCACATATCCGACTCTCGAGTTCCGGCAGAGCGACATCTGCACGACCATCGACGAGGCGATCTGTGTCGCCTCGCTGATCGTTGCCATCGTGGCCAAGCTCATCAAGCTACGGCTCGGGAACATGTCCTGGCGCCCGTACCGGCAGCACCTCATCGAGGAGAACAAGTGGCGCGCCGTGCGCTGGGGTCTCGATGGAACCCTGATCGACTTCGGTGAGCAGGAGTCGGTGCCGACTCGCGACCTCATCGAAGAACTGTTGGAGCTCGTCGACGACGTGCTCGATGAACTCGATGTTCGCGAGGAGGTCGAGTACGCGCGTACGATCATGGAGCACGGTACGAGCGCCGACCGTCAACTCGCCACGTATCGCGAGACCGGCAACCTCAAAGACGTTGTTGACCAACTCGTGCGCGAGACACGCCAGGGTATCTAGCGCCTGCTGCCAGCGACACCCGTAGGGACCCGCAGGCACCCTGGAGTGTCTGGTGCTATCGGACGTAGCCCATAGCGCGGAGCTGATCCAACTCAGCCGCACTCACGCTTTCGGGGTCGAAGTTCCCGGCGAGCGTGCTGTTCAGCGTCGTGAGCATGTCACGGAGACGGCGCGCCTCAACGTCGGCCTGCTCGATCAGGTTGTGCTGCTCGTACGGATCTGTGTCGAGGGCGTAGTATTCGTCGGGGCCCTCGCTGAAGAGAATGTACTTATGGACAAGGGTCTGCAGCGACTGCCGTGTCCCGTCCTCGTTCGCGGCGCGCGTGCCTGCGGCGCGAGACTGAACACGCCGTTCAGAGAAAACCGTCTCGCGCCCCCAGGCAGGGTCGTCGAGGAAAAGCGATGTCATTGACCGGCCTTGAATCGGCGAGGCCTGTGACATCGCCTGAACGCCCAGCACCTCCAGCAGTGTCGGCGTAAGGTCCACGTGGGAGACCAGCTCCTCGGTGACTCTGCGGCCGGCCTGCCAGTTGCCCGGAAACACGAAGATCAACGGGATGTGCAACTCGGTGTTGTAGATCTGCACGTGATGGCCGAACCATCCGTGCGTCTCTAACCCCTGCCCGTGGTCGGAGGTGATCACCCATAGCGTGCTGTCCAGCGCGCCGTTAGCGCTGGCGGTTCGAAACAGGCGCCGCAGCTCGGTGTCGGCGAAGAGTACCTCTGCGTCATAGGCAAGTACCTCGCGGCGGATGCCCGGAACGCTCTGGTCGATGAAGCGCGAACGCATCAGAGCCCGGCGGGCTTCTCCAGCAACTGGGTCGCGGGGCCGAATAGCGCGGAGGTGCCCGATCGGCGGCCGCAACGGGCTGTGCGGGTCGTACAGGTGGACCCAGAGAAGGAAGGGATCGTCCTGTCGCAGGGAGCGCCGCAGCCACCTTGCCGCGGCCTCGATCGTCTCGTTCGCCGGGCGGTAGTTGCGTCCGGGATGACCATGGGACTCGGGCGGCGAGTCGTAGTCGGTGAAACCGCGGCGCACATTGGAGCCGTCGAACAGCGCCGGTGCACTCACGAACGCGCCGGTCCGCCAGCCGGCGGCGGCCAGATGGCTGGCCAGCGTAGTGAAGCGGCCGTCCAGCTTTTGGCCATTGGTCTGGACCCGATGTTGGATCGGGTAGAGCCCCGTGAACATCGAGGAGTGGGAGGGCGCTGTTGTTGAGGAGTGCGCGTAGGCGCGATCGAACGTCACGCCCTGCGCGGCCATCTGCTCCAGGAACGGAGTCGTCCGCACCGGATAACCGTAAGCGGAAGTATGGTCTGCGCGCAGCGTATCGATGGTGATGAACACCACGTTCTTGACCTCCGGCCACGGAGGCGGCGGGTCGGAACAGGCTGTGGTGAGGAGCAGGACTGCGGCGATTTGAAGCCGGCTCATGCGGTGAATCCAAGCGTTGTGCGAGCAGATGACGCGAGGGCGGCAGGATACCAACTCGCGCCGTCGCAAGTGGAGCAGGCTCGGACCCGGCTCAATGCGGGTATAGTTCGACGCCGTGGGACATGCCGTCGACCAGACAATCTCGATCGTGTTGCAGGTCAATGGAGCGGAGGTGCGTGCGGACGTGGAGCCGCGGCTGCTGCTGACGGACTTCCTGCGCCACGAGGTCGGTCTGACGGGTACCAACGTCGGTTGTGAGCACGGCGTTTGCGGAGCCTGCACCGTGCTGTTCGATGGCGACCCGATCCGCGCATGCCTGATGTTTGCGGTCCAGGCGGCTGGCCACGAGATCGAGACCGTTGAGTCTCTGGCGGGGGCGGATGGCGAACTGCATCCGCTACAGACGGCTTTCAACGAGTGCCACGCGTTGCAGTGTGGATTTTGCACCCCCGGCATTCTCATGAGCCTGGCCCCCAACCTGGACGAACTCAGCGAGCTTGACGAAGGGCAGATCCGCGAGCGGCTCTCGGGAAACCTGTGCCGATGCACCGGGTACCAGCACATTGTCGATGCTGTGCAGCGGGTCGCCAAGGATCGTGAGGCCCCCAAGTGAGAGATGCCCCTTTCTTTGGCCGCCGCGTACCTCGCAATGAGGACAAGGTGCTGCTGACAGGCAGCGCGCAGTTCATTGATGACGTGCAGTTGCCGGACATGTTGCATGTCGCGTTCGTGCGCAGCGACTTCGCCCACGCACGGATTCGTTCGGTGGACGTGAAGCGGGCGATCGCGCTTCCCGGGGTGGTTGCCGTCTATGTGGCTGACGATCTGGGCGATCTCTGGCGGCCCGGGCCGCTCCTGGTACCGCCGCCTCCGATCGAAGACATCGTCTTCCACGAACGCTGTCACGTACCGCTGGCAAAAGACCGTGTCCTGCATGCGGGCGAACCGATCGTGGCGATCGTCGCGATCAGCCGGTACATCGCCGAGGATGCCATCGCAGAGGTGGTTGTGGACATGGATCCACTACCCGTGGTGGTCGACCTGGAGGGGGCGCTTGCAGCGGATGCGCCGACGATCCACGACGATCTCGATAGCAACCTTGCTGCCCATTGCGTGCAGAGTAAGGGCGACTATGAGGCGACCCTCGCGGCGGCAGATCTGGTAATCAAGCGCCGTTTCGACTACGACCGCGGCGCCTCCGCGGCCATCGAAAACCGTGGTGTCGTGGCGAAGTGGGACAAGGCCGAGGCCAAACTCACGATCTGGGATACCACGCAGGCACCGATTCCCATTCGCAACGGCCTTGCGGGGATGTTCGGATTGTCGGAGCGCAAGGTGGACGTCATCGCGCCATTCATCGGCGGCGGTTTCGGCCCCAAGATCATGATGTTCTATCCCGAGGAGGTCGTGGTTCCCTGGATCGCCATGCAGCTCGGCCGGCCCGTGAAGTGGATCGAAGATCGTACCGAGAATTTCTACGCCACCACCCAGGAGCGCGGGCAGGTCCACGAGGCGGAGATGGCACTGGCATCGGACGGTCGCATTCTCGGCGTGCGCGACGTGTTCCTGCACGACACCGGGGCCTATGACCCGTATGGGCTGACGGTGCCGATCAACGCCCAGTGCACCTTGTTGGGCTGCTACGACGTGCCGGCCTACCACTCCGAGTTCACCGTGGTGTTCACGAACCGGCCGATCGTCACACCGGTGCGTGGCGCGGGTCGGCAGCATGGCGTGTTCGTGATGGAGCGGCTGCTCGATATCGCTGCACGTGAACTGGACATCGATCGAGTCGAGATTAGGCGGCGCAACTACCTGCAGCCGTACGCCTTCCCGCACGATCATGGCCTCGTGTATCAGGACTTCTCATCGCTCACCTACGACTCCGGCGACTACGAGCCGGCACTGGCGCGCGCCGCCGAGATGATCGGGTACGGGCAATGGCGCGATGGTGGCAGAGAAGCCTCGCGCGCGACCGGTGAGCGCACTGGAATCGGCGTCGTTTCGTACGTCGAGGGCACGGGCATCGGCCCTTACGAGGGCGCAAGAGTATCTGTGGAGCCGTCCGGGCAGGTACAGGTGGCCACCGGCATCGGCACCCAGGGGCAGGGGCACTTCACGACCCTGGCACAGATCGTCGCCGACCAGGTTGGAGTGCACGTCGCCGATGTTCACGTTGTTACTGGTGACACGCGCGAGTTCCACTGGGGCACGGGGACCTTTGCCAGCCGCGGCGCGGTGGTGGCGGGCACCGCGTGCCACGCAGCCGCGACGGCAGTGCGCGAGAAGATCCTCGTGCTGGCTGCCGAGGAGCTCGGCGTGGGGCGCGACCGGATCGAGCTTGGCGACGGTCGGGTAGAGGTTGTCGATGATCCGTCCCGGAAGATGGCGCTGGGCGAGCTTGCCGGGCGGGCCAACCCGCTGCGTGGCGCGGTCACCACGGGTACCGAGCCAGGCCTCGAGGCGACCGCCTACTTCGGGCCGTCGCGTGGCGCAACGGCCAGTGGGGTCCACGCCATGCGCGTAGAGGTCGATGCGGACACCTTCGATGTGCGCATCGTCGACTACGTGGTGGTGCACGACTGCGGTCGGGTGATCAACCCACTCATTCTCGATGGTCAGATCCAGGGTGGCGTCGCGCAGGGCATCGGCAACGCCTTCTTCGAGCAACTGGTTATGGATGACAACGGGCAGCTGCAGAACGCATCGTTCATGGACTACTTGCTGCCGACGGCCACCGACGTGCCACGCGTGCGCATCGACCATGTCGAGACTCCCGCGGCCGACTCACCATTAGGCGTCAAGGGTGCAGGCGAGGCGGGCTGCATACCCACGGCCGCTGCGTTCGCCCAGGCCGTGGAGGATGCGCTCGGAATCGAGGGATTGGAGATCCGCGAGATCCCGCTGTCACCCAACCGGCTGTTCGAGCTGGTGCGTGCTCACGAGTCGGGGTCGAGCACATGAAGCCGCCGGCTTTTAGCTACTACACACCTGAGACGCTGGACGAGGCCGTGGCGCTGGCGGCCGAGTACGCCTGGGACGCGAAGCTCCTCGCGGGAGGCCAGAGCCTGGTGCCTGCGATGAACTTCAGACTTGCCGCCCCGGCGGTGCTGATCGATCTCAACCGCGTTGCCGAGCTGCAGGGAATCGAGGCCCTGGACAACGGGGGCCTCGCGCTCGGAGCGATGACGAGGCAGAGCGCTGTCGAACACTCACGGGTGGTCAGCGAGCGAGCGCCACTCCTGCACGAGACGATGCCGTGGATTGCGCATCCGCAGGTCCGCAGCCGCGGGACGATCGGCGGCAGCATCGCGCACGCCGATCCCGCATCCGAGCTGCCGGCGGTGATGGTGACGCTCGGTGCTCAGTTCCGGGCACGTGGGCCGGAGGGCGAACGTACGATTCCTGCCAACGATTTCTTCCTCGGACTGCTGATGACGGCGCTGGCCCCGGATGAGCTGCTGACGGGGATCGAGGTTCCGGCATTGGCCGCGCGCACGGGTGTTGCATTCGCCGAGTTCGCCCGCCGCCACGGCGACTACGCGCTCGTCGGTGTGGCTGCTGTGCTTACGCTCGATGACGACGGCACGTGCAGCCACGCATGCATCACGCTGTTATCGGTAGGAGAAGGTCCGTTCGTAGCGGCGCGGGCCGCTGCCCTGTTGCATGGGACCGACGTGGCGGATGAAGCGATCGCCGCGGCTGCTGAGGCCGCGGCAACGGAGATCGATCCGCCGGCGGACATCCATGCGAGTTCGGACTTCCGTCGTCACCTGGCGCGCGTGCTGGTGGGGCGGGTGTTGCATACGGCTCGCGATCGCGTCCGCGGGGCCAAGGCGTGAGCTGGGTCGGCAGATTCCTCGACGAACCGCCGCTCGACCTCGCCTCGCCGCTGGCGCCGGGGGACCTACACAACGAGGACCTGGCGCCTACCCCTCTGTCGGCGCGAACGTGGAGTCGATGGAACATCGCCGCGCTCTGGGTCGGTATGAGCGTCTGCATTCCCACCTACATGCTGGCCTCGAGCATGATTCTGTCCGGCATGTCGTGGCGGATGGCGATCTTCACGATTCTGCTGGGCAACGCGATCGTGTTGGTGCCGCTGGCGCTCAACGGTCACGTTGGGACCAAGTACGGCGTGCCGTTTCCGGCCTTCGCCCGGGCCGCCTTCGGTACTCGCGGCGCTCACGTTCCCTCACTGCTGCGCTCGGTGGTGGCCTGCGGTTGGTTTGGCATCCAGACATGGATCGGTGGCACCGCGATCCACTCGATCCTGGCCACGTTGTGGCCTGGTTGGGGAGCCCTCGGTGGCACCTTCGAGTTCATGGGTCACGGGCTGCCGGAGTACATGGCCTTTCTGGCCTTCTGGCTGCTCAACGTCTACTTCGTCTGGGCGGGCACCGAGTCGATTCGATGGATGGAGACGGCAGCCGCTCCGTTCCTGCTCATCGTTGGCGTCGCCTTGCTGGTGTGGGCGGTGAACGCGGTTGGCGGCATCGGCGAGATCCTCGCGCAGTCGGATGCGCTCGCGGCGGAACAACCTTCGATGCCGCCCCTGCGATGGTTCTTTGGCTTCTTCATGCCGTGGCTCACCGCCATGGTCGGCTACTGGGCGACGCTGTCGCTTAACATCCCGGACTTCACGCGCTACGCGCAGAGTCAGCGGGACCAGGTCTTCGGGCAGGCGATCGGACTGCTCACCACGATGCCCCTGTTCGCCTTCATCGGTGTCGCGGTAACCGCGGCCACGGTGATCTTGTTCGGTGAGGCGATCTGGAACCCCGTGGATTTGCTCGCACGGGTGACGGCGGAGGCCGGGAGTCCCTTGATCGGTGTGGTTGCCATGATGGTCCTGGCCATCGCAACACTCAGTACCAATATCGCGGCGAACGTCGTCGCTCCGGCCAACAGCCTCTCAGCGCTGGCACCGCGTCGGATCAGCTCCCGGGTGGGAGGGCTGCTTGCTGCCGTCGCGGGCATCGCGATCATGCCGTGGCGGTTGCTGGAGGCATATCAAGGCTGGCTCATCAGCTACTCGGGGCTGCTCGGAGCCGTCGGGGGCGTGATGATCTGTGACTACCTCGTCGTCCGCCGGATGCAGCTCGACGTCGCGGCGCTGTATGCGCCAACGGGGATCTATTCGTACGCCAACGGTATCAACCGGAAGGCGATGGTGGCGATGGGCCTCGGCATCTTCGCCGCCCTGGTGGGACTGTGGGTGCCGTCGCTATATGTGCTCTTTCAGGGTTCTTGGTTCTCGGCGGCCGGCGTCAGTTTCGTTGCCTACTGGCTCTTCATGCGCGATACGATCGCGCCTCAGAAATCGAACTAGGAGGTCCGATGAAACCGCGTGATCTGTCACAGCCGCTGAATCAAGAAGTGAGCAACTGGCCGTACTATCCGCCCTTCGAGGTGAAGTACATCAAGCGCAAGTCGGAGCAGGGGGTGAACGCGCAGTACATCCAGACGTCCAACCACATCGGCACGCATATCGATGCCCCGCGCCACTTCGTGACCGGCGGCAAGACGATCGACCAGCTGCCGCTCGACTGGCTGTACGGACCCGGCGTCATCGTTAACCTCGCATCCGAGCTCGACGAATTGGATGTCTACACGCCGGAGATGATCGAAGCGCACGTCGAGGTGCGCGAGGGTGACATCCTGCTCTTACACACCGGCTGGGAAAAGTACGCGCAGTTTGGCGCCGAACCTGATGAGGAAAAGTACATTCATCGTCACCCCGGTGCGCATCCTGATCTGGTCCCGTGGTTGCTGGAAAAGAAGATCCACGTCTGGGGGCTGGACGCGATCTCGACAGACCACCCGATGAACCTGCCCATCGGCAGGTTCCTGGGCAAGGGCATGTTCAATCACTGCGACCGGGTGCGGAAGCAGTGCGAGGAGAAGTTCGGCGGTCCAGAGGGTGTCGCGGAGCTCTTTCCCGACGAGGACTATCAACTCACCCACAACGCGCTCTTCCCGCACGACTGCATGCACGTGGAGAATCTCGGTGGCGAGATCAACAGTCCGGACCTGCAGGACCGCCGCCTGACGCTCGGCGTTTTCCCTTGGTTGTTCAAAGGCGGGGAGGCCGCATTCTGCCGCGTCGTTGCCTTCGTCGAGGACTGAGTAGTCAGGTGTATACCCCGACCAAACGACCCGCGACCTCGAAGACGCAGAGGTGAGCAGCGTGAGCGACGACATCCTTCTCCTTGGCGCGGCCGAGCAGGCACGGCGTATCGCGGCGAGGTCGTTGTCGCCTGTCGAGTTGATGCAGGCGACGCTCGAACGGTTCAGCGATGTCAATCCGCGGATCAACGCTGTGGTCACGCGGTCGGACACCGCCATGGACCAGGCGCGAGATCTCGAGGCCCGGCTCGCGGCGGGTGACGAGGTGGGGCCGCTCGCGGGTGTTCCGGTAGGCATCAAGGACGTGACTCCGGTGCGCGGCCTGCGCCATACCTTCGGTAGCCCGCTCTACGCGGATCATGTGGCGCAGATCGACGCCGTGGTGGTGCAGCGGATTCGCGATGCCGGCGGCATCATCCTGGGCAAGACCAACACCCCGGAGTTCGCGACTGGCGGCAATACCTTCAACGAGGTATTCGGGGCGACACTCAATCCGTGGGACACGAGCCGCTCGGCGGGCGGTTCGACCGGCGGTGGAGCAGCGGCTCTGGCCACAGGCATGATCGGCTTGGCGGAGGGGACAGACCTTGGTGGATCGCTGCGGATCCCCGCGGCGTTTTGCGGTGTCGTGGGATTGCGGCCGACCCCTGGGCTGATACCGACGTGGCCGTCGGACTATCCGTGGGACACGATGCAGGTGACGGGTCTGATGGCGCGGCGGGCTGAGGATCTGGCCCTCGCGCTCCAGGCAGTGGCGGGCCCAAGTCCGCTGGCACCAATCGGTGAGTTCGTCGACTTCCGCGACTTTGAGGAAGCCGTGCGGTCGCGCCCGGTGGAGGGAATGCGAGTGGCCTACTGCCCCGACATCGCCGGCATAGGTGTCGATACCAGCGTCGGCGCTGTTTGCCGCGCGGCGGTGGATGCTCTGGCCGATGCCGGTGCGCGCGTCCAGGAAATCGACCTGGATCTTTCTTATGCGCGCGATGCTTTTCTCGCATTGCGCGGCCACTGGATGTTGTCGCAGCAGAGGGGTCGCCTCGATCGCATCGCGGAGTTTGGCGACAACTTGCGCAGCAACGTCGAGGCGGGGCTGGCGATCGACCCACGAGATCTGGCACAGGCTGAAGTCGTGCGAGGGCGCGTGTGGGATCAATTCAGGGCGCTGTTGCAGACCTTCGACCATCTGTTCACGCCGACCATGGCGATCTCGCCCTTCCCCGTGGAGCAGAACTACCCGGAGACGATTGCGGGCAATCCGATGGAGACCTATATCGACTGGGTCGCCCCGACGTTCCTTCTCAGTCTCACCGGCCTACCGATCGCTTCGGTACCGGCCGGTGTCGATGCTGCAGGCATGCCGGTCGGCCTGCAGATCGTCGGCGCGCAGGCGGCTGAGGGGCAGGTCCTGGCGGCCGCAGCGCGTCTGCAGGAGCTGCGGCCGTTGCCACAACCGGCGGTGCTTGTCGACTAAACGGGTCCTGGTCTTGGCGCCGGCGTCTTCTACTGACTCGGTTCCTCGCGGACGCCGTTCAAGACCGCGTTCAGCGTGATCGCGAGCGCGACGCCGAGGACTATCGGGTTGGTGAGGGCGACGCGAGTGAACATGGCCGATTGCTCCAGCCACGCACCGCCCAGACCATTGGTCACGTAGAGCGGCACGCCGAGCGCCGTGAGCAGCGAAAGCCCGGCCACGAGGCGGTTCACGGCTGTGTTCGCCGCGCGGCGGAGCAGGCCGACGCCTGACATCACGATGAGCGCGCAGACGATCAGGAAGACGCCCCCGAGGACTGGTCGTGGCAAGGCGACGAGGAGCGCCCCGAACTTCGGGCAGAGGCCGTAGAGCAGCAAGATGCAGGCCGCGATCCTCACGACATGCCGGCTGGCGACGCCCGTGGCGGCGATGATACCTACGTTCTGCGTGTAGCTGGTGCAGGGCATGCCACCGAGCGCGGTAGCTACCAGGCACCCGACCCCTTCGGCCACGATGCCGCGATCAACATGGCGCCTTTCGAACTTCTCTCCCGCGACCTCGCACGTCGCCACGTAGTCGCCGACGGATTCGACCATGGAGCCCAGGTAGCCGGCGAAGATCGCCGCGACTGCGACCATCCTGTAATCCCATCCGAGAGGCGATCCATGCGGGAAAAGCCTTGGCACCTGCAGCCATGGCTTCTGCGCCACGAACGCCCAGTCCACCTCCCCGAGTGCGCCGCCGACGAGGAGACCGACGATCCAGATCGACAGGAACACCGCAGCGCGCGCAACGAGACCGCCCGCAATCGTGCGGCCGAAGGTCTGGAGCACCAGGACGAGCGCCACGGTTGCCGCCGCGAAACTGACCTCGGATGGGCTGCCGGACCCTATTGATAGCCGTACCGCTAGCTGTCCGAGCGAAAGGCCGATCGTCATGATGACGACTCCCGACACGAGCGGCGGAAAGAACCGGCGCAATAGTCCGAGGGCCCCCGTGGCGCCGAAGAGTGTTTCCACCGCGGCACCCACAAGCGCCCCGCCCCACATCGCGGCCGCACCCAGCTGTGCCCCCACCGGAGCCATGACACCGATGATCGTCGCGGATGGGCCCTGAATGATCGGGAGTCGGTTGCCGACAGTGGTCTGGATCAGCGTGGCCACCCCCATGGCAAGGAGGGTGAAGCTGATCAACTCGGCCTGCTGCGACGGGTCCATGCCGATCGCGCTGGCCACCGCCAGAGGTAGCACGAAGGGCGAGATGTCAACCAGCGTATGCTGCCACCCGTACAGCAGCGATTCCCATACGCGTTTCGGGCGCTCGTCGACACCATAGGCGAGTCTTGTCACGGGTTGCTCGAGCATCGATACAATGGCGGCCAACCTTCCGAGGAGTTAGCTATGCGAGTTGCCGGAGAGTACACGATCGCCGCGCCCCGCAACGAGGTGTGGGCCGCCTTGCTCGATCCGGAAGTCCTGGCTGGAACGCTCCCCGGATTCCAGCGGCTGGAGCGGGTGGACGAGAACACCTTTACGGGCGCTCTGGCGCTTGGCGTCGGCCCTGTGCAGGGGCGCTTCGACGGTCGGCTTGAACTCTCAGACCTGGCGCCGCCCGAATCCTACAGGCTCAAGATGCACGGGCGCGGAGTCCCGGGATTCGTCGAAGGCGAAGGCGAAGTGCGGCTGGCGGAGGCCGAGACGGGCACGTTGCTGAGCTACGACGTCGAGGTGCAGGTCGGTGGCAAGGTTGCCGGCGTCGGGCAACGACTGCTGGAGATGGTGTCCCGCACTCTCACCAAGCAAGCGCTCGAGCGACTCGAGCAAGCGATTCTCGCGCGCGCGGACGAAGGCTAACGCCGGAGACGCAACCGGACTCAGGCGCTGACGGCGAGCGGTGAGCAGTGGCGCTTCCATGCCCGCTCGAAGACCAGTCGCGTATGTTCCAAGTCTGATTCGCTACCGGGGTCGTCGAGAAGGAACGTGTGGGTGCCAGTGTCCATCCACCGACGCACCTGCTGCGCGACATCGGCGTGGCTGCCGACAACGTAGGCGCAGTGAGCCTGGCGGTTCTCGAACGGCGTCAGCCACAGATGAGGGCTGCCGTTCTCCTCCCCGTCGGCTGCGGCCTGGAGTTCTGCCTGCGAGCGCGAGTCGGACCACGCCAAATCCAGGCGGTGGGCGAACCGTGTCGCGTGGTTCACGGGGAATCTCGCGTGTGCCGCGTCCCATGCGGCTTCCTCTGTCTCGCGAGCGATCACGCCGAGGCGGATGCACTGCGTCGCCGTGGCGGCCGTCGTGGTCACGTGGTGAACGGTCGTCGCGCCGAGCTCCCGGGCAGCGTCGCGGCCCGCCTCGCTCGTGGCACAGACGAAAAAATTCGGCTGCTGCAATCGCCCTAGTGGAGCCAACGCGGCTGGCTTGTGGAGGCGATAGAAGTTGCCGTCGAAGACAACGGGATCCTCGGAGCGAAGCAGTTGTTGAACGACCTTGCCGAATTCAACCAGGCGGGCGTAGCGCTCGTCATGGGGTGTGGTGTCGCCGAGTGACAACAGGTCGGCACGGTAGGCGCCGGAAGCGAGGTTCAGGTGCGGTGCCCGTCCATACTGCTGTGCCAACGTCGCCACCTTCTTGGCAACCGCGTACGGATGTGAGTAGAGCGGTTGCACCGTGACGATCGGCGCGATGTGCTTCGTCTCGTGCATGACCATCTGGGCTACCACCCAGGGGTCACTGAGGTGATTGTTCGAATGGACTAGCAGAGCGCTGTGGCCCGCCTGCTCGGCCCATCGGGCGGCATCGAGGACCCGGCGAGAGTACTCGTCCGGTTGGCTGCCGGCCGAATCGGGGCACGACGAGAGAAGCCGTAATTCTGGGGACGAAGTCATGCTGGGTAGGACTCTGCGCGTGGCCTTGTGGGTGATGCATTGCAGCGTAGATTCCTGGCGCCCGGCGACGAACCCAAATCGACCGCACGGCCGCGCCGAGCGGACTACTGTGGCCAGCAGTTAGCAGCCGACGGTGCCGGACGGCGCGCCGGCGGCTCAAAAAAGGCGGCGTGGGCTCTTTGCTGCGTTCGCTGGAGTGATGCAGCGGGGATCTTCGTTGGCCGGTCGGTTGACATGATTGCTGACGGGCTGGGCGCGCATCAGGCCGGCCGGAAACGGCTGCAGGAGAACATCAAGGGCTCCAGGCACGGCATCTTCTCGTAGCCACTCGGTGACGGCTTCGCTGTCGAGCATCACGGGCATGCGGTTGTGAATCGGCGCGAGTAATTCGTTCGGAGTTGTCGTGATTACGGTGCACGATTCGATCACCAGCCCGGAGGCCCTGTCGCGCCAGCTATCCCACAGGCCGGCGAAAGCAAACGGCTCGCCGCCGGCGCGGCTCAGGTAATAGGGCTGCTTGCCGCCACCCTCGAGCTTCTGCCACTCGTAGAAGCCGTCCGCCGGAATCGCACAACGTCGCTGTTCGAGGGACTCTCGGAAAGCGGGCTTCCGCGCTACGGTTTCAGCGCGCGCGTTGATCATCCGATTGCCGACGGATGGCTCCCTGGCCCAGTTCGGAACCAGCCCCCAGCGCAGTTCGGTCCACTCGCGCGCGGCATCGGTAGTGCGCAGTGCCCCGACCTGCTGGCTAGGAGCGATGTTGTAGCGCGGCGTCAATCCAGGGAGATCGACGAGGCCGAAGTAGTCCTTGAGGATGGCGGCCGGTGTTCGCAGTGTGAAACGTCCGCACATAATGGCCCTGACCTCACGTCGGGAGACCTCCAGCGACATGGTCCGCAGGCTGGAGGGAAGGAGAGGCGCGCCATGGTAGCATCCGCCGCGGTGGCCGCCGCGGTTGTGCGCGCGGCCGCTTTTCCTGTATCGAGGCAGACCATGAGCCACGACCCGCAGTACCCTCCGCCCGGCCCGGACACAGCTCAACCTGCGACGGAGTGGCCGCTCGAACCGAACAGTGTGGAGATGCGCGCTGCAATCGACGCCGTGGCAGCCCGGATCGTCGACCATGTGGCGTCGCTGCCCGATCAGCCGGCGTGCGGCAACGCGGACACGGAGGATGTGGCTCGTGCGGTGCGGAGGGCGCGCGAGTCTGTTCCCACCACCGGCAGCGACCTGGAGGAGTTGCTCGACTACCTCTTCTCGGAGGCCGTGCCGCGTAGCTTCAACACCGCGGGCCCGGGGTATCTGGCCTATATCCCTGGTGGTGGTCTGTTCGACTCGGCCCTGGCAGCCTGGATCGCGGACTCGGTGAATCGTTACGTCGGCGTGTTCGCCGCCGCGCCTGTGCTCGCTCAACTCGAGGCGAATGTAGTCGCGTGGTTCGCCGACATCATCGGATACCCGAGCGCGGCGCGCGGAATCCTCACGAGCGGGGGCTCGCTCGCCAACTTCACGGGTATCGTGACGGCGCGCCGAGAGCGACTACCAGAGAACTTCCTCGATGGCGTGATCTACGTCTCGGACCAGGCCCACCACTCAGTATCGAGGGCCGCGTCACTGGCGGGGTTTCCCTCCAGCGCCGTTCGCGTGTTGCCGTCGGACGGCAAGTTTCGGCTCGATGTGGACGCCTTGGTGAAAGCCGTCGGAGAGGACCGGGCCGCGGGTCGTCGTCCGTTCTTGATCGTGGGCAGCGCCGGTACGACCAACAGCGGCGCAATTGACCCACTCGTCGCGTTGGCCGATGTGGCCGCGGCGGAAGACCTCTGGTTCCACGTCGACGGAGCCTACGGCGGATTCTTCGCCATGACCGCGCGGGGTCGTGAGGCGCTGGTCGGGATGGAACGAGCCGACTCGGTGGTCCTCGACCCTCACAAGAGCCTCTTCTTGCCCTACGGCGTGGGCTGTCTACTCGTTCGCGACGGTGGCGCGTTACATCGCACGCACACCGTGCGTGCCGAGTACATGCCGCCGATGCAAGACGATGCCGACATGGTGGACTTCTGTGAGATCTCGCCGGAACTCTCGCGTGGGTTCCGCGGCCTCAAGGTATGGCTGCCCATGAAGCGCCATGGCCTGGAGGCGTTTCGCGACTCGCTGGACGAGAAACTGGATCTGATCGAGTGGGCCACCGCACAACTCGAGTCCATGCCGGAGGTGGAGATCGTGGCGGCGCCGCAGGTGACGGTCGTGGCGTGGCGCTGGACGCCTGCCATGGTTGAGTCGGCTGATCTCGACGAGCTGAATCGCGATTTGATGAAGCGAATCAACTTACGCAATCACGTCTACCTGACCAGCACTCGTCTGGACGGCAAGTTCGTCATCCGCATCTGCGTGCTGTCGTTTCGCACGCACGGTGATCGGATGGAAGCGGCGCTCGCGGACATCCGCAACTCCATGGCGGAGATGGCCGCCGAACTCGCGGGCAGCGCTTCCTGAGAGCCGTGCGGGACCCCGGCTAGGCGGCGGCCCGCGCGTTGGCTTCGCCGCGCAGATGGTCCAGGGCGGCAAGTAACTCGGCGCTGTAGAGCAGGACAAGCGCCGCGTAGTAGATCCACAGCATGAAGATCACGGCGGCACCCGCAGAGCCACTGAAAGTAATCGTCGCGGTTGCATAGCCGAGGTAGATGCCGAAGCCGTACCGCGCGGCGCGCCATCCCAGAGCTCCTATGAGCGCGGCGGGAATCACCATCCGCCAGTCGTGGAGCCTCCGCGGCGGCAGCGTGTAGAGGATCAGCATGAACACAAACATGTCCAGCGCGAATGAGGACGTCACGTTGAGGATGGTCGCCTGCTCGAGAAAGCTGATCACGCGCGCCGGCAGCGGCGCCTCGATGTTGTGCGCGACGGTCATCATCGTGTTGAACACGAAGCTCAGCATCAGCAGCACCGCGGCGCCGAGTGCGACAATTCGGGGCTTCATGAATCCCCACAGCGGCGGGTGGTGGGTCTTGAAGATGCGGTCGAACGCCGACTGGATCGAGCCGAAGACCAGGCTTGCGAACCAGACGGTGATCGCCAGTGACACCAGGCCGATGGTGCGCCGGTAACGCACCATCTCGGCCACGGCGCTGTTCACGACCTCGCCGAACTCAGGGACGATGAGCCCCCCGTCCTGCAGGAGTTGCTCGACGTCGGCCGTCGTGGCACCCATGAAGCGACTGAGAACCGCTACCACGAGCGCCACCAATGGCACGATCGACAGGAGCGCATAGAACGAAATCGCGGCACAGTCGTTGAAGCGGTTCTGGAACCAGAAGTCGCGTGCCGCGGCCCCGAGGGCGCTGGCGAAGCTCCTCAGCAGGCCCGTGATCCGCATCCCGGTCAGCCTGGCCGAGGGCGACGCGCGGCTGATCGCAGCAAGGGTCAGTCGGCCGCCGCAGGTGCCTGGAGACCCAGCATCTGCTGCAATTCGCCCTTGTGGTACATCTCGATGAGAATATCGCAGCCGCCGATGAACTCGCCGCCGACGAAAATCTGAGGGATGGTCGGCCACTGGGTCTCGGCCATCAGCGCGCCGCGGTATGCGTCGAGGTTCTCGAGCGTATTGGTCGCGGTGAACTGGACGCCAAGCGCGTTGAACACGTCGCACACGGCCTTGGAGAAGCCGCACTGCGGCATCGCTGGCGTGCCCTTCATGAAGACGTGCACGGGGCTCGCCGCCACCTGTGCCTGGATCTGTTCCTGTAGCTGCTCGGTCATGTTCGGTTCCTCAGGGTGTTCGCGTGCGGATCTGGAGAGCGTGAACTGCCTGCGTCATGTGGCCGCCCACCGCGCGATAAATCATCTGGTGCTGCTGCACGAGTGTCTTCCCGTCGAATGCGTCGGAGACGACCTCGACGCGATAGTGGTCGCGGGTGCCGGTCAGATCCGTCACCTCGACCTGCGCTCCGGGTAGAGCGCCGCGGATCAGTTCTTCGAGCTCCGTAGGCTCGATGGGTGTCGGCTCGTTCATGGATGCTCATGTGTTATCGGGGCGGGAAGCACCCAATTCTAGCAGCCTCCGGCGCGTCTCCGCTCGACGGATCGCGGCGACGGGCGGCCCCGAGACGTGCTCGCCAGGACGCTCATATTTCCCTGCAACGAGCGCAAAAGGTGATTGAACCTTGCTACGGGACAGAATTAGACTTAAATAGTCATCTCTGATCATTAATGATCGGCCTTGCCTTCGACAAGCGCGGAGGCGGGAGGTGTTTGCTCGAAGTGCGTACAGTCGTGCCCCGCTCGGTGCGTTGGTTGGTTGGCGTCATGGCGTTCGCCGTGGCGGCGCCGGCTGTGGTGCGCGCACAGCAACACCACTTCACGCGCTATACGGCGGCGGACGGACTCCCGTCGAGTCGTGTACTGAGCCTTGCCCAGGACGCGACCGGCTATCTCTGGCTGGGCACCGATAGCGGCATCGCTCGCTACGACGGCACAGAGTTCGAGTCGATCACAGGCGTTCCCGGCGTGTCCGGTACGCAGGTGGCCAACCTCGTCGCGGTTGACGATGCCATCGTTTACGCGACCCTCGAGGGGGGCGCGGGAGTTATCGGTGCGGCCGGGCGACGGCAGCTGCTCGGGGACGGCCTTGACGGCTT